>JAKFXR010000049.1 GCA_021731285.1 Polaromonas sp. | reverse complement strand
CCTACTGTCCAAAGCACACCGCAGGCGTAGCGTGAGGCTGTGCGGTGGTTTAGCGTGACAAGCGGTAGGGCTCGTCCACCTCAACAAAGGCTTTCTCAGCGCGTGCGCCGTCCATCCAGGCCGCAACGCCGGGCATGGCGCACAGGCGGGCTACGTAGGCACTGATCTCCTGGGGCACGGGGAGGCCGTAGGTTTTCAGGCGCATGGCCACTGGCGAGAAATAGGCGTCGGCAATGCTGAAAGAGCCAAAAAGCATGGGGCCCTTGTGCTCAGCGAGCAGCTCGCTCCACATCTGGACAATGCGTGCCACATCGGCGTGCACAGCGGGTTTGTCGCGCCAGATCAAGGCGCCGGTCTGCCTCAGGTCGGCCTCGATATTCATGGGGCAAGCCGAACGCAGGGCCCCAAAACCGCTGTGCATCTCGGCGCAAATGCTGCGGGCCCGGGCGCGCGCACGCACGTCCTGCGGCCAGAGCTTTTTGTCGGGAAACTTCTCGGCCAGGTACTCGGCAATGGCCAGCGTGTCCCAGACTGCGAGGTCACCGTCCATCAGCACCGGTACCTTGCCTGCGGGAGCGACCGCCTTGAGGGTTTGCTTGAAGCTGGAGTTGGCAGTGAACGGATCGGAGCCGAACCACACCATGATTTCTTCAAACGCAATGTCCGCCTGCTTGAGCAGCACCCACGGCCGCATGGACCATGACGAATAATTTTTGTTGCCGATATAAAGTTTGAGCATACGGGCCTGGCCTTTTTTGTGAGCTTGAAAAGCCCGTCATGCTACTGCACGGCGGTCAAGGCATTGATGCGAAAAAGATGCCGGATTGATGCCTGTACGGGCCCCCACGCTCGTCACTGCGTGTACTTCGCTTCCCCCCGCGGGAACGCTGCGCCTGCGGGCCGCCGGAGCCGGACCTGCGGCCCCGGCTGGTGAAGAGGGGACACCACGCTTGTCGCTTTTCTTGCTCTGGAAAACTAGAAGCGGCCGGCCGTCTTGCGTCTGAGGGTCAGGTGGCTGCGCAAGCCCGCGCCGCCGCTGTCCGGCCCAAGGTAGGTGGAAGCTACCGCCCGCAGGGATGCCGGAGAGATGCCGAGGGCCTCCAGCCCGGGCAGGTTGCCGCTGGCGATGTTGGGCACCTGCATGGAGTCCAGGTTGTCGCGGCTCATGAGCGGCTCGCCAGGAAGCCAGCCCATCATGCGGGCCTGCAGCCGGCCCAGGGCCGCAGGCAGGGGTATGACCGGTCGTCCCCGACCCTGGTTGACGCCGCTGAACTGGCCCGCCAGCTGCACCAGTTGGGTGAGCGTGAAAATTTCCGGGCCGCAGGCCTCGAAAGTCTGGCCGGTCGTGGCATGGGTGTGCTTGTCCTGCAGGCAAAACACGATGCCGTCTGCCACGTCTTCGACCCAGACCGGCTGAAAAAGCGAATGGCTGGCTGCCAGCGGAATAACGGGAAACACCTGCTGCAATCCGGCAAACACGTTGAGAAAACGGTCGCCTGCGCCGAAAATCACGCTGGGCCTGAGGACAGTCAGGGCCAGCTCGGCCTGTCGCAACACCACTTCACCCTGGCCCTTGCTGCGCAGATACATCGAGGGTGCGCCTTCGGGGTTGCGCGCATCAGCCCCGAGCGCGCTGACGTGGACCACACGCTTGATACCGGTTGCGGCGCAGGCCCGCGCCAGCTTCGCCGGCAACTGCACATGCGCCTGGTCAAAGGCCTCGCCTGTGCCGTGCAGGATGGCCACCAGGTTGACGACCGCATCGTGTCCCGCGACCAGGCGGGTCAGCGCCGCCTCGTCGTGCACGTTCACCGGCGCCACGTCGACCAGCGGGAGCATCTGAATATCCCTCGCGTTGGCTTCGCGCCGTGTGGGGACCGTCACGCGCCACTGGCATTGCATCAGTTTTTCGCAGAGGTGGCGGCCCACAAAGCCGGAGCCGCCGAGTATCAGTATTTTTTTCATGGGTTCACCCTTGCTCACATTAAACACCCGCCGGAGCACTGCGTGGCCTGCCGCCGGGGTGTCGTCCCAATCTGTCCCGGGACGTCTGCCTACAGTTTTGGTCCCATCCCCACCCCAAAATGTATGTATGAATATCTTTGAAGCACTCCGTACCAGCCACGACACACAACGCGCCCTTGCGGACAACCTGATCGCCACTTCCGGCGACAGCAAGGAGCGTGACCTCCTGTTCAGGGAGCTCAAAGCCGAACTCGCTGCGCACGCTGCAGCGGAGGAGCGCTTTTTTTACGTGCCACTGATTGCCCACGACATGACGCAGGAGCCTTCGCGCCACGGGATTGCCGAGCATCACGAGATGGACGAACTGGTTGAAAAGCTCGAAGAAATCGAGTTCAGCTCCCCGGCGTGGATCGTTGTCGCGCGTGAGCTGCATCACAAGGTTCATCACCACCTCAAGGACGAAGAGCAGGGCATTTTCCAGCTGGCCGGCAAGGTCCTCAGCGAAGCGGAGAAAACCTCCCTGGCCAGGGAGTATGAAGGTGAGTTCGTGTCCCAGCGCGTCAAGGCCTGATCACCGGTCCCTTCGGGTCGTCGCTGGCGGCCAGCAGTGGGACCCGCTTTTCCTTGGGGCGCATCAGGGCTGGCACCAGGGCCAGCACCACCAGAGCCATCCCCGTTGCCAACACGGCGGTGGTCTCACGCCCCAGGCCGGCGGCCACGCCAACGGCTGCGGTGAGCCACAGACCGGCTGCAGTGGTCAGACCTTTGACGTCGCCCGTTTTGACTTCGCCCGGTTTGTCGCTCTTGAGGATGGTGCCCGCGCAGAGGAAACCAACGCCTGCGGTGATGCCCTGGATGACCCGGCTCAGGTCTTCCTGCTCCATGCCGATTTGCGCCGACACCACCACAAACAATGCCGCACCCATGGCCAGCAGCATATGGGTGCGCACTCCGGCGGCCTGGCCTTTGTGCTCTCTTTCCCAGCCGAGCAGGCCACCCAGCAGGCCTGCCATCAGCAGTCGCAGCAGCACGCGTGTGGTTTGCGTGGCGTCGGGAAGATCTGAAAATTCTGTAGCGATGGTGCCCACAACTTGTTGCCACCAGGTTGTTTCCATGGAGTCTCCTGCCAAAGTGCAAAGCTTATCGAGCGGGGACGCGGGGCGGAAGAGGCGCAGACCTACACGCCAGCGCGGGACGCGGCTACCGTTCGTGATAATTTTGGCTGCTTGCCCTTTGGTGGCGGGAAATGTTTGCTATATATTTCATAGCAAATGTCATGGCATCTTTTCGTCAACGGGCGGCGCCGAAGCGTCGCGTGGCCCGACCGTGCCCAGCCGCGCTTTCAATGACTGCGGCTGTCCGCTGATCAGGGCCGCGTAGTTGGTGGTGTTGGACAGCACTTTTTTCACGTAGTCACGCGTCTCGTTGAAGGGCACGTTTTCTGCCCAGATGGCCGCGTCCAGCACCGGGCCGTTGCGCCAGTTGCGCGGCCGTCCGGGCCCGGCGTTGTAGGCGGCCGCAGCCAGAGGCATCGATCCACCGAAGTCGTCCAGGGCACGCTTGAGGTAGGCCGTGCCGATCTGGATGTTGGTGTCGCGGTCGTTGATCTGGTTGGCAGTGAACCCCGTCAGGCCGATATAGCGCGCGGTTTCGCGTGCGGTGGCCGGCATCACCTGCATCAGGCCCGAGGCACCCACGCCGGAGCGGGCGTCCATGATGAAGCGCGACTCCTGGCGGATGAGTCCGTACACATAGGCCGGGTCCAGCCCTATGCTCTGGCTGCGCTGGGTCACCGCCTCCCGAAAGGGCATGGGAAAGCGCTGCTCGAAGTCGATCTCGACTTTGGTGCGCTCGCTGGTGTTGATGCAGCGGTCCCAGAGCGAGCGGTCGCAGGCAAACTGCGCAGCAGCCAGCAGTTCACGGTCGCTCATGCCGCCGCGCTGGTGCAGGTTGGTGCTGTAGTTCCACTCGCGCGTACCTTCCGGGCGCAGGCCGATGGCGATGGCATAGGCGGCGCGGTTCAGGCCGGGGTTGAGCCGCGCTGCTTCTTTTTCTTCGGGGCTCAATGCCGCAGGCCGCGCGGGCACGGTGATTTTCTGGCCCAGGTCTTCCAGTGCCAGTTGCTCGTAGAAACCGCGCACAGACGCAATCGATTGCAGCAGCGCCAGCGCTTCTGCGCGTTGCGGCGCGACCGGCCCGCTGGCAGTGGCGGCGGGCGCATTGCTGAGCAGGGCCCGGGCTTTCCAGTAAGTCCAGGTCGGGTCCTTGCGGGCCTCTTCACTCATGGCGTTGACGGCGGACAGCACCATGGGCCAGCGCGGCTCGCGGCCGGCGCGCAGCGCTGCGCGCACTTTCCACGCGAGCATGTCGTCGCTGAGGTCAGCATCCCTGGTGGTTCTGGCAAAGTAGCCCAGCGCGTCGCTGCTCAGGCGACTGGCCGCCTGCCTGCCGATCGCGCCCCACACCCAGTTGCGCTCTTCGCCGGTGAGCTGCATGCCCCACTTGTCCTCGACAAAACGTGCCGCGCCCTCGGCATCGGTACTCGCCAGCTTGACCAGCGCGAGCACCACAATCTCCCTGCGCACGTCCCTGATCGCAAGCATCTTGCTGCTGAGAAACCTCACAGGGCTGCTGTTGAGTTCTGCAAGCAGCGGCAGGGCTTCGGGCGCGACGATCTCGACCGCCTCGCGCGCAGCGCGGGGGCGATTGGCCTCAGTAGCCAACCTGGCCTTGATCCACGCGTCGTGGGTTGGCAGGCCTTTGCCGCCTATGAGCCGGGAGGCTGCAGCGCTGCATGCGTCGCTGGCCTCGCGCTGGGACAGCCAGATCTTGCGGACTTCTTCGGCCAGGCGCGCATCGGCGCCGGGATTTTTCAGATGCTCGACCAGCAGCGCATAGCAGCGCACGTCCCTGTCGTCGCCCATGCGGAACCTGGGGTATTCGGCGGCAAACCCGCTCCAGTCACGGCGCTGGCCCAGCAGCAGCAGCCAGTCGTTGCGCAAACGGTCTTCCTGGTAGCTGCCTGCAAAACGGCCCAGAAAGTCCTGCACTTCCGACGAGCTTGCCTCGTCCAGGCGTGCCTTGAGCTCCCAGTAGGCGGCCCACGGCTCGAGCACGTGTCCCCGGGCTTGCGGCAACAGTTGCGTCAGTCTGGATTTGTCGTTGCGTTTGAAGGCCTGGCCCATTTCCAGCAGCACATCGTCACCGCGCGAACCGCCTGTTTGAGCCCATGCGCCGGACAGCGCCACACAACACGAGAGGCCGGCAAATACGGCCGATTGAATAAAGTTCGATAGCATCAGGACATTATGGACAAATTAAGCGCACGCAAAAGCCTCATTGAAGAACGCCTGAACATGCCCGACCGACTGGAGCGCGCCGACCTGCTCCAGCGCGTGATGCGGATCTGGCTGGTAGGGCGCGAAGACCTGGTGATTGGCGCGTATTGGCCGATCAAGGGCGAGTTTGATCCCTTGCCCGCGCTGTACCGCTGGCAGGAGGATGCCATTCTTGGTGAGTTGTTCGAACCCGAAACGCCGGTGGTGCCCGACGGGGCCACGCAGACGGCAGGCGAAGGCATTGCCAGCCGCTCACCGCGCCGCATCGGGCTGCCGGTGGTCAACAAGGCGCACAAGACGCTGACCTTTCACGCCTGGTACCCCGGCTGCCCCATGGAAGAAGACGCCTACGGCATCCCCAAACCCAAGGACACCGAACTGGTGGTGCCCACCCTGCTGTTTGTTCCCTGCGTCGGTTATGGGCCGGGGGGATTCCGGCTTGGCTACGGTGGCGGCTTTTATGACCGCACGCTGGCCGCCTTGACACCGCGGCCGTTGACCGTGGGGCTGGGTTACAGCCATGGCTGGCTGCCTGACCTGGCGGCCGAGCCGCATGATGTGCCGCTGGATGCCATCCTGAATGACAAAGGGGTGGTTTGGCCGGTTTGAGGTCTGGCTTGTCATCCCGGGCTTGATCCGGGATCCATGTTCGTGAGCTTCGTGCGTTAGTGGTTCGCCAACAAGCCGGGGGTTGCCCGGCGGCAACTCACTTTTCTTTTGCGTCGCCAAAAGAAAAGTAAGCAAAAGAAAAGGCGACCCTGCTGTCTGCGTCCCCCTTCGCTGACGCTACGGGGGCAACCTGCGGTGCTCGGTCCAGCCGGGGTCTGACACAAACTCGCCTTCGGCTCAGACAAGTGTCAGCCCTGATCCGTCTGGCCCTGCGCTCCTCGGCGCATACAGAAGGGGGGGTGGAGGAGCGGGAGCGGGATCGGATGCGCGTCATCGTCGAACCACGGGACAGTCATGTTTGCACGCGCGAGCATCACACGCGGCCAAATGAAGTCCCCCTCTCTCGCCCAGCGGGGCGAGAGAGGGGCTAGGGGTGGGAGTGGGGAGTTAAGCCCTGGCGGCCAGGGCGGACCACCGCCGCGGCGTGATCCTGAAGATCAATCAATATCATCCACCGTATCCGGATCCGGCACATCGCCAATCGCCTCGCGGGTCAGCGCACCCTGCACCATCAGCCAGTCGCAAAAGGCCTTGACTTCGGGGCGGGCTGCGCTGCGTGTGCCGATGACCAGCCAATAAGCCATCGGCGAGTCCAGCCGCAATTGCGGCAGGGGCTCTATCAGGTCGCCTGAGGCCAGGCTTTCGGCGATCAGGGGCAGGCGGGCCAGCACAATGCCCTGACCGGTCAGCGCGGCTTGCACCATCTGGTAGGCGTAGTTGAAATACAGCCAGCGCTTGCCCTCAAGCTTGGGTGTGCCGTGCACTGCCAGCCAGCGCCGCCAGGTCAGCCACTCCATGTGGGTGGCGTGGGAGTCGCCGGCTTCAATCAGGGCAAAGTGCGCCAGGTCCTCCGGTTTTTTCAGGCGCGGTCCGCTTTTGAGCAGCCAGGGGCTGGCGACCGGGGTCAGTTGTTCGCCAAAAAGCCGTACCGCGCCGGATGGCATGGTGGCGGCAGGCCCGTAGCGCAACGCCAGGTCCAGGTCCGAGGTGTCCAGGTCGATGGCGACGTCCGACGCATCAATGCGAATGTCCATATCGGGGTTGTCGCGCTGAAAGGCTTCCATGCGGGGGATGAGCCACATGGAGGCAAACGAGGCAAAGGTGGTGAGCGAGACACTTTTGCGGCCTGCGCTTTGGCGCACCTGCCTCACGGCACCGTCTATCCGCTCCAGGGATGGAGACACCGCCCGCAACAGCACTCCGCCCGCTCCGGTGAGTTCCACAGAGCGGGTGTGGCGGTGAAACAGGCTGAGCCCGACCTCGTCTTCCAGCGTCTGGATCTGCCGGCTCACCGCCGACTGGGTCAGCGCCAGCTCTTCCGACGCGGCCCGGAAATTGAGGTGCCGGGCGACGGCTTCGAAGGCCCGCAACTGGCCTGCGGAAATGGGACGGGAGCGCAAATGGGTTTGGGAATGCAACATGGCTAAAACTGCTGATTAATGCGTTTATGGAATGAATAGCTTAGCTCGAAATCATTGGACTGCCAAGCGCCTTGCGGCAATCATCCATGAACCAAAACGGCCTTCTGAGGAGAACACCATGCACACCTTTCACTCACACTCTCTGCCCTCCCGGGTCGGCGCTGATGCCGTGGCCGGCTGCTGGAAACTGGGTGAAGGCCGTGCCTTGACCCTGAGGCCGAGTGAGCCCGGCGAGTTGCGTATTGCCCACGGCATGGTCTGGGTGACTTTCGAAAACGCCAGTCGCGACGAGAGCGTTCGGGGTGGCGATCACTTTCTGGGCGCGGGCGACAAACTGCAGTTGGCGCCGGGTCAGGTGCTGGTGATGGAGTCCTGGGGGCCACCCGCAGGCGCCGCGGCTTATTTCAGCTGGGATCCGCTGCCGGTGGCGGCAGTCCAGACCGTGGCGAGTGCGCCCCGACGGGTTTTCGCGGCGGGCGGCGTGGTTCAGCCGCTGCGCGATTTGCGGCTGGCTTTTGGCATGGCTGCCGGTGCGTCAGGCCGGCTGGTGCTGGGCCTGGCTGGCGCTGCGCTTGAAGCGGGGTTGGCGATTTTGCCGCGACCCCTGGCTGGTTTGATCGCTGGCCGGGCGCGCACCGGCCTGGCGGCGCGTGCCTTCAGCGCGCAGTCCAGCGACAGCCGGGCCCAGTGCGCCATCAGTTGAGGTGACTCCATCGCGTTTTCGGGCGCGCTGTAGTAGTTCATTCTGACCGGCTTGCCTCTGGCTTCATAAACGAAAGGCTCGCAACCTGCCGCCTCAAAGAGGTGGCGGGTTGCTTCGCTGGCCTTGAGCCAGAGTTTTTCTCCCTGGCCCAGGTCGGCCAGCAATGCGATGGTCAGGCCTCCGGTGCTGATGCCGGCGCCGCCAAACATGCGCCGGGCGGTACACGGCCCGACGCTGCCCAACAGCTCGCAGCAATAGTTGGTGAAGGAGGGGTCAGCGGCCATGCCCTGACTTTAGCTGTGCCCGGTGGTACCGCACAATAGCGCATGGCCCGTCCCAAGTCCGCGACCCATGAGCTTCAGCGCGAAGCCATTCTCGATGTTGCTGCCCAGTGTTTTGCGCAGCGCAGCTATGTGGCGGCCAGCATGAATGACATTGCGACCGCCTGTGGCACATCCAAGGCCAGGCTCTACCACTACTACAGCAGCAAGGAAGCCATCCTGTTTGACCTGCTGGACCGCTATACCCAGCGCCTGCTGGCCACCATCGGCCAGACCGAAGCCAGCGCCCAGCGGAAAAATCTGGATGACCGCGGCGCACTGCACGAGTTGATCCGCAACTTTCTGGAAGAGTACGAAAGCTCGGCCACACGCCACAGTGCGCTGCTGGGTGACACCAAGTTTCTGGGTGACGCTCAGCGCGAGCTGATCCTGGACCGCCAGCGCGACGTGGTGTCGGCCATGACGCGCTTTCTCAGGCGCGCCTATCCGCAGCGCATCACGGCGACCAACCAGACCGCTGTGACCATGATGCTGTTTGGCATGATCAACTGGACCTTCACCTGGATGCGGCCGGACGGCCGCATGAGCTACCGCGCGTTTGCCGAGGAGGTGATTGCGATGCTGGAAGGCGGACTGGCCTGATGCCGGGGGCGGTTTTACTATTCGTAATAAATTACGCATAGTAAAATCAGGCCCATCCAACGGAGACACCATGTCCAAAGCTTTCGCCTCCCAGTCTGACCTGACCGACAAGAAGATTACCTTTGAGCAGCTCAGTGCGCATTGCTGGGCTTACACCGCTGAAGGCGACCCCAACTCCGGCGTCATCATTGGCGACAAATTCATCATGGTCAGTGACGCCACTGCCACGCCGGCCATGGCCCGGGACCTGATCACCCGCATTCGCAGCGTCAGCGACAAACCCATCAAGTACGTGCTGCTGACCCATTACCACGCGGTGCGCGTGCTGGGCGCCAGCGCCTACCTGGCCGAGGGCGCGACAGAAGTGATTGCCAGTCAGGGCACGTATGAGCTGATCGTCGAACGTGGCGCGCAGGACATGCAAAGCGAGATGGAGCGTTTCCCCCGCCTGTTCCGCAACGCTGAAAGCGTTCCGGGGCTGACCTGGCCGACACTGGTGATTGCGGGCGGCGATCCGGCCCGGGGCGAGGTGCCCGGCAAGCTGGTTCTCGACCTCGGTGGTGTTCAGGTGCAGGTCTGGCACCCGGGTCCGGGCCACACCCGGGGCGACACCATTGCCTGGGTGGAAGAAGAAAAAGTGCTGTTCTCGGGCGACCTGGTGGAGTACCAGGCCGGTGTCTACACCGGTGATGCCCAGCTTGAGGAGTGGCCTGCGACGCTGGAAGCCCTGCGCGCGTTGAAGGCTGAAGCCATCGTCCCCGGGCGTGGTGAGGCGATGAAAGGCGCGGCCGAGGTGAACAAGGCCATCGACTACACCAAGCGCTGGGTTGAAACCCTCTACCGTTGCGGCAAGGAAGCCGCCGCCGCGAAGATGGACCTCAAAAGCGCCATGCTGCATACCCGCAAAAGCATGGACCCGATTTTTGGTCAGGTGTTTATTTACGAGCACTGCCTGCCGTTTGACGTGAGCCGTGCATACGACGAGGCCAGTGGCATCAAGAATCCGCGTATCTGGACGGCCGAGCGTGACAAGGAAATGTGGGCCGCGCTGCAAGCCTGACACCTGGCCGCGGGCAGCGCGGATTTCACCTCACCATTTTTCGCTTCGATCCCCGCAAGCGGGGCCCCTCGCAGGTCGAAAAAATGGCTCGCCGCGTATCTGGACAGCCGAGCGCGACAAGGAAATGTGGGCCGCACTGCAAGCCTGACACCTGGCCGCGGGCAGCGCGGACTTCACCTCACCATTTTTCGGTGAAACTTCAGAGTTGAAGGTCCAGCGAGGGCACCAGGGCCAGGAACTGGTCCATCACCTTTTGCTCCGGGAGGCTCTCAAGGCGGGCCAGTACTTCTTCGTCATCTACGGCCGCGTAGCCCAGCCTGAAGCTGTGGAAACGCCGCTCCGCCACTGGCCCCTGGTACAGGATGGCCATCCGGGTATGGCGACTGTCGTGCCGGATTTTCTGGGTCAGTGCCAATACCGCGTCGCGTGGCCCTTCAATGAGCTGGCAAAAACGCCGCCCGTCAAACACCAGAAGGCCGGTGATACCGGCCACCGGGTTGGCTATGCGGGCGCGCGCTGCGATTCTGGAAACAGTGCTGAGCGGCGATTCGGGCGCGAGCGTACTCACGTATAGCACTTCGTGCAACTGCAAATTTTTCTCCTGGGGGGTGTGGCAATGAATGTAGCCAGCATGCAGCGGCCTCACAATGTCAAAAGACATAGCTTTCCCGTGACAAAATCTGGCGTGCCCACGACCACCTACAACAGCTCAGCCCTGTGCCCCCGGCAGTGCGCAGACTGCCGTTTGCGCAATCTGGAGGCGTTCCAGCCGATCACCGCTGAAGCGCTGGCTTTCATCCAGGACTTCCGAAGTGCTACGACCTGGATCCCCGCCGGGGGATCCATCATTTCGGAGCAAAACGCGAACGGCAAGCTGTTTACGCTGTATGCGGGATGGGCTTTTCGCTACAAGACGCTGCGTGACGGACGGCGCCAGATTCTCAATTTCCTCATGCCGGGCGATCTCATCGGCTTGCAGCAGGAGTTTGCCGACGGCGCCACACACGGCGTGGAAGCCCTCACCGATGTTTCACTGTGCGTGTTTCCGCGTGACGGCCTGTGGAATTTGTTTCGCCAGTTTCCCAGCCTGGGTTATGACGTGACCTGGCTGGCCGCGCGTGAGGAAGGCATGGTGGACGAGAACCTGTTGACCAACGGGCGCCGCAATGCCACTGAGCGGGTGGCCATGTTGCTGATTCACCTGTACCGCCGCGCCGAGCGGCTGGGCCTGACGCAGGGCGGCGCCATGGAGTTTCCGGTCACCCAGCAGCACATTGCAGATGCGCTGGGGCTGTCACTGGTGCATACCAACAAAACCATGAAACGCTTGCAGCAACTGGGTCTGCATCAGTTCAGGGAGGGCAGACTTTGCTTGCTCAATCCCAAGGCCTTGCACCGTATCGCGGATTACCACGAGATTCCGATGCGCAAGGTGCCCTTGCTCTAGGAGCCGGGACCGCGTGTAGGTCCTGGCTGACACGGTGGCGTTGCGCTCTCTGACCCGGGGGGCCGATGAGGGTTCTTATTCTGGATTCATCGCGTCATTGACGTGCTTGAACCACAGGAATTCACATGGACAGCAACAGCAAAACCCCCTTTCAGCCTGGCCGCCTGCAACAGCAACCCCTGCGGCCTGCCAATCGGCAACAACAGCAAAGCAGCGGATGGAGCGAGTTCCAGCCCCGCAAAACGCCGCGTCCGGGAAGTGAGCATGCCTACGCCAGACCCGCCTGAGCCGTCGCCCTGGCCCACCAAAGCTCTCCCAACTTTGAAGGAAACGAACATGAATGAGAAAAAATCAAGTCAGCCCGCAGCTCAGGCGAACTCTGCCGGAAAGTCGAACCAGACCATGGGCGAGGGCAGCTATGAGGGCACCCGCGACTACCAGAAAAATATAGCGTCCTACCTTGAAGACGCCGATGTTGCCGCTGATGCCCGGGCTGCCCGTCCGGCGAGCAAGGAGGAAGCCGAAGAACTCAAGCGCGCGGAGAAAGAAGGTCTGTCCCGTTCGAAAGCCAGGGGCGAGTAGCAACAGGAGGCGCGCCTGTCCCGCTGGTCATTGGCCGGCCCTTTATCAGGGGCGTTGCGCTACGAGCAAACGAAAATCCTGTTGATAGGTCGCCAGAGTTTGAACTGCTTTTACGCGCTGCGTCGCGGTGGTGCTGTTGTGAAGCTCGGCGAAGGTCCTGCAGTTGTCGCGTATCAGTTTTAGCTGGTAGCTTCTATAGGCAGGATCAGGAGAGTTGATGGACCTTTCAAAATAGCCCCGAATCGATTGGCGGGCCTGCTCAGGGCTGGCCTGGTTGTTGACGAGCGGAACAAGCGTCACCAGGGCGTCCTGCTGCCGGCGTTGATACTCTGCCAATGAAATGGCGGGGTTGAATACAGACTGTCCGAGGCGGCTGCGCAGAATAGTCTGCTGCTTTTCTTCCAGAGTCCCGTAGAGCATTTCGGCCCGGCTGGCCGCTTTCTTCACACGTTTGTCCAGCAGGTCTTGTGGGCTTCCTTCCAGAAAATCATTGCGGTACTCACGATTGAGCCTGGAAAATTTTCTTTTGAGGTGGTCAAGTTGCTCGGTGGCGAGCGTGCCGACCAGGCTGACCCCTGCGGCTTCGCTGCGGGCCGAAATGGTCAGCAGATGAGCACGTGCTTCTTCGTACATGCGGCAGGCCTGGGATTCGTCCATATCGCCGGTCAGTGTTGCCTGCCATTTCTGAAGCATCTCCTGGTAAATGGGGAGTTGAGTGCGGCGGTGCCACTGGTGCACACGGGTCAGTTCTTCGCGCACACGTGGCGCCTGAACCTCCGAAAAATCAAAGTAGCTGTCAAGCTGCCAATAAGCCAGCTCGTCCACCTGGTTATAGGCCAATTTCATCACGCTGCAGGCGGCAAGCAGGCAGGCCACCGCCAGCAGGCTGATAATCCGGCTGAGCTGTTCGACTCTCACTTTAAATACAACAGGAAATCTCATGGCAACTCCGGTTGATGTGGTCATCATGGCAGCGGGGAAAGGCACCCGCATGAAAAGCAGGCTGCCCAAAGTGTTACACCGATTGGGCGGTCGTGCTTTGCTGCAGCATGTAGTTGACTGCGTCGTGCAGTTGTCGCCGCGCCAGGCGGTGGTGGTCACCGGCCACGGGGCCGATCAGGTGGAGGCATCCGTGATGCCGCGTGCCACGCCCGGCGCCACGGCACTGCTGCCGCTGAACTTTGTGCGCCAGGAGCCGCAGCTTGGCACCGGCCATGCGGTGCAGCAGGCTGTGCCCTGCCTTCCTGAGGAGGGTGTCACGCTGGTGCTCAATGGCGACGTCCCCCTGATCGAGGCTGCCACCCTGCGCGGTTTGCTGGCCGACTGCGATGGCAAGCGGCTGGCGCTGCTGACCGTCGACATGCCTGACCCGACAGGTTATGGACGCATCGTGCGGCAGGGGGGCGCGGTGCACAGCATTGTGGAGCACAAGGATGCGACAGAGCAGCAACGCGAGATTCGCGAGATCTATACCGGGGTGATGGCTGTCCCCAATGCACGTCTGAAAAACTGGCTGTCTCGCTTGTCCAACGACAACAGCCAGGGCGAGTACTACCTGACCGACATCGTCAAGCTGGCCGTGCTGGATGGGGCAGAAGTCGTGGCGACGCGCATCATGGACAAGGTTCAGGTCGATGGCGTCAACAGCCCGGTGCAACTGGCGGAACTCGAGCGCGCCTACCAGTTGCGTCTGGCTGCGGGGCTGATGGAGCAGGGCGTGCGCATCAGCGACCCTGCGCGCTTTGATGTGCGTGGCACCCTGGTCTGCGGCCAGGACGTGGAGATCGATGTCAACTGTGTTTTTGAGGGATCGGTCACGCTGGGCGATGAGGTGCGCATAGGCGCCAACTGCATGATTGCCAATGCCAGCATCGCGGCCGGCGCGGTGATTCATCCCTTCACCCATATTGATGGCGAAAAGCTGGGTGTGCAGGTGGGCGAGGGTGCACTGGTCGGTCCGTTTGCCAGACTGCGCCCCGGCGCGCAACTGGGCCCGGAAGTGCATATCGGCAATTTTGTCGAAGTTAAAAATTCGACCCTGGCCCGAGGCGCCAAGGCCAACCACCTGGCCTACCTTGGCGATGCTGTGGTGGGCGAGCGTGTCAACTATGGTGCCGGCAGCATCACCGCCAACTACGATGGCGCCAACAAGCACCGCACCGTGATCGAGGCAGACGTCCACATCGGCAGCAACTGCGTGCTGGTCGCTCCCGTCACCATAGGTGCGGGCGGCACGGTGGGCGGGGGCTCCACCATCACCAAAAGCACGGCACCGGGGACGCTGTCTGTGGCGCGCGGCAAACAGGTCAGTCTTGCCGGTTGGTCCCGGCCGGTCAAGAATAAGTAGCCCAACATTCAAAACACACAAGGAGGCATGCATGTCTGGTTCAGGTGGATTTCTTCTTCAGCGCCGGCGCTGGCTGCAATGTGCTGCGGGTTCTGCCGGCGCGCTGATGGGCCTGAGCCCCGCAGCCTGGGCGCAGCAGACGCCACCCATCGCCGACATGCATTCCCACCTCGGCTTGTACGGACGTCAACGCACGCCCTCCGATTTATCCACCGATATGCGCGCCAGCGGCACCAGACTCGTCGCCTGGAAGCTGGTGGCTGACGCGCTGTGGCTTGGCTCCAACAACAATGGCATTTACCAGCGCTCCACGCCCAAAGCCGGTGAACTCAAGGCCTATTTCGACAAGATGCTGGGTGACATGCAGGCCTACGCTGCGCAGACCCGCCTGCCCGTGGTTCGCACGGTGGCCGACCTCAACAAGACCAGCGCCGCCGAGCCCGGTCTGCTGTTCGCAAGTGAAGGCGCAGATTTTCTGGAAGGCAAGCTGGACGACCTGGCCAGCGCAAGCCAAAGGGGCTTGCGCCATCTGCAGCTGGTTCACTACATCCGCAATCCTGTGGGGGATTTTCAGACCGAATCACCCGATCTGGGTGGGTTGACGGCGTTTGGCAAATCGCTCATCACTGCCTGCGAGCAACAGGGCGTGCTGGTGGATCTGGCACACAGCAGTGCGCAGTCCCTGGACCAGGCCCTCGATGTGGCGCGCAAGCCCATGATCTGGTCGCATGGCTGGGTGCAGGGCGATGGGGGTGGCCACCGCGATGTGTATGGCTACCTCAAGCGGCGTCTGAGCCTCGCGCAGGGGCGCAAGCTCGCAGCCAAAGGCGGAGTGGTGGGCTTGTGGGGTTTTGGTCTGAGCCGGGGCGACGCGCTCTGGAGCGCCGAGAAAAACGACGTTGCCGGGTATGCCCGCGAGATCGCCAAACTCGTGCGGCTCCTGGGAGCCGACCATGTGGGCCTGGGCACCGATCTGGCAGGTGTTGGCGACAACTGGTCGGTCAACAGCTATGGCCAGGTGCGCGAGGTGATCCAGAAGCTGGAAGCGGAAAAACTCAGCGCTGCTGATATTGAGAAGGTGGCCTCGGCGAATTTCTTCCGCGTGCTACAGGCCACACTGCCAGCGGCCTGACTGCGGTCTTTCGCCGTCGCTATTATTTTTATAGCTAAACAGGCTGACGCTTAAAGGGCCAGAGGCAGTTTTGGTTCAAACTTTGCGCGCTTGACGCTGAAAAACGCCTTCACGTTGCGTACGTTGGCATCGCTGGTAAACAGGCGCTGCGCCAGTGCCAGGTAGGCCGGCATGTCACGCACATGCACAACCAGCACAAAGTCCGGCCCGGGCGAGACGCGGTAGCACTGCTGCACGGCGCTTTCTTTCACGGCTTTGGACTCAAACGCCAACTGCTGCTCAGTGCCCTGTTGGTCGAGCGTGATCTCAACCAGTGCTGTCAGGCCGTGCCCCATGGCAGCAGCCATCTTGTCTGCATTGAGCACGACGATTTCGCGTTCGATCAAGCCGCTGTCGCGCAGGCGTTTGATACGCCGCAGGCAGGTGGGGGCTGAGAGGTTCACCCGCTCCGCCAGTGCCTGGTTGGTCTGCGAGGCGTTGTCCTGCAAAGCATTGAGCAATTGGATGTCGGTAGTGTCCAGTTTTAAATCAGTCATTCATTGCAATTTACATGTGATTTTGAAATATTATTCCAAAATTGTTGAGGTGTGCAATTTTATTCCAAATAATTGAAAAATATGATCACATAAGAAAGTCTTGAATAAGTAGCATCTGCCTATCTTTTCAGGAGTAACTCTTATGTGCGGCATTGTTGCGTCAGTTTCCACGCGAAATATTGTTCCCATCCTGGTGCAGGGCCTGCAAAGGCTGGAGTACCGGGGCTACGACTCTTGCGGGGTCGCTATCTACGACGGCGGTCTCAAGCGGGCACGCAGCACCTCCCGTGTGGCAGAACTGATGGAACAGGTCAGCAGCGACAAACTGGAAAGCGGCACCGGCATTGCCCACACACGCTGGGCAACACACGGCGCGCCTGCCGTGCACAACGCCCACCCTCATTTCAGCCACGGCACGGGAGCTGCGGCACAAAAACCCGGCAAGGTGGCGTTGGTGCACAACGGCATCATTGAAAACCACGACGAGTTGCGCAGCGCATTGCAGGCCAAGGGCTATGTGTTTACCAGCCAGACCGATACCGAGGTCATCGTGCATCTGATGGACAGCCTGTACGACGGCGATATTTTTGAGGCCCTGAAGGCGACCACAAAGCAGTTGCATGGCGCCTACGCCATTGCGGCGTTCTGCAAGGACGAGCCGCACCGGGTGGTGGGCGCACGTGCCGGCTCGCCACTGATCCTGGGTGTGGGCAAGCAGGGCGGCGAAGTTTTTCTGGCCAGCGATGCCATGGCCCTGGCCGGCGTGACCGACCAGATCCTGTACCTCGAGGAGGGCGACCTGGTGGACATCCAGCTGGGCAAGTACTGGGTGATTGACCGCGACCACAAGCGGGTCGAGCGTGAGGTCAAGACCGTGCAGGCCCACAGTGGCGCGGCAGAGCTGGGCCCTTACCGCCACTACATGCAAAAAGAGATCTTCGAGCAGCCGCGTGCGATTGCCGACACGCTCGAAGGCGTGGAAGGCATTGTTCCCGAGCTGTTTGGCGACAAGGCGCACCGCGTTTTCAAGGACATTGACTCGGTCCTGATCCTGGCCTGCGGCACCAGCTATTACAGCGGCTGCACCGCCAAATACTGGCTGGAGGGTATTGCCGGCATCCCGACCCAGGTCGAGGTGGCCAGCGAATACCGCTACCGTACATCGGTACCCAACCCGAAGACGCTGATTGTCACCATCACCCAGAGTGGCGAAACCGCAGACACGCTTGCGGCGCTGCGCCACGCACAGTCGCTGGGCATGAAGCACACCCTGACCATTTGCAATGTCTCCACCTCGGCCATGGTGCGCGAGTGCGAGCTGGCCTACATCACCCGCGCGGGTGTCGAGATCGGCGTGGCGTCCACCAAGGCCTTCACCACGCAGCTTGCGGGCCTGTTTTTGTTGACCTTGGCGCTGGCCCAGAGCAAAGGACGCTTGAGCGACGAAGACGAAGCGGCGCACATCAAGGCCATGCGCCATTTGCCAGCGGCCCTGCGCGGCGTGCTGGCGCTGGAGCCCCAGCTCATCAGCTGGTCGGAAGACTTTGCAAAAATGGAAAACGCACTGTTCCTCGGACGTGGCATGCACTACCCGATCGCGATGGAAGGCGCCCTCAAGCTCAAGGAGATCAGCTACATCCACGCCGAGGCCTACCCGGCCGGAGAGCTCAAGCACGGCCCGCTGGCGCTGGTGACGAGTGCGATGCCGGTGGTGACCGTGGCGCCCAACGACAGCCTGCTGGAAAAGCTCAAGAGCAACCTGCAGGAGGTCCGCGCACGCGGCGGCGTGTTGTACGTGCTGGCCGATGCCGACACCAAAATAGAAAGCGCCGAAGGCATTCACGTCATCCGCATGCCGGAGAACTACGGTGCGCTCAGCCCCCTGCTGCATGTGGTTCCACTGCAGCTGCTGGCGTATCACACAGCCTGCGCCCGCGGCACCGATGTTGACAAGCCCAGAAACCTCGCCAAGTCAGTCACTGTCGAGTGACTGACTTGGACGCGGCATGCAATGCCGCTCGGCGGAGCCGAAAGGTTTCGGCTTGGGGGACACTTACTTCGCGCAGCGAAGTTACGTGGCCACACAAACCGCGAAACCTGGCGAAGTCAGTGACCGTCGAATGACGGTCAGCGTGCTTATGCACGCGTCGTGGTTTGGAGGGCACTCACTTGCGCAGCAAGTTAGGTGGCCGCACACACTCCGCAACCTTGCAAAGAGTGTGACTGTCGAATGACGGGCATGGCACGCATCGTTCGCTGCTGCAAGGCTTGCTTGACGCTCACTTCGCGTAGCGAAGTCAAGTGACTTCAGGAGAGAGGTCGCGAATGGCCTGGTAGTGGGTGAGGAACACTTTTCCGCTGAGGCCGTGCAGGAATTCGGTGCTTTTGAGGCGATCCATCACTGGCCCTTTGACCTCGGACAGGTGCAGCCGCACGCCAGCTCCACGCAAGCGCAGGTCGATGGCTTCCAGGCTTTCCAGGGCGCTGGCATCAATGTCGTTGATGGCCGAGCACTGCAGCACCACATGTTCCAGTGCGGCGCGGTCGGCAACGGCATTGTTGATGCGGTCTTCCAGTGCCCGTGAATTGGCGAAATACAGGCTCTCGTCAACCCGCAGGCTCAGGACCCGCGGACTCACCACCACGGCGTGACGCTGCACATTGCGGAAGTGTTCGGTCCCCGCGACCAGCCCGACCTCGGCCATGTGAGGGCGGCTCGTGCGGTAGAGGTACAACGCCAACGACACGCCCACGCCCACGACCAGCCCGGTTTCCACTCCCACTGTGAGCGTGGCCACCAGTGTGGCCAATACCGCCATGAAGTCGGATCTGGCGTAATGCCAGGTCTTGCGCAGAATGCTGAGGTCCACCAGCGACAGGACCGCCACCACGATGGTGGCGGCCAGCGTGGCCTGCGGCAGGTAGTACAGCGCCGGGGTGAGGAACAGCGAGGCCAGCGTGATGCCGAGGGCGGTGAACACGCCGGCTGCCGGTGTCTGCGCGCCGGCGTCGAAATTGACCACCGAGCGGGCAAAGCCACCCGTGACCGGGAAGCCGCCCGTGAATGCGGCCGAGAGATTGCTCGAGCCGAGGGCCACCAGCTCCTGGTCGGGTTCGATGCGCTGGCGCCGTTTGGCTGCCAGGGTCTGTCCCACCGACACCGACTCGACGAAACCGACCACGCTGATGAGCAGCGCCGGCACCAGCAGTTGTTGCCACAGGCCGAGATCCCACAGAGGCAGCGTGAACGGCGGCAGGCCCTGGGGCACCGCCCCCACGATCTTCACGCCCTGCGCCTGCCAGTCCAGGCCCCAGGTCAGCAGCGTGGTCACGGCAATCGCCGCCACCGGCCCGGTCTTGGCCACCACGTCGGCCGCGCGCGGCGCCATGCCGAGGCGTTGCAGGAGTGGCTTGAGTCCACTGCGCACCCAGAACAGGAAGGCAACCGTGACCACGCCGATGGTCAGGGTGAGAAGGTGCACCTGACCGAGCTGCGACAACAGCGACAGGCTCAGATCGACAAAGTTGTGCCCTTCAGCCTTGACCCCCATCAGCGTCTTGAGCTGGCTGGCTGCGATCAGGATGCCCGATGCCGAGATGAAGCCAGAGATGACGGGGTGGCTGAGGAAGTTGGCGAGGAAACCCAGGCGCAGCAGTCCCATGGCCAGCAACAGCAGGCCCGAAAGAAAGGCCAGTGTGATGGCTACCGCCCAATACTGCGGTGTGCCAGCCACGGCGTGCTGACCGATCGCCGCCGCCGTCATGAGCGAGACCACTGCCACCGGCCCCACGGCCAGCACACGGCTGGTACCGAACACTGCATAGAGCAACAGCGGCGCCACGCTGGCGTACAGGCCCACTTCGGGGGGCAAGCCCGCGAGCATGGCGTAGGCCAGACTCTGGGGAATCAACATGATGGTGACGATGAGCGCAGCCACAGCATCGCTGAGCAACGTCTCACGGTTGTAAGCGCGGCCCCACTGCAAAACGGGCAATGAAGGCAGGCGCTGGCCCCAGTTGAACGATGGTTTCATGTGATCAGGTGTACGCAGGCCGCGGGCGTCAGGGGTGAGGGGCCAGCGTGGGCTGCGCCACGCCGCTCAGATTGAAACCGGCTTGAGCTGCCCGCTGCACGAGCGCGGGCCAAGGCTGCCGCTCGGCCTGCGACAGCGCCCACAGCGTCGCTGATCGCATACCGCTGCGGCAGTAGGCAAGCGTGGGAGCGGGTAACCGCTGAAGCAACTCGGCGAACGCCTGACCGTCTTGCTGGCTGACCCGCCCCGTCACCACAGGCAGGTAGGCCAATGTCAAGCCCGCCTGGCTGGCTGCAGCCGCCAGGTCGCGGTAATGGAACTGGCCTGGGCTCTCGCCGTCCGGCCGGTTGCAAATGACAGACTTGAAACCGGCACGCGCAATTCCAGGCAGGTCGGTCGGCGAGATCTGCCCCGCGACCGACACTGTTTCCGACAGGGGAACGGCGTTAAAGGACACCATGTCAGGCTCCCATGCGCTGTCGCAGGCCGGTGCGGTCGGCGATCTCAAAGATCACCATACCGACGATCATGGCTGCCACGAACAACGCGGCCTTCATTTCCCCCGACGCCATGGAAACGATGCCCGGACCGGGGCAGAAACCCGCCAGGCCCCAGCCGGCGCCGAAGGTCAGGCCGCCGATGACCAGGCGCTTGTCGATCTGGCTGGACTTGGGCAAGTGCAAAGCGCCGCCCAGAAAGTTCGTGGTGCGTTTGCGCGCCAGCGCAAAGGCGAAGAAACCCACGGCGATGGCGCCGCCCATGACGAAGCCGAGGGACGGATCCCAGGCGCCGAACAAGTCCAGGAAGCCGAGCACCTTGCCCGGGTCGGTCATGCCGGAGAGCAGCAGGCCCAGGCCGAACAGCAAGCCTACAAAAAATTCGGTGATGCGGTGCATGTGTGTACTCCTTACAGAACGTGGCGAACCACGAAGACCATGGCGAAGCCCGCGCCCATGAAGGCAAGCGTGGCAACGAGCGAGCGGGGTGACAGGCGCGAGAGCCCGCAGACCCCGTGCCCGCTGGTGCAACCCGAGCCGTAGCGCGTGCCCAGGCCCACCAGCAAGCCGGCGGTGACGATGGTGGCGAAGCCTGCATCGATGCGCGGTGCCTGCACAAATCCTTCGGGCGCCAGCAGGCCGTACACCAGCGGCGCGGCCAGCATGCCCAGCAGGAAGGCTACACGCCAGCCGGCGTCGCCCGCCTTGGGTGGCAAAAGACCGCCCAGGATGCCGCTGATCCCCAGGACCCGGCCGTTGACCAGGATGAAGAAGGCCGAGGCGACGCCCAGCAGAATGCCGCCGGACAGTGAAGCCCACGGCGTGAAATTGGCCCAGTCAATCGTCATTGTTTACTCCTTTTCAACACAAAATTGTTCATACAGCACCTGCATCACGGCCAGCGCCTCGGGACTGGACAGCGCATAGTGGATGTTCTTGCCCTCGCGGCGGGTGCTCACCAGGTCCTCGTCCCGCAGCACGGTGAGCTGCTGCGACAAGGTCGGTTGCATGATGCCGAGCAATGCCTCGAGCTCGCCCACGCGGCGCTCCCCTTGCGAGAGCTGACACAGGATCAACAGCCGGTCAGGGTTGGCCAGTGCCTTCATCAGCCGGCAGGCGCGGCCCGCGGCCGTGTGCATTTCTTCCAGGTCCATCAAGACGTTCTTCATCGAAGTTTCCCAAAGGTAGTTCATTGAGGTAGCGCAATACCCATCCAGCGCATGACGCTAATATATTGACAAACAATCTATTGGTCAATATATTATCAACAACGTATTTTAAAGGACCTCTCATGACATCCATTCAGTCCAAAACCGCTCAACCCCAAGTGCATGGTCTTTTTGACCCCGCCACCTGGACTGTGACCTATGTGGTCCACGGCGGCCCCGGCAGCGACTGCGCCATCATCGACTCGGTGCTCGACTACGACCCGAAGTCAGGCCGCACGCAGCACGCCTCGGCCGACAAGGTGATTGACTACGTGCGCGCCAACAATCTGAAGGTGCAATGGATCCTGGAAACCCATGCCCACGCCGACCACCTTTCAGCAGCGCCTTACCTGCGCGCCCAGCTGGGTGGAAAGATTGGTATCGGCGGCAACATCACCCGGGTGCAAAAGGTGTTCAAGGGCGTCTTCAACCTCGAGCCAGGCTTCAAGCAGGACGGATCGCAGTTCGACCACCTGTTCCAGGAGGGTGAAGTCATCCCGTTGGGCGCGCTGGCTGGCGAGGTCGTGTTCGTGCCGGGTCACACGCCGGCGTGCGCGGCCTACCGCTTTGGCGACGCGGTGTTCGTTGGCGACACCTTGTTCATGCCCGACGTGGGCACCGCACGCTGTGATTTTCCGGGTGGCGATGCACGCGCGCTGTACGCCTCCACCCGCAAGCTCCTGAGCCTGCCGCCCGAAACGCGGCTGTTCATGTGCCACGATTACCCGCCCAATGACCGTCCGGTGGCTTTCGAGACCACGGTGGCCGAGCAGCGGGCGAAGAACATCCACGTGCACGACGGCGTGAGCGAGGACGAGTTCGTGGCCATGCGCACCAAACGCGACGCCACCCTGGAGATGCCCACCTTGATCCTTCCCTCGGTCCAGGTGAACATCCGCGCCGGCGAGTTGCCGCCGAAGGAAGACAACGGCGTGGCCTACCTGAAGATCCCGCTCAATGCACTGTAAGCAATCAACCGCACTGATCAAGGCAGCACCATGACGATCACTTCCCTTTCGCTCCAGCAGCAAACCGACTACCGTTTCGAGATCCGTTTCGGCGAAAACATTCCCGGCCTGATCGCCGACGAACCCGCCCCGCTGGGCAAGGGGGAGGGCCCTTCCCCTGCGCAGTTGCTGGGTGCCTCCGTGGGCAACTGCCTGAGCGATTCGCTGCTGTTTGCCCTGCGCAAGTTCAAACAGGCACCGGAGCCATTGCGGTGCGAGGTGACCGTGGACACAGGGCGCAACCCGGAAGGCCGGCTGCGAATTCTCGGCATCCACGCCACCATCACCCTCGGGGTGGCGGCGAGCGCGCTCGAACACCTGGACCGCGCGCTGGCGCAATTCGAGGAGTTCTGCACCGTCACACAAAGTGTCCGCCAGGCTTTGCCGGTGAGGGTCACCGTCATCGACGCAGAAGGCCGCACACTGCGCGATCAGAACTGAGTGAGTCAGTTCCCTGCACAGGCACCCGTGTGCCTGTGCCAAGGTTGCCGGGAATACCTGGCCACAGTGGGGGTCGCTACGCAGAGCCCCCGGGTCAGCCTTTGCCCAGTGGAGGCCGGCCGAACAGCGTGGACGCGTTACTGATCGGTCCCAGTTGCGCAGCCGAGTCCAGCAGTGCGGGTGCGAGCTCATGCATTTTTTCTGCGCTCAGGCGCGAGCGGGGGCCCGCGATGCTGATCACGCCGATCACTTCCTTTCGGCGCAAAACCGGCGCGGCCATGGCTGCCATTCCTGGCGCGAAAACCTCATCGATCATGGCGTAACCCCGCACACGGGCGGCGTGAAGATAGCCCAGCAATGCCTTGAGGGTGGTCGGAGCTTTGGGTCCAAATTCCGCAGGCGTACCGAAGCCCTGACGCGAAACGAGTTCCAGCGCGCGTTCGTCGCTCAGGGTCATCAGCCAGGCATGACCGGAGGCTGTGCATGACAGGCGTGCATCCATGCCCATGTCCGGGTCGTAACGCAGACCTGTCTGGCGCATGCCTTGCGACTTGGCGATCCAGGTCAGGCGATCATCATCCACGATGGACAGACGCACCAGCTCGCCCGAAGTTTGCGCGAGCCGTTCCAGCAGCGGTTCGGCCACATTCACAATGCCGGCGCTGCTGAGGAAGCCCAGTCCCAGCGACACCAGCCTGGTAGTCAACACGTAGTCTCCTTGCTTGTGCGCCTGGCGCACGTAGCCGCGATGCTGCAGGTCGGCAAGCAGGCGGTGACAGGCGCTCAGCGGAATATCAAGCTCGGAAGCCAGCATGGAGAGCGGCAGGCCTTGTGGATGGACGGCGAGGTGTTCCAGAATGGACAAGCCCCGGTCAAGTGCGGTGTTCATCTTGCGATATGAAATGTGTTTCCAGTTTGGAAACATTTTCCCACAGCCGTCACAGAATCGGTGGCGGTCAAAAAATACGCAGTCCTTTACCCCCGGAGACAAAAATATCCATGTGCAAACGCCTCCGTCTGGCCAGCGCCCAATGAGCGGCATCGTTTACGTCCTGAATGGCCCCAACCTGAACCTGCTGGGCGTTCGGGAGCCGCACCTCTACGGCAGCACCACACTGGCGCAGGTAGAGCAGCTTTGCCGCCGCGTCGCCACTGAACTGGGGCTGCAGTGCGAATTTCGCCAGACCAACCACGAGGGGGTGATGGTGGACTGGGTGCAGGAGGCGCGTGAGCGTGCTGCCGCCGTCGTGATCAACCCGGCGGGCCTGTCGTTCCGCTCCATTCCTCTGCTGGACGCGCTCAAGACGCTCGACCAGCCGATTGCCGAAGTTCACGTGACCAACATCCACCGGCGCGATTCCCTGTACCAAACATCGCTGGTGTCGCTGGCTGCCACTGGCGTCATCTGCGGCTTCGGCCCCTTCGGCTACGAGCTGGCAATCCGTGCCCTGGCACAGCGCCTGGCGGCTACGCCGGCAATTTGATTTCACCGTTCCCCCATCACACCACCACAGGAGACAACCATGAACCATTCCATTGATCGCCGCACCTTGCTGGGCGCAGGCGGCGCCCTTGCTGCCAGTACCATCCTGCCCGTCTGGGCCCAGGCCCCCGCCACCATACGCTTTGCCGCTGTGTTCTCGGACAAGGACATCCGCGCGGAAATGATGAACCAGTTCGCCAAGGAGGTCGCCAACGATTTCAAGGTCGAGATGCATCTGAACTCCACGCTGTTCCGACAGGGCACGGAGCTGGTGGCGCTGCAGCGTGACAACCTCGAGATGGGCAACATATCGCCCCAGGATATTTCCAAGCAGATCCCCGCCTGGTCCATCCTGACCTCCGCCTACCTGTTCCGCGACGCCAACCATCTGAACAGCTTCTTCGCCAGCGAGCAGGGCGCGCAGATGAAAAAGATGGTGGAAGACCAGTTGAAGGTGAAGATTCTCGGCCCCACCTTCTTCGGTACCCGCCACGTGGGCCTCAAGGGCAAGAAGAAGATCACCACACCCGCCGACCTGGCCGGCGTCAAGCTGCGCATGCCACCCGGTGACGCCTGGCAACTGCTGGGCCGCTCCCTCGGCGCCAACCCCACGCCCATGGCCTATGCCGAAACCTACACCGGCCTGCAAAGCGGCGCCATCGACGGCCAGGACAATCCGCTGCCCAACGTTCAGAACATGAAGTTCAACGAAGTGATGGGCCAGCTGGTGCTGACCTCCCATCTGGTCGGCTTTGACCTGCTGACGGTCAACATGAAGACCTGGAGCAGCCTGTCGCCCGCGAAGCAGCGCGCGTTCCAGGCCGCTGCCGACAAAGCCATCGCCTGGAGCACGGCCGAGCATCAGAAGCGCGAGACCGAGCTGGCGGACAGCTTCCGCAAGGGTGGGCTCGACGTGTACGTGCCCAACATCAATGCCTTCCGCGACTACGCGCAGAAGGTGTACCTGGCCTCCGATGAAGCCAAGACCTGGCCGGCCGGCATGCTGGCGCAAATCAACGCGATGAAGTAGGCTCCCCCGAAATGTCTGCGGCGCCTCTCAAGGGGGGCGAGACCCGCGGCTCCAGATCGACCTGCGTCGATCTGGACGGGTCGAGCGGTGCCTGCTTCTGGCAGGCACGCGGCCTGCAAGGCCCACCAGCGGCCCGGCAAAGCCGGTTCCGCGGTGGCACTGGAATGGACATGTGTTTATAGGCGTGCCGCCTGGCGCCTAGTGAAAGGGGACGATGATCGATCGAATTCTCAAACCGCTGCACCGCTTCGCCGAAGCGGTCGCAGCCGGCTTGCTGGCGATTATTTTTGTTGCCTTCCTGGTGCAGATCGTGATGCGTTATGTGTTCAACGCACCCGTCGGCTGGACCACCGAGCTGTCACTCGCGGCCTGGCTGTGGCTGGTGTTGTGGGGTGCCGCCTTCGTGCTGAAGGATGATGAGGAGATCCGCATCGACATGATCAGCTCGCGTGGGAGCTACCGTACGCGCCGCGTGATCGCCGGCATGGTCGCTTTGGCCATCATCGTGCTGTTTGGCATGTCGCTGCCCGGCGCGTGGAGTTACGTCACCTTCATGAAGGTCGAGAAAAGCTCCTACCTCGGTGTCCGCATGGACATCACCTACTCCATCTACATTGTTTTTGTTGTGGCGGTCATCCTGCGCGCGGTGCGCCAGCTGATACGCGGGCCTGACAAGGTCAGCAGCGACATGCCGTCCTCCGCGTCTGCCCTATGAATTTCACAAGTCCGTTTTCGCTGGCCATCGTTGCCATTGTTGCCCTGAGCCTGCTCGGCGCGCCCATCGGGGTGGCCATGATCGCTGGTTCCGTGCTCTACCTGTACATGAAAGGCATGGACGTCGGCGCCGCTGCCGAGCAACTGCTCAACGGTACCTACTCCAGCTTTTTGTTGCTGGCCATCCCGCTGTTCATCCTGGCCGCCACCTTCATGAGCACCGGCAGCGTCATGGACAGGCTGCTGCGTTTTTGCAATGCCATCGTTGGCCGCTTCCCCGGTGGCCTGGCGCAGGTGAACGTGCTGCAAAGCGTGGTCTTCGCCAGCATGTCGGGCTCGGCTCTGGCCGACGCCGCCGGCTCGGGCAAGATCATGCAGGCGATGATGACCCGCGGCGGCAAGTACACGCCGCCCTTTGCCGCGGCACTGAGCGCCGTGTCCTCGGTGATTGGGCCCATTCTTCCGCCCTCGATACCGATGGTGCTGTACGCGCTGGTGTCGGGCACGTCCATCGGCTATCTGTTCATAGGCGGGGTGCTGCCCGGCCTGCTGCTGGGCGTGGTGCAGATGGTGCTGATTTACTTTCAGGCCAAGCGGCGCGGCTTCCCGGTGGAAGAAAGGGTGCCGCTGCGCGACATGCCGCGCATCACCAAGGAGGCCTTTCCCGCCCTGATGCTGCCGGTGATTTTGCTTGGCTGCCTGTACAGCGGCATCACCACACCCACCGAGGCGGCGGGTGTGGCCGCGGCCTACGCACTGCTGATTTCCGCAGGCCTGTACCGCAGCCTGGGCTGGGGCGACATTTATGACTCGCTGCTGTCCAGTGCGAAGATGAGCATCTCCATCGGTATGCTGATCGCTGGCGCGCTGGTCTTCAACTACGTCATCACCTCGGAAAACATTCCCACGCACCTGAGCGGCATGCTCAAGGGCCTGGAGATGACGCCCATGGTCTTCCTGCTGCTGGTCAACGCCATCCTGCTGGTGCTGGGCGCCTTCCTCGAAGGCTCGACCATCATCCTGATCATCCTGCCGGTGCTGCTCCCCACCGCGGTGGCGCTGGGCATAGACCCGGTGCATTTCGGCGTGATGGCGGTGCTGAACATCATGATCGGCCTGGTCACGCCGCCCTACGGCCTGCTGCTGTTCATGATGATGAAGATTGCCAACGTCTCCTTCTCCGAGCTGATGGCGGAGGTCTGGCCCTATCTGCTCGTCATGATCGGCGCGCTGGGGCTGGTGACCTTCTGGCCGGGCCTGGTGCTGTGGCTGCCGCGGCTCGCGGGCTACACCGGATGAATCCTGCCGCAGGCAAACTTCTTGTAGGCCTGATTGGCTCCGGCATCCAGCGCTCTTTGACGCCTGCGATGCAGGAGGAGGAAGCGCGCCATCAGGGCCTGCGGCTGCATTACCAGTTGATCGACCTGGACCGGACCCCGGGTGCAGTGCAACAGTTGCCCGCCCTGCTTGCCGCGGCGCGCATCATGGGTTTTGCGGGCCTGAACATCACTTACCCCTGCAAGCAGGCGGTGTTGCCGCTGCTCGATGAGCTCTCGCCTGGGGCCGAGGCCATGGGCGCTGTGAACACGGTGGTCCTTCGCGATGGGCGCCTGATTGGCCACAATACCGACGGCTCGGGATGGGCCTGGGGTTTCCGCCGCGCGCTCCCCGATGCCGATCTGGGCTGCGTGGTGCTGCTGGGCGCGGGCGGCGCCGGGTCGGCGATTGCCCATTCGGTGCTGGGCCTGGGTGCGACGCAGCTGCGTATCGTGGACACCGACCTGGCACGCGCGGAGGCACTCGCGCTTGCGCTCAATGGCCGGCACGGTCCCCGTTCAGTGGCCGTGCCCGATATGGCCCGGGCGGTGGCTGGCGCGACCGGGCTGATCCACGCCACGCCCACGGGCATGGACAAGCTGCCAGGTTTGCCCATAGCCGCGGCGCTGTTACGGCCACCCATGTGGGTTTCAGAGATTGTTTACTTTCCTATTGAAACCGAGCTGCTGAAAGCGGCGCGGGCCGCCAACTGCGCCACGGTGGACGGCGGCACCATGGCGGTGGGGCAGGCGGTCGGCGCATTTGAGCTGTTTACCGGACTCCAGGCCGATGCAGCGCGCATGGAGCAACATTTTCGGGGCTTGCTGGCCGGGCGTGCGGAAACGGCGGCCTGATGCTGGGCGAGGCCGCACTTGCGATGTGGTGGGACATGGCGCCCGAGATGCGGGAGGAGTTTGAGCATTGGCACTCACACGAGCACTTTCTGGAGCGCCTGGCCTTGCCGGGTTTCCATCGTGCTTCCCGTTGGGCCGACGTGGCGGGCGGCGAGGGTTTTTTCATTTTGTATGAGCTGCATGCAGGCGATGCACTGGTGTCGCCGCAGTACCAGGCCAGTCTGAACGCGCCCAGCGAATGGTCGCGCAAAATGATGCCGCACCACCGCCACATGGTGCGCAGCCAGTGTCGCGTGCTGGCAAGCCGGGGTGGTGCCGTAGCGGCCCATGCCTTGACGGTTCGGCTCTCGCCGGCGCCCGGCTCGGAGGAGGCACTGCGAAGTTACCTGCAAGTCCTGGTGCAACAACTGCCTGCACAGCCCGGGGTGACCGGGGCGCACCTGCTTTGCACCGAAACACCGCAAATCGCTCCGACAACCGAGCAGCGCATACGCGGCAATGCCGACAGCGCGGCGGACTGGATATTTGTCGCTAACGGCTACGACACGCCGGCACTCCTGGGGCTGTCTGAAGGCGTGCTTTCACCCGCCGCCCTGGAAGGTGCTGGTGCTGCAGGGGGCGCCATTGCCGGAACGTATGGGCTCAGGCATTCCATGGTGGCTGCGGACTTGGGCTGACTGGAGTTGCTTCGCATCTCCACGAGGCCGAAGACAGCGGGATTGAACCCGGCAGAATCGAGTCATGAAACACAAACTGGATGTGGTGACTTACGGCGAAGCCATGCTTTTGCTGGTGGCCGACAAGCCCGGCCTGATTGAGTCGGCCGATCTCTTTCACAAGCGCACTGCCGGTGCCGAGACCAATGTCGCCATTGGGCTGGCGCGGCTGGGCCTGAAGGTGGGCTGGGCCAGCCGGCTCGGCGACGACTCCATGGGGCGGTATTTGCGCGGCCGGATGATGGCCGAGGGCATTGACTGCTCCAGGGTGTTCAGCGATGCGCAGCAAAAGACCGGCTTCATGTTCAAGGGCATGACAACGGACGGCAGCGATCCGCCGGTGGAGTATCACCGCAAGGGCTCTGCTGCGAGCCACATGGGCGTGCAGGACATCGACAAGGAGTGGCTGCTGTCAGCCGGCCATTTGCATGCGACGGGCGTGTTTGCGGCGATTTCCCCGTCGACACTGCTGGCCTCACACCAGACCATGGCGTTGATGCGGGACGCCGGCAGGTCGGTCTCCTTCGATCCCAACCTCAGGCCCTCGCTCTGGAGCAGCACGGAGGTCATGCGCCAGTCGATCAACGAACTCGCCGCTCGCGCCGACTGGGTGCTGCCGGGACTGGAAGAGGGCAGGCTGCTCACGGGAGAGTCCACGCCTGAAAACATTGCCCGTTTTTACCGCAGGCTTGGCGCGAAACTCGTGGTGGTCAAACTTGGCGCGCAGGGCGCGTACTTTGATGGCGAGGGGGGCTGCGGACGGGTCAGCGCCTTTCCGGTGGCCCGGGTGGTGGACACGGTGGGTGCCGGGGACGGGTTTGCCGCCGGACTGATCAGCGCTTTGCTCGAGGGTCGCAGCGTCCTGCAGGCCCTGCAGCGCGCCGTTTGGGTGGGTGCCTGCGCGGTGCAGGTGCTCGGTGACAGCGAGGGTTTGCCCACGCGCAGTCAGCTGGAAGCGGCGGGATTCTGAAACCGGATGCCGGGATTCAGCTCGCCTCGCGCGTCGCCGACAGTTTGAGCACGCGCTGGATGGTGTTGAGCAAATCGGTGTTGGATGTGGACGCCTTGACCAGCATGGCGTCGGGTCTGACCCCTGAGGGCGGCAACACCTCGCTGGCCGAGAAAACAATCAGCGACGGACGCGGTTGAAGGGCGTCAATCATTTCAACCAGGTCCCAGCCTGACTCATGCCCCAGTGTCAGGTCGAGCAGCACCAGGTCAAAAGTTTTTTCCTGCAGGCACGCTCTGGCCTGGGCCAGGGTGCTTGCAAACTCGAAAGTGGCCAGGTCGCCGGCGATGGCCGAGGTGATGTGCTGGATGTCCGGGTCGTCTTCCACATGCAGGATGCGCGGCTTGCTTCCCCTGAGCTCGGCAACCGCGCGCTGCATGGAGGCTACGAGACGGTTTTCGTCGATGGGTTTGGTCAGCCACTCCATCACGGCCGACGGCTTGTGGCTGAACTGAAGCTGCCCCTCGCCTGCGAGCGCGGAGATCACCACCACGGGCAGGTCCCGGGTTTTTTCATTGTCACGCAGCGCATTGATGAAGTCGCCCCGCTTTTGCCCCGGCAGCTTCAGATCCAGCGTGATGGCGTCGTACCTGCCCGCCTCCAGAAGCGCAAAGGCCTGCTCCACGTCATGGGAGATGTCGGAGTCGAACCCTGCCTTGTCCAGCATCATGCTGATCAGGCGGGCGACGTCGCGGTCGCCATCACAAACGAGAATGCGGGAACGCGGCAGCTCAGGAAGTCCGCGAAGACGTTCGCCCTTCAGTGCGGCAGGATCTTCATACAGGGGAAGTTCGAAGAAAAAAGTGCTTCCCGCGCCGGGCTGGGTGTCAAAGCCGATGGTTCCGCCGAACTTTTCCACGATGGCCCGGGAGATGTTCAAGCCCAGCCCGGTGCCGCCTTTTTGCCGCGCGTCGGATGAATCTGCCTGGGAAAACTTCTGAAAAATGCGGCTGCGGAATTCATCCGGAATACCCGGCCCCTGGTCCCGGACCTCAACCCGGATGCCAGACCCGACATGCCTGACCTGGACGTCCACCGTCCCGCCCGGTGGTGAAAACTTCAGGGCGTTGGACAGGAGGTTGGTCACCACCTGGGTCAGCCGGTCCGGGTCGACCTCCACCAGCCAGGCCCCTGCCTCACAATGCAGCGCGATGTGTACATCGTTCGACAGGCCATAACCGTCGGTGGACGCGATGGCCTGGCTCAGCAGGGCATGCAAGTCCGTGACCTGCAGTTCCATGCGCATGTGGCCGGACTCGAGTTTTTCAATGTCCAGGATGTCATTGATCAACCTGATCAGACGTTCGCAGTTGTTTTTGGCAATGCCCACCAGGGTTTTCGCAGCTTCGGGCAACGCGCCAGCCATGCCGCCGGTGATCAACCCCAGTGAACCGCGAATGGAGGTGAGGGGTGTGCGCAACTCATGACTGACGGTAGAGACGAATTCACTTTTCAATTTGTCAATGCGCTTGAGCTCGGTGATGTCGGTGCCCAGTGAATAAAAGCCGATCACCTCGTCTTCCTTTGCGCCATCACCGTAGCGGGGAAAATAGTTGACAACGTAGTGGCGGGTACCCCCGCGGGCGGTTCTTTGCTTGCGCTCATAGGTGACAGGGTAGCCCGCAAGCACCTCCTCGACCTTGGGGCGCAGAAATTCGTAGAACTCCTCGCCCATGAGCTCGCGCATGGTGTGCCCGTTGATCTGATCGGCCGCCAGTCCAAATGCTTCCCGGTAGGCCTTGTTGTGAAAGCGGCAGCACTGCCCGGCATCGACATAGGCGAGCAGTGCCGGCACGTTGTCGGTGAGTTCGCGCAGCAACAGCTCGCTGGAAGTCTGCTGCTGCAGGCCGGCCTGGCTGTCCAGCTGGCGTGTCAAACTTTCGTTGAGGCGGCTCAACTCCAGGACACGCTCCTGGAGAGACTGTTCGTCATGCTTCATCCGAGCCCTTTTCTGGCGATCTGTTACAGCTGCGCAGCAATCAGTATCTGACTTCCCGCCGTCAAGGGACGGGGTTGGCAGCAAATTCCGGGTTTATCCTTAGTTTGCAGACAAGTGCCGAGTTTGCCTGCAAAAACGGCGCCTTCTGCATCCGGCAAGGCCCATGTCCTGAATTAAGTCCTGTCTGCACTGTCTGAAAAAGAAAATGAATCCTTTTGTCCTTCACGGCCCTCTTTGCCTTGATGCCTCATTTTGCATGGCAGTCAAGGAGAACAAAATGTTCTATCGGAAAAACGTCGGATCCAAAGAGGGCTGGTTGCGTGTGTTGACGGGGGGCTTGATGGCGGCCTGTGCCCTGACCCTGATAGGCCCGACGACGCTTGGCTTGCTGCTGACCGGCGCCGGAGTGTTTACCGCACTGACAGGTCTGGTGGGGTTTTGCCCTGCCTGTGCCATGGTGGGCCGCAAGCCGGTGGAAGGACCGCCGCGGTGATGGCGCTGGATCCGGCCGTTATTGCGGCCGCCCAGGCCGGCGACCCCCTGGCGCTGGAGCGCTTGCTGCGGCAATTGCAGCCGGACATCCGGCGCTACGCCCGCCATCAGTGCCACCGCAGTACCGCCATCGAGGACGTTGTTCAGGAGGCGCTGATTGTTGTCTACCGCCGCGTCGGCAATGTGCGCGACATGGCGGCCATGGCGTCCTGGGTGTTTCGCGTTGTGGCGCGCATGTGCATGCTGCCGGCGCTGGTTGCACTGCGCGGCACCGAGGAGATCACCCAAAGGCATGAGGCTGAGTATTTTGCTCACATCCCCCAGGACGAGCTGCGCATCGATCTGGTACGTGCGCTGGAATCGCTGCCCGCCATCTACCGCGAAGTCATCCTGATGCGCGACATGGAGCAACTGACAATCTCCGAGCTGGCCCTGCGGCTGGGCACGACGCGCGAGGCGGCCAAAAGCCGCATCCACCGCGGCCGTGCCCTGCTGCGCGAGTATTTGCGGCCGGAGGTGACCCCGGGCCCGGCATCATGACGGGCTGGCTCGGAAAAAGCCGCACCGGCATGTTTGCCAGCCGGAGTGTGAGCGGTCACCTGCTACGCGGCGCAGTTGCCTTTACGCTGCTGTATTTTGCGATCAGCCATCAGCACGCGCAGCCTGTGGGGGCCATCCTTGCGGCAGTCCTTGCCTTGGTGCTGATGCGCGGCTGCCCGGTGTGCTGGATGGTGGGCCTGGTGGAAACCGCTGTGGAGCGGGTCAAGGCCTTTCGCCACCCTCCAGCCCCAAAGTGATATCTCAGTGATGGTGTCCGTGCTCGCCATGGACATGGCGGTGGGCGATTTCTTCCTCGGTGGCGGCGCGCACGCCCGTCACGGTCAGGTTAAAGCGCAGGGCTTTGCCGGCGAGGGGATGGTTGCCGTCCAGCATGACGGTGTCGCCCTTGATCTTGGTCACGGTGAAAGCGTGTGTCTGGCCATCGTCCCCGCGTCCTTCGAGCTGGCCGCCTACCTTGACGCCCGGGGGAAACTGGCTTTTGGGGATGGTTCGCACCAGGGCTTCATCGCGCAGGCCAAAAGCGTCCTGCGGCTGCAGTTCCAGCGTGGTCTGGTAACCCTCAGTCTTGCCCTCCAGGGCTTCTTCTATCCTGGGCAGTGTGTTGCCGTAGCCGCCATGCAGGTAGACCATGGGCTCACGGCTTTCCTCAACGAGTTTCCCCTGAAGATCGGCGACTTTGAAGCGCAGGGTAACGGCGGTGTCTTTTTGAATATTCATGGCGGGCTGGAGTTGTAAGGAGTGTGTGAAACAGGCTGCATTTTCACATTTTGCAGGCAGGCAAGCTGACCATTGATCAGCGGGTGGCGGGGCCTACGCACGGGGTGGTATTTGTCCGACAGTTGTATCTGTTGGCGTGGATATGCTGGTAAAGCGTCAACTCTCGGCGTATTTTTCTGGAGTTTCACCATGCCCGCAGTGTCCACCATCATGACCCGCAATGTCAGGGCCATGTCTCCCACCGATTCGCTGATGCGCGCGGCGCAGGCCATGGAAGAGTTGAACGTCGGCGCCATCCCCGTCTGCGACGGGAAAAGACTTGTCGGCATGGTCACCGACCGGGACATTGCCTTGCGAGCAGTCGCTCAGGGCCTGGCCTGCGACAAGACGCCGCTGGAAGCCATCATGAGTGAAGAAGTGCTCTGGTGTTTTGAAGACCAGTCCATCAGCGAAGTGATGGAAAAAATGGGAGACGCCCAGGTCAGGCGCCTGCCTGTGGTTGACCGCGCCAAATCTCTGGTGGGCATGTTGTCGCTGGGAGACATCGCCACCAAAACCAAAGACAAGAATGTCGCCGGCGTGTTGCAGGACATTTCCGAGACCGCTGTCCCGGCGAACAGCAGCTTGCAAACCGGCTAAGCTCCAGGCCACCCCGCGGCGGCTGTTGGCATCCTGGCCGCACGCGATGGCCGGGCAAAGGGCAGAATCAGCCCGATAGCTGAGGTGCTGCCTTGAGATTTTCCCCACCACGATTGTCCTGTCTGGCCGTCGCCCTGATGGCTGCGCCGGGTGTTGCCCTGTCGCAGCCTGCGCTCGCGCCGGTCAGTGTCAGCGCCACCCGCAGCGGGGTGCAGCCTTTTGATGTGCCGGCCTCGGTCGAGGTGATCGATGGAGAACGCGTGCGCAGTGATGGCCGCGCACAGGTCAACCTGTCGGAAAGCCTGTCGCTGGTGCCAGGCCTGCTGGCCCGGGACCGGCAAAACCAGGCGCAGGACCTGCAGTTGTCGGTGCGGGGTTTCGGAGCCCGCTCCACTTTTGGCGTACGCGGTGTGCGCTTGTACGTGGACGGCATTCCCGCCACCATGCCGGACGGGCAGGGTCAGGTGTCGCACATGGACCTCGCGTCGGTTGGGCGCATTGAAATACTGCGTGGACCATTTTCGGTGTTGCATGGCAATTCATCGGGCGGCGTCCTTCAGGTGTTTACCGATGAAGGCCAGGGTCCTCCGGTCCTGACCGGCAGTGCCAGTTGGGGCTCGTATGGCCTGCGACGGGAGGACATCAAGGCAAGCGGAGGGGCGGGAGCGCTGGGCCATGTTCTGAGCGTCGGACGTCTGCGCACCGACGGCTACCGCCAGCACAGCGCGTCCGAACGCGATGGCGCCAATGCCCGGCTGGACTGGCGACTGGACACGGACCGCACACTGACCCTGCTCGCCAACACCTTGTCGGTGCAGGCGCAGGATCCGCTGGGCCTGAGCCGGGCCCAGTTTGACGCCGATCCGCGCAACGCCGATGTGTCTGCGACCAGTTTTGACACCCGCAAAAGCGTGCGTCAGAGCCAGATCGGAGCGGTCTATGAACACCGGCTCAATGCCGACAACCAACTGCGGCTGATGACCTATGGGGGCCAGCGTGCAACCACCCAGTACCAGTCGATTCCCACCGGTGTCCAGAACAATCCGCTGCACCCCGGTGGTGTGATTGGCCTGGACCGCGGCTATGCCGGGCTGGACCTGCGCTGGACCACGCGACTACTGCTGGCTGAACGTCCGCTGGAACTTGTGAGCGGCCTGGCCTGGGACGGCATGCAGGAACAGCGGCGCGGCTGGCAGAACTTTCAGGGTGCCACCCTGGGTGTGCAGGGTGTATTGCGGCGCGATGAAAACAACCGGGTGAGCAGTCTGGACCCTTATGTGCAGGCAAGCTGGAAGCCGGATACCCGATGGACGGTCAATGCCGGCGTGCGGCACAGCCTGGTGCGCTTCAGCTCGGCCGACAACTACATCGTGGGGACCAATGGCAATGACAGCGGCAGCGTGCGTTACAGCGCCACCTTGCCTGCTGGCGGCGTGACATTTGCGCCGTCGGCACAGTGGCGCGTGTACGCGGCAGCGGGCAGCGGGTTTGAAACGCCGACATTCAACGAACTGGCTTACCGCACGACAGGGACGGGTCTGAATTTCGCGTTGCAGCCCTCACGCAGCAACAATGGGGAGGCCGGTGTGAAGTGGCGTACTGCCGAGGGCGCGCCCCTGCGTGGCGGGTGGACGGCAGCAGTTTTTCACACCAGCACGCGGGATGAAATCGTCACCCAGACCAATGCAGGCGGCCGCAGCACTTTCCAGAATGCAGGCGCCACGCGCCGCCGCGGGCTGGAGCTGAGCGCCAGCGTGGCACCTGCGCGCCACTGGCTGGCGCAGGCCTCCTACACCTGGCTCGATGCCCGTTATCGCGATGCCTTTGCCTGTCCGGTCAACACCAATCTGTGTCCGGCCGGCTTCGTGCCTGCGGGCAACCGCATTCCGGGTATAGCGCGCACGGCCCTGGCTGCCGAGCTGGGCTGGCGGCCCCCGACGGGATGGCGCGCAGGCGTGGACGCGCGCTACCTCGGCAGCGTGGCGGTCAACGACATCAACAGCGATGCCGCTGCGTCCTTTGTCTCTTTGGGCAGCCACGTGGGCTATGCGTGGGAAGTGGATCGCTGGAGCGTGTCGGCCACGGCCCGCATTGACAACCTCGCCAACCGCAAACACGCAGGCTCGGTCATTGTTAACGAAGGCAATGGCCGCTATTTCGAGCCAGCTGCCGGGCGCAGCCATGTGCTGGGCCTGTCGGCGAGCTACCGGTTTTAGCCTGAATCGCGCGGGGCACAATAGCGTCTTTGACACATCGCCCGGTTTTTCGCATGCATACCACCGCACTTGTTTTGTTTTCAGGCGGGCAGGACTCCACCACCTGTCTGGCTCAGGCGCTCTCGAAATATGAGCGTGTGGAAACCGTGGCCTTTGACTATGGTCAGCGGCACAGCGTCGAGTTACAGGCGCGGCTGCAGGTGCTGCGCGAGATCAAGGCAAAGTTCCCCCAATGGGCGCCAAAAATGGGTGACGACCATTTGCTGGACCTGGCCGTGCTGGGCCAGGTCAGCGAGACCTCGCTGACCCGCGATACTGCTTTCAAAATGGAAGCCTCGGGCTTGCCCAACACCTTTGTGCCGGGCCGCAACCTGCTGTTTTTGACGCTGGCCGCGGCGCTGGCCTACCGGCGCGACCTGCAGGTGCTGGTGACCGGCGTTTGCGAGACCGATTTTTCAGGCTACCCCGACTGCCGCGACGACACCATCAAGGCCATGCAACTGGCGCTGTCGCTGGGCATGGACAAGCGCTTTTTGATCGACACGCCGCTGATGTGGATAGACAAGGCCGCCACCTGGGCGCTGGCGCACTCGCTGGGCGGGCAGGCGCTGGTGGAGCTGATCGTCGAGCACACCCACACCTGCTACCTGGGAGACCGCGAGCACCGCCACGCCTGGGGTTATGGCTGCGGCCAGTGCCCGGCCTGCGAGCTGCGTGCGCGTGGTTTTGCGGCCTACAGCGCGGGGCTGTCGAAACCGTAGTCGCGTTCGACCCTGGCGATGCGGGTTTTGTACTGGCGGTACCAGTCGCTGCGCCCGCTTTGCTGCGCCACCAGGTGTTCTGCGTTGGCTTTCCAGGCCTTGATGGATTCGAGATCGCGCCAGTAGCTCACCGTGATGCCCACGCCTTCCCGGGCAGATTCAACACCCAGAAAACCGGGCTGCTGCGCAGCCAGCTCCACCATTCGGTCAGCCATGGCGCCGTAGCCTTCGTCGATGTCGGTGCGCAGGGAGGTGAAGATCACCGCGTAATACGGTGCGCTGGGTGTGGCGGCAATCATGCAGCGCTCTCCTTGAGTTGGTACAGCGCGGGCGAGCCTTCAGGCAATTTTTCCAGCTCCCAGCGCTTGCCGTGGTAAGCCCCAACGGCTGGTCGGTGCGCTATGGAAACAATAGCGCCTCCCGCTTGCTTCACCTGGGCAATCAGCCGCTCGTACAGGGTTTTTTCCGCGGCCTCGTCGAGTGCGCTGGTGGCCTCGTCGGCAAACAGCCACTTTGGTTTCTTGAGCAACACACGGGCAATGGCCAGACGCTGCTGCTCGCCGCCGGAGAGCTTCTGGCTCCAGGCGTCTTCGTCGTTGAGCCGTTGCTTGAGCTGGGGCAACAGGGCGTCGTCCAGCGCCTGGCGCAAGGCCTCTTCGGTGTAGCTGCCTGCCGGCTGCGGGTAGGCCAGCGCATCACGCAGCGTGCCGTTGGGAAAGTAAGGGCGCTGCGGGATAAACATGGCATCGGCCGGCAAGCTGGTGCGGCCACGGCTGAACGGCCAGATGCCGGCAAAGGCCCGGAACAGTGTGGACTTGCCACTGCCCGAGGGACCTCTGAGCAGCACGCTGTCGCCGGCTTCGGCATGCAGCGACAGCTCAGAGAGCAACACCGCTCCGTTCGGCAGAGCGAGTGTCAGGTCCTGCGCGTCTAATGTGTTTCCGCTCCCAGTAGCTACTGAATTAATAGCAGACTGTTCCCGCCGCGACTGGGCCAACTGCACAAAACTCTCTTCAAAACTGGTCAGGCGATCGGTGGTGGCCCGCCAGGCGGCCAGGCTGCTGTAGTTGTCAACAAACCAGCTCAGCGAGTCCTGAACGCGGCCAAATGCGGAAGATATCTGGATGAGTTGCCCCAGTTGAATTGCCCCGCTAAAAAAGCGCGGAGCAGCGACGATGAACGGGAATACAACGGCAGCCTGTCCGAAGAAGCTGGTGAACCAGATCAGGTTTTTCTGCTTTTTGATGAGTGTCAGGTAGTTGCCCAGCACGGTGGAAAACCGGCTGTCGAGTTGCACGCGTTCGACTGCTTCGCCCTTGTCCAGCGCGATCGATTCGCTGTACTCGCGCACCCGCACCAGGTGGTGGCGGAAATCGGCCTCATAACGCTGCTGCAGAAAATTGAGTTTGATTTGTGGCCGCCCGATGTAATGCGCGATGACACTGCCTGCGGCACAGTAGACAATAGCCGCCCACACCATGAAGCCAGGAATCGAATAGCTGCTACCAGCGAAGGTGAATGCAAATGAACCCGACAGGACCCAAAGAATGCCGATGAAGCTCACCAGGGTGACCACGGCATTGAGAAGCCCCATAGTCAGCGATATCGAGTAGGTCGTGAATAAGTTGAGGTCTTCCTGTATCCGCTGGTCGGGGTTGTCTGGGCTGGTGTCGCTCTCAGCGCCAACTTTGGCGGGGGTTGAAAACCGGGCCAGCTCCATCCTGTAAAACACATGGTGCGACAGCCAGCGCCGTAGGTAATCGCGCGTCATCCAGGAGCGCCAGCGCACTTCAAGGAGCTGCGTAAGGTAGAACTTGTAGACGGCGATGATGATCGCGACGAAAGCCAGGTAGCTAAAGCGTCCCAGTTGCTGCCAGAAGACCGCTTCATCCCTTCTTTCAAGAGCATCGTAAAACAAGCGATACCAATCGTTGAACTGCACCGCCATGTAGACGGTTCCAAGATTGAGCAGCACAATGGCCAGCAAGAGGCCGCGCGCTTTCCATTTATCTTCCGATTGGAAGTAAGGAGCAGAAAGTGCCCAAACCCTTGTGCTGAACAGCTTGAAGCCCCGGAATTTTTTGGAGATGCTGGAGAGCAGGTTCATGGCGGAAAGCCTCGGTAAAAGATCTCAGGACAACTGATTCGACACACCGCTGACCACATGGCCCGACGGCACATGCTGCGCGGCGGAATTGACGTGGCCGGTCTGGTCGTCAAAGAAAAAATCGGGCTCGAACTCGCGCAGGAATTCGCCCTTGGGCAGGCCGCCCAGAAACATGGCTTCATCAACCTCGATGTTCCAGTCCATCAGCGTGCGGATGGCGCGCTCATGCGCCGGTGCGCTGCGCGCGGTGACCAGCGCCGTGCGTATGCGCATGTGCGAGGTACCGACCTGCTGCAGCCGGTGCAGCGCCTCCAGCAGCGGCTTGAAAGGGCCGGCCAGCAGCGGCTGCGCGGCCTTGTCGCGCTCATGCGCCTGAAAGGCCGACAGGCCCTGCGACTGGAACACCCGCTCGGCCTCGTCTGAAAAAATAACCGCGTCGCCGTCAAAGGCAATGCGTACTTCATGCGGGTGTTTGTCGCTGGCGTGGGCCGATTGCGGGTAGACCTGCGCGGCGGGCACACCAGCCGACAGCGCATCACGCACATCGCTGAGATGGGCGGACAAGAAGAGGTTGGCATGCAGGGGCTTGAGGTAGCGCCACGGTGCTTCGCCGCGGTTGAAGGTGCCGCGCTGGATGTTCAGCCCGTAGTGCTGGGCCGAGCGGAAGACACGCATGCCCGAGACCGGGTCGTTGCGCGAGAGGATGACGACTTCCACGCGTTGCGCGAGTTTGGCAGTCGGGGAGGCGTCGTCCAGGCTGTCGGGGGCGTTATTGAAGGCCAACAGCTTTTTGACAAGCGAAAAAGCCACGCCGGGTTTGGCCGGCACGTCGAGCCGGTCCAGCTGCAACTGCATGTAGGCCGCGTCCTGTTTACGCCCGGGCTCCGGGGTTTGCACCAGGCCGTCTTCAAACACCCGGTTTTCTTCTTCAAAGTCAAACAGCGCGCGCGATGAAATCGCCACCACCAGTTGTCCGTCCAGATTTGCTGCCATGGGTTTACCTGTTCACGTCAAGCGCTCACTTTACGCCACGGCTGATACTTTCGGTTTGCAGTACCAATGTGCGCCATTGCCCGCAAGCCGTGCCTTCGACGGGCCATTGACCTGCGTCCGTGACCTGACGGATACCCTTCGCCAGCAACTGCGCGCTGCGGATGATGCCGGCGTGGGTGATCCAGACAGCGTCACGCCCCGGCGGCAGTTCGTCAAAAGCCTGGGCCACACGCGCCATCACCGCGTTGGTGCTTTCACCATGACCACCGACGGCGTGCATGCCAAAGTTGGCCATCCATGCGTCAAACTCGCTGCGGGCAATATGGTCCCAGGGCCGCCCCTCCCAGTGGCCAAAGTTCATTTCCTTCAGGCGGTCATCGGTTTGCAGGGTCAAATCGGGCCTGAGCCCTTTCAGGACCTGGGCAAGCTGCTCACATCTTTGTAGCGGTGAGGTGCTGAGGGCGGCGTTCAGCGGAAGCACGGCTGCGAGTGTTTCAGCACATTGCCGGGTGGCCTTGGGGTCGGCCGGGACATCCAGTGCGCCGTAACACGTGCCCGGCTCCATCAGGACCTGTGCGTGGCGAACCAGCCAGAGCATCATTCATTTCGCGGCAAGCTGCCGCGCGAGAGAGCAATTTTCCGCCGGGCCGCCCCAAGGAAAATTAGCCCCCTCTGGGGGCAGAGAGCCACACGCAGTGAGGCGAACGTGGGGGTCACAAACTGATCGCCAGGCCGAGATAAAAGGCAATCTCGCAGACCTGTTGCGTGGCGCCCAGGCAGTCACCGGTAAAGCCTTGCAGGCGGCGCGTGAAAAGCCGGCCCATCCAGAGCAGCGCGATCGCGGAAAAGCTGCAAGCCACTATTAAATTGATAGCTGAAAGTGCGTATGCTGAAAGGGCCAGAGCCCCAAAACACCAGACAAAACCGGTCAACAGGGCGGCAGGCGTGATGTGATCGGCCAGCGGTTTGGATTTGGAGCTCGCGGTGTCGCCCACATGCGGCAAGGCGTAAATCAGCAGCAGCGGCAGGCCGCGCGAGACCACATGGGCGCTGAAAAGCGCCGTGGCCACCAGCCAGCCGTCGAACAGCACCGCAGCCCCCTCTTCGGCAGGCAGGGTAACTTCCACAGACCCAAGCAGCGCCAGCAGCGCCAGCTTGCTTGCGAATGCCAGCACCAGCGCCACTGCGCCAAAAGCGCCAACGCGTGAGTCCTTCATGATCTCCAGCGCGCGATCACGTTCTGCGCTTCCGCCCAGGCCGTCAGCGACATCCGCCAGCCCGTCTTCATGGAAAGCTCCGGTCAACAAAACCCCGGCAACTGTAGACAGGGCAGCTGCAACCAGCGGGGTGAACGTGGTGGTGGGCAGCAGGGCCAGCAGCAGCAGGTAAATTCCTGCGGTGATAGCGCCAACTACCCAGCCAATGCCCGGAAAGTGGGCGGCGCTGGCGCGCAGCATGTCGGGGCTGTAGCCCACCCATTCGGCCAGGCGCCCGGTGATCGGGATGCGGGTGAAAAACTGGACGGCCAGCAGAAAGTGACGCAGGAACTGGCTCATGACCTGGCCCCTGCTGTCATTGCGGACTTGATCCGCAATCCATGCCTGGAAGGCCTTGACGGTGGCTCATGCAACGTGGATCCCGGATCGAGTCCGGGATGACCCGCCGGTTGCAGGGGTGTTTTCAAGACTGCGATTTCCCGCTGACCCCGGCGGACTCAAAACTTGCCATTTCCGCCAGAAAAAGCGCCGCAGACTGCAGCAGCGGCCAGGCCAGCAGCGCACCTGTGCCTTCGCCCAGGCGCATGTCCAGATCCAGCAAGGGTGTGGCCTGCAAATGCGCCAGCAGCAGGCGGTGACCGGTCTCGGCTGAGCGGTGGCAAAACACAAGGTAGTCCCTGAGGTCCGGCGCCAGCTTACAAGCCAACAGCGCCGCAGCACCGGCTATAAAACCGTCGACCAGCACCACACGGCGCTCGCTGGCGGCTTGCAGCATGGCCCCACTCATCATGGCGATTTCAAAACCGCCCAGGGCGGCGAGCACAGGCAGGGTGTCCTTCACGCCGGCATGTTTGGCCAGCGCGCGTGCCAGTACCGATTGTTTGTGTGCCAGTTGCGTATCGTCCAGACCGGTGCCCCGGCCCACCACGTCGTCCAGAGGCAAGCCAGCCAGCCGCGCCAGCAGCAGGGCAGCGGCGGAGGTGTTGGCAATGCCCATTTCGCCAAAGGCCACCACATTGCCGGGCAGTCCCCGCATGACAGCCATGCCGGCCTGCAGTGCTTGCTCGACCTGCGCCAGCGACATGGCCGGTCCCTCGCAGCTGTTTTGCGTGCCATGCGCAATTTTGTGCCTGATCAACTGCGGGTGATCTTCGAATTCTGCGGCCACACCGGCATCGACAACATGCAAGGCAAAACCATGCTGACGCGCAAACACATTGATGGCCGCACCGCCAGCCAGCATGTTGCCGACCATTTGCACCGTTACCGCCTGGGGAAAAGCCGACACCCCTTCTGCGGCAATGCCGTGGTCGGCGGCAAACACCACCATTTGCGGTGATGTGAAAGCGATGGATTCGCTGCGCTGGATCAAGCCCAGTTGCAGCGCAAGTGCTTCCAGCTGACCGAGCGCACCCAGTGGTTTGGTCTTGGTGTCTATCCGGTGCTGCAGACGCTCCTGCAGCGCAGCGTTGCGGGTGGACTCAACACGTGGCAAAAAAGGAAGAACAGGCATCGAGCGGCGTGTTTCTGTCAGCGCGCGGACTGCAAAAACAGGCGGTAAACCGGGTTGTCGGTTTCTTCCACATGCGGATAGCCCAGGGTGTCCAGAAACTCCTTGAAGGCCTTGTTGTCGGCCTTGGGCACCTGCAGGCCCACGAGAATGCGCCCGTAGTCCGCCCCCTGGTTGCGGTAGTGAAACAGCGAGATATTCCAGCCTGGCTTCATCGCGCCCAGAAACTTCATCAGCGCGCCCGGCCGCTCGGGAAACACAAAGCGCAGCAGGCGCTCGTTGTCGGACAGCGCGGTGTGGCCGCCCACCATGTGGCGGATGTGTTCCTTGGCAAGGTCATCATGCGTCAGGTCCAGCGCCTTGAAGCCGTGCTTGCTGAAGTTGTTGGCGATCTTGGTGCTCTCGCCCTTGCCATGCGTGGTCAGGCCGACAAACACGTGGGCTTCGCTGGCGTCGCTGATGCGGTAGTTGAATTCGGTCACGCTGCGCGGGCCGCCGGGCAGGGCGCCTATCAGCTCGCAAAAGCGCCTGAAGCTGCCGCGCTCTTCGGGAATCGTCACTGCAAACAGCGCCTCGCGCTCTTCGCCCACCTCGGCGCGCTCGGCGACAAAACGCAGGCGGTCAAAGTTCATGTTCGCGCCGCACAAAATGGCGGCGTAGGTCTCGCCCTTGGTCTTGTGGGTGGCAACGTACTGCTTGATGGCGGCCACGCTCATCGCGCCTGACGGCTCAACGATGCTGCGCGTGTCAATGAAAATATCCTTGATGGCGGCGCACACGGCGTCGGTGTCCACGGTGATGAATTCGTCCACCAGTTCGCGGCTGATGCGGAAGGTTTCCTCGCCCACCAGCTTGACGGCGGTGCCGTCGGCAAACAGCCCTACGTCAGGCAGCGTCACACGTTTGCCGGCGCCTACCGACAGCGCCATGGCGTTGGAGTCGTTCATCTGCACGCCAATGACCTTGACCTCGGGCCGCACCGCCTTGATGTAATTGGCCACGCCAGAGATCAAACCGCCTCCGCCAATGGCCACAAACACCGCGTCCAGTGAGCCTTTGCCTATGGTCTGGATTTGCCGCAGGATTTCCATGGCAATCGTGCCCTGGCCTGCAATCACATCCGGGTCGTCAAACGGGTGCACAAAGGTCAGGCCATTTTTTTTCTCCAGCGCCACGGCGTAGGTGTAGGCATCGGAATAACTGTCGCCATGCAGGATGACTTCGCCGCCAAAAGACTTGACCGCGTCAACCTTGACCTGGGGCGTGGTCACCGGCATCACAATCACGGCGCGCGTGCCGAGCTTGTGCGCACCCAGCGCCACACCCTGGGCGTGGTTGCCGGCAGAGGCGCAAATGACACCCTTTTTGAGCTGGGCGGCGCTCAGGTGCGCCATCTTGTTGTAGGCGCCGCGCAGTTTGAAGCTGAACACGGCCTGCTGGTCTTCGCGCTTGAGCAGCACCGTGTTGTGCACACGCCGGCTGAGGTTGCTGGCCGGTTCCAGGGCCGACTCCACCGCCACGTCGTAGACGCGCGCAGTCAGGATTTTTTTCAGGTAATCGGCGGGTTTCAGCCCTCGTTTGGCTGTAGAGGCGGGTTGTCGGGGGGCTTTGGCGATGGATTTTTTGGAGGGCAGCATTTTTTTCTCGCAGTGCCGAATCATAAAGGGGCAAGAAAAAAGGCCCAGACCTTGCGATCTGGGCCTGTAAATCCACCCTTGGAGGGATGGAGGAGACAAGCGGTGCACAAAAACCATTGCATGTTCGTGCGATGATTTCAGTATAGCGGACCCATGCTGCAGTGCAACAATGTTTTGTGGTGAAAAATAAACAGCGCTACCTAATTTTTATCGGATATTTCCGGCTTTGAAGGATTGAATTTCATGGAATGCACAGTCAGCTGGACGGGGGCAAGCCCTTCGAGCGCAAGCGCCGGGGCAGCGGGCTCGAACATGAGTTTTATGGCCACCACCGGCAGTGGCCACACTCTGGTGATGGACGGCGCGCCCGACGCGGCCAAGCCGGAAAATGGCGGAGCGAATCTGGCGCCGCGCCCCATGGAAACCGTGCTGGCCGGCACCGGTGGCTGTACCGCCTATGACGTGGTGCTGATTCTCAAGCGCGGCCGCCATGATGTGCGGGGCTGCGTGGTCAGGCTGACGTCTGAACGGGCCGAGACCGATCCCAAGGTCTTCACCAAAATCCACATGCATTTTGTGGTCACCGGGCGCGGCATCCCGGCCAGTGCGGTGGAGCGCGCCATTGCCATGAGCCACGACAAATACTGCTCGGCCACCATCATGCTGGGCAAAACCGCAGACATCACCACCGGTTTTGAGCTGGTCGAGGCCTGATCAATAGAGAAATTGGCTACCGGCCCTTGATCATCAAGGATTCTTTGCTAATGAAAATATAGCAAATCAGATGTAGTGCGCAGTGGTCGTCATGACTTTGGCAGAGGCCCGCATCAGCGCCTTCACGGGGGCGGGCAGATCCAGACCGCCGGCGCCCTGCGCTTCCTGCGCGTGGCGTGCCTCGTCGTCCTTCATTTGCGCCACGATGGCGCGCGAGGCATGGTCGCCTGCGGGCAGGCGCTCCAGGTGGCCGGCCAGATGGGCCTCCACCTGGCGCTCGGTTTCCACCACAAAACCCAAACTCACCCTGTCGCCCAGCCTGCCAGCGAGCAGGCCCAGCCCGAAAGCGCCCGCGTACCACAGCGGGTTCAGCAGCGACGGTCGGGCGCCCAGCTCGTCCAGTCTTTCCCGCGTCCAGGCGAGGTGGTCACCTTCCTCCCGGCTGGCTTCGATGAAATGCTGGCGCAGTACCGGGTTGTTGGTGCTCAGCGCCTGTGAGGCATACAGCGCCTGCGCGCAGACCTCCCCCACGTGGTTGACCCGCATCAAGGCCCCCGCCAGCGCCTTTTCAGGTGCACTCAGGGTGGTGATTTCGCCCGCGACAGTGGGGCAGGCCCGGCTGGCCCGGGGTTGGGCAAACAGGGTGCGCAGGGCGCTGTCGGCGGCATTGAGCAGGGTGTCCATGGGGAATTGCGGTTTTTAGGTGCCAGGGTGGGTAGGAAAGGGCTGAAAGGCAGTTTATCTGGCTTGGGCGGCCCCCGCGGACATCCGGGCGCCGGAGCCCTTTGTGCCCGGGGGATGTGGTGCTTCTCCGACTGAGTGACAGGCATTTGTTGCAAGGGTGCAACGGAAATGTATTTAGCCGCTTAATTCCTTTGCGAAAGCTTCCGCGCTCTGGTGCAATACACACAACTTCCTAAATGGAGGTTGGCCCGGGGATCCAAATCCTGGAGCCCTATGTTTAACCTTGGAGAAACTCGCAATGAAAAAAACCCTAGTTGCTCTGGCTGCGCTTGCAGCTGTTAGCGCTTATGCCCAGTCCAGCGTCACTCTGTACGGCGTGATCGATATTGGTTACGGCTCGCACAAAACCACCGGCGTCAACGGCACTACTGGTGCTGCCGGCCAGATCAAATCCTCCGGCATCATGGACGGTGCCAATGCTGGTAGCCGTATCGGCTTCCGCGGTACGGAAGATCTCGGCGGCGGTCTGAAAGCCAACTTCGTGATTGAGCAGGGCATTGCTCCAACCAACGGCACATTGTTTGGCATTCGTACTGCAGCCACTGGCCACCAGATCGACGGCTTCTCCGCTGCTGGCAGCGCGGTTGCTCTGTCCGGCGCCGCAGGTGCTTACTCCATCAGCACCAACCGCCAGTCGTACATCGGTCTGTCCAGCGCTTCTGTTGGTACGCTGAATGTTGGCTACCAGTACACCATCCTGTACGAGCTGGGCACCCTGTCTGGCTACAACATCGGTAGCGAAGGCGTTCCCGGTGCTGACAAGGCACACATCATGGGCAATGCAGCACTCGGCGGCACACGCGCCAACGGCTTCACCTACATCAGCCCGAACTTCTCTGGCTTCACCGTTCGTGCCCAGTACGGCGCTCTGACCGGTCGTGAAAGCATTGAGTCCACTGCTGCCGGTACCAACGGCCTGACAGTTGACAAGAACAAGCGTACAGCTTTGATGCTGTCGTATGCTAACGGTCCTCTGTCGCTGGCTGTTGCTCACACTTCCATCCGTTCCACCCAGGCTAACGGTATTGCTCCAGCTGTTGCTGGTGCTGCTACCACTGTTTACGGTGTGGCTGGCGCTGCCGGTACGCTTCCATTGACTGGTCTGACACGTCGTGCCAGCGTCACGCAATTGGGCGGTAGCTACGACTTCGGCTTCCTGAAAATCGCTGGTACTCACCTGCGTGGCAAAAACGGTGGCGCTTCTACCTACTCCACCGCTGTTGTTGGTTCGCCAATCATCGAGTCCAAGTACCGCGCTTCGCAAATCGGCGTGTCCGTGCCCTTCGGTGCACTGGTTCCGTTTGCAACTTTCGGCCGTGCTCGTACTTCCTCCAGCTCGCAAGTCGCTACTGTCATCGGCGGCGACACTGAGAACTACACACAGCGTCAAGTCGGTGTTCGTTACAGCCTGAGCAAGCGCACCACCGCTTACATCTTCAGCGGTACGACCAAAGACCGCGTGGCACCAGCAGCAACTGTTGCAACGACTCGCTACAACAAAGACACGAAAACTGTCGTTGGTATCCAGCACTCCTTCTAATTTCGATGGCTGGCTTGTCCAGTCTTGAAATTGGTTGATAAAGCCCCGCTGCTCGCAGCGGGGCTTTTTTATTTGTGAAAGGATAAAAATCGGCATGCTTTCCCTGGTGACCAAAGTTTTGGCCTTGTTGGTGTTGTTGCAACTGGCTGCTTGCTCGTCCCTGACGCCGTCCACTGAAGGGCCGGTGAGCGAAGCAACGCTGGGCTCCACGCCGTGGACAGTTGCATCTGGCGGCAGCCTTGCTGCTCCTGCCTGGCAGCATTACAAACTTCCTGGCAAACAAGCCACAAAATTCAACTATGTGCGCAAGGATGGCCGCGATGCCATGGCCGTGAGCTCGCATGCGTCGGCCAGCATGATGAGACGTGCCTTGCGCATTGAACCTGCCGAATTGGGAAGCGTCCGTTTTTCATGGCGAGTGCCGGATCTGATGGCGCAGGCTGATATGGCCGTACGCGAGGCCGATGATTCCCCGGTGCGCATTGTTCTGGCCTTTGAGGGTGACCGCAGCAAGTTTTCCGGAAAAAACGCCATGCTGTCCGAGCTGGCCAATGCACTGACGGGCGAGCCCATGCCCTACGCCACGCTGATGTACGTCTGGTGCAACACGCGCGCGCCTGGCACGGTGATCATCAATCCCAGAACCGACCGCATTCGCAAGCTGGTGGTCGAGTCCGGTGCCGGCAAGCTGCACCAATGGGTGGATTACGAGCGCAACATCCGCGCTGATTACGAAAAAGCATTTGGTGAAGCCCCGGGTGCGTTGGTCGGAATTGGCATCATGACGGACAGCGACAACACGCGCTCCAGCACCCAGGCCTGGTATGGCCCTGTCACGCTCGGTCGCGCGGCGGGTATGAAGTAGCCCCGGCCCCTTGCGGGCTGTCGCCTTGGGAACCCCCTTCGGGAAAGCCCGTTGGTGGAGTCACGATTCTTGCTTCATAGTAGGCAATTTTCAATCGAAGGGGTCCTCCATGAAGATCAAACGTGTCATGTTGTCTGCAACTGTGCTGGCCGTGCTGGCGATGTCGCCCATGGTGCAGGCCAAGCCTTTCAAATGGGCAAGCCAGGGCGAAATCTCGACCTGGGACATCCACTCACAGAACAATGCCCTGCAGAACGGGCTTCACGCCAACGTCTACGAGGCATTGGTGTACTACAACAGCAAAACCTTCCAGGTCGACCCCATGCTGGCGACGAGCTGGCGTGAGGTGAGCCCCACACAGATGCGGTTTTCGCTGCGCAAAGGCGTGAAGTTCCATGACGGTGCGCCCTTTACTGCGGACGATGCGGTGTTTTCGCTGAGCCGGGCCATGTCCAAAAGCTCCAACTTCACGCCTTATGTTCAGGGCATTGACCGGATCGTGAAGGTGGATGACTCGACCATTGACGTCATTCTCAAAGCGCCCAACCCGGTGCTGCTGCGGCAGATGACTGAGCTGCGCATGATGAACAAGGCCTGGGCCGAAAAGAACAATTCGGTAGAACCCAAGGACATTCGCAACAAGGACGAAAACTTTGCCCACCGCAATGCCAACGGGACCGGGCCTTTCACCCTCAGGCAGTGGGTGCCTGACCAGCGCATGGTGTTTGCCAAAAACCCGGCCTGGTGGGGCACGATGGAAGGCAATGTCACCGAAATCATCTACACGCCCATCAAGTCCGATGCAACCCGCATTGCGGCGCTGCTTTCGGGTGAACTGGACATGGTGCTGGACCCGTCTCCGCAAGACCTGACCCGCCTGCGCAACAGTCCCACGCTCAAGGTGGTCGACGGCGTGGAGAATCGCACCATTTTCTTCGGCATGGACCAGCTCCGCGACGAGCTGCCAGGCTCCGATGTCAAAGGCAAAAACCCGCTCAAGGACCTGCGCGTGCGCAAGGCGCTTTATCAGGCGATTGATTCGGATGCCATCGTCAAGAGCATTCTGCGCGGTCTGGGACAGGCGACCGGGACCATCGTGGCGCCTCAGGTTGCAGGCTGGACGGAGAAGGTGCATCAGCGCCTGCCTTATAGCCCGGACACCTCGAGGAAGCTGCTGGCCGAGGCGGGTTATCCCAACGGCTTTGAGGTTGATTTTGCCTGCCCCAACAACCGTTACATCAACGACGAGGAAATCTGCCAGGCGGTCACTGCCATGTGGGCCCGCATCGGCATCAAGGCCAAGCTGCGCACGCTGCCGTTGGTGACCTATTTCCCGATGATCCAGCGCTACGAAGCCAGCATCTACATGCTGGGCTGGGGCGTGCCGACCTTTGACGCGCTGTACAGCCTGCAGTCGCTCACCCGCAGCGTGGGCGCGGGTGGCGACGGCAACTACAACCTGGGTCGCTACAAAAACGAGCGCATGGACTATGTGGTGGACCGCATCAAAAGCGAAACTGACCAGCAGGTGCGTAACCGCCTGCTGACGGAAGGTTTGCAGTTGAGCAACGACACGGTCTCCCACCTGCCACTGCATAACCAGGTCATCCCCTGGGCGATGAAGAAAGGCGTGGAGGTGGTCCACCGCGCTGACAACCGCGTGGACATGCGCGTGGTGAAGGTCAACTGACGCACAAAAAAGCGGGGCCTTGACAGCCCCGCTTTTTTTGTCGGGAAATTCTTTAAACCTAAAGGAAATCCCGATATCGGCACAGGGCTTGCTCTGCTAGCATGGGCCTCGCTCACCATCCCCCACTCGATGTTCGCATTTATTCTCCGCCGTTTGCTGCAAGCTGTGATCGTCATGGTCACCGTGGCTTTTCTGGCCTTCATGCTGTTTCAGTATGTCGGTGATCCGGTGGTGTTCCTGCTGGGGCAGGACGCCACGCCTGACCAGATCAAGGAACTGCGCGCCGATCTGGGGCTGGATCAGCCTTTTATTGTCCAGTTTGGGCACTTTCTGGTGAACGCCGTGCAGGGTGAATTCGGTTTGAGCCTGCGGCAGGGCGCAAAGGTTTCCCGCCTGATTGCAGAGCGCTTTCCGGCGACGCTCGAGCTGGCGCTGGTCGCCGCGCTGATGGCGTTGCTGATTGGCGTGCCCATGGGTGTGTACGCTGCCTTGCGCCGCGGCAGCTTCACCAGCCAGGTGTTCATGACGCTTTCCCTTCTGGGTGTGTCGCTGCCGACTTTCCTGATCGGCATTTTGCTGATTCTGTTTTTCTCGGTGGGCCTGGGATGGTTTCCGAGCTTCGGGCGGGGTGAGGTGGTGCAGATGGGCTGGTGGAGCAGCGGGCTGCTGACGGCCAAAGGCTGGCACCACATTGTGTTGCCGGCGGTGACACTGGCCATCTTCCAGCTCACCCTCATCATGCGGCTGGTCCGGGCGGAAATGCTGGAAGTGCTGCGCACCGACTACATCAAATTTGCCCGCGCACGTGGTTTGTCCAACCGCGCCATCCATTTCGGACATGCACTGAAAAACACGCTGGTGCCAGTGATGACCATCACCGGCCTGCAACTGGGGGGCCTGATTGCTTTTGCCATCATCACCGAAACCGTCTTCCAGTGGCCCGGTATGGGCTTGCTCTTCATTCAGGCCGTGACCTTTGCCGACATTCCGGTGATGGCGGCCTACCTGTGCCTGATTGCGCTGATCTTTGTGGTGATCAACCTCGTGGTTGATCTGCTTTATTTTGTGGTTGACCCGCGCCTGCGCGTCAGCAACGCAGGGGGCCACTGATGCTGGCCCCGCGCCCACTACCTGTGCTCAGGGCCAACGGAAGGGTCTTTGCAAGCATCAACGAGTTTCACCCTGAGTTGACTGCTTTCAGGCGTGATCTGCATGCCCACCCCGAGCTCGGTTTTGAAGAGGTGTACACCGCCGCCAGGGTCAAGGAAGCGCTGGAACATGCTGGTGTTGACGAAATACACACGGGCATCGGCAAGACCGGTCTGGTGGCCGTCATCCGCGGGCAGCGCAGCGGCAGCGGCAGGATGACCGGTCTGAGGGCAGAGATGGACGCCCTGCCCATGACAGAGAACAACGAGTTTGCCTGGAAATCCACCCGCTCCGGCCTGATGCACGGCTGCGGTCACGACGGCCACACCACCATGCTGGTGGGTGCTGCGCGCTACCTTGCGGCCACCCGCAACTTTGACGGCACCGCCATCCTGATTTTTCAGCCGGGCGAAGAAGGTTTTGCCGGCGCCCGCCTGATGATCGAAGAAGGCCTGTTTGACCGGTTTCCGGTGCAGGCGGTCTACGGCATGCACAACTGGCCCGCGATGAAGCCCGGTACGGTCGGCATCAAGGCCGGGCCGATGATGGCGGCCGCAGACCGCATCACCATCGACATCACCGGACGCGGCGGCCACGGCGCCCATGCCTACATGACGGTCGACCCGATTCTGGTGGCGGCGCACATCATCACTGCGGTGCAAAGCATCACCTCACGCAATGTCAAACCGGTGGACAGTGCTGTCGTCAGCCTGTGCGCCATGCACGCCGGCGACCTGGGTGCCATGAGTGTGGTGCCCGGCAAAGCCACCCTGGTCGGCACGGTGCGTACCTTCAGCCCCGATGTGCAGGACATGATTGAACGCCGTCTGGGGGAGTTGTGCAGCGCTGTGGCGCTGGGCTTTGGCGCGACGGCCACGGTGCGCTACGAACGGATCTACCCGGCCACCATCAATTCTTTGGATGAGACCCGGTTTGCCACCCGTGTGGCCGAGGCGCTGGTCGGCGCCGAGCATGTGGAGCGCGATATGGAACCCAGCATGGGCGCAGAAGACTTCTCCTTCATGCTGCAGGTCAAGCCAGGCGCCTATATGCGCATCGGTCAGGGTGCTGACAACGGCGTCGGGAGCTGCTTTCTGCACAACAGCCGCTACGACTTCAACGACGATATTCTTCCGCTGGGCGCCGCTTTGCATGCGGGTCTGGTTGAGCAATCCATGCCTTTATCTGCGTAACAAGAGCTTTCTTTCCATCAACCGGAGAATTTCATGAACTTCAGCAAAAAAACAGCCGTAGCCCTCATGGGTGTTGTTGTAACCGCTACAAGTTTTGTAGCGTCGGCGGTCACCCTGCGAGTGGGAAATCAGGGAGATGCACTCGCCATGGACCCGCATTCGCTCAACGAGTCGCTGCAACTGACCGTGGTGGGCAATGTGTACGAACCTCTGGTCACGCGTGATCGCAACTACAAGCTCGCACCATCTCTGGCGACCGACTGGAAGCAGACCTCTCCGACGGTGTGGCGCTTTAACCTGCGCAAGGGCGTGCAGTTTCACGACGGCACGCCGTTTGGTGCAGACGACGTGATCTTCAGCTATGAGCGTGCCAAAGGCGAAGGCTCTGACATGAAGAGTTATGTCGGCCAGATCAAGGAAATCAAAAAAATCGATGACCACACCATCGACTTTGTGCTCAACAACCCTTTCCCCATCCTGCCCGAGTTGTTCACGCAGTGGATGATGATGAGCAAGAAGTGGTGCGAGACCAACCAGGCCCTCAGACCGGTGGACCGTCGCAAGGGCATCGAAAACGCCGCGTCCTTCCGCGCCAATGGAACCGGTCCGTACCGGGTGCGGGAGCGCCAGCCTGGCGTGCGCACCACCTTCACGCGCAACGGCAACTACTGGGGCAAGATCGACGGCAACGTCGACGAAGTCATCTTCAATGTGATTGGCAACGACAGCACCCGGGTTGCAGCCTTGCTGTCGGGAGAAATCGACGTCATGGAGCCGGTGCCGGTGCAGGACGTGGCCCGCATCCAGAGCAACGCCAAGCTCAAGGTTTTGCAAGGTCCCGAGTTGCGTGTGATCTTCCTTGGCATGGACCAGAAGCGCGACGAGCTGCTCTACTCCAGCGTCAAAGGTAAAAATCCCTTCAAGGACAAGCGTGTCCGTCAGGCCTTCTACCAGGCCATCGACATCGAAGGCATCAAGAGCCGTGTGATGCGCGGCGCAGCAACGCCCCAGGCGATCCTGTTCCCCGAGCAGGTCAAAGGCTTTGCGCCTGACCTGTCCAAACGCCTTCCCTACGACGTGGAGGCCGCCAAAAAGCTCATGGCCGATGCCGGTTACGGCGCCGGATTTGAACTGAAGATGAATTGCCCGAACGACCGTTATGTCAATGACGGCGAAATTTGCCAGGCGGTGGCTGCCAACCTGTCACGCATAGGTGTCAAGATCAACCTCGAAGCCGAGACCAAGGGCACCTACTTCCCGAAAATCCTCAGCCGCAACACCAGCTTCTACATGCTGGGCTGGACCGCCAGCACGGTGGACGCGCACAACGTGCTCTACCCCATCATGTCCACGCCGGGTGATGGCGGGCGCGGTCAGTTCAATCTGGGCGCCTACAGCAATGCCCGCGTCGACGAGCTGACCAACCTGGTGGCCTCGGAGACCGACGACAAGAAACGCACCGACATGATCCGTGAGGCACTCAAGATCCATCAGGACGACGTGGGCCATCTGCCGCTGCATCAGCAGGCCATCAACTGGGGCACCCAGAAGAGCGTTGAGCTGGTTCAGTGGCCGGACAACGGCATGCCCTGGAAGTTCGTCAAGCTCAGCAAGTAAGAGGGTTTGATGAACAGTGCGCTTGCCCGCTTGTGGGACAGCGACGTCGGCTACAGCTTTCGCTCCTCTCCGGTGGCGATGGCTGCGGCCATCGTTGCCCTGATCTGCATTTTTTGTTCGGTCTTCGCCGGTTTCGTCGCGCCGCATAACCCTTTTGATCTGACCACGCTGGAGCTCAGCGACGCGCGCCTGCCGCCTGCCTGGGCCGCCGAGGGTTCGACCAAATACCTGCTGGGAACAGACGATCAGGGGCGCGACATCCTGTCGGCCCTGATGTATGGGGCGCGGATTTCACTTGCCGTGGGTTTTGCCTCGGTGATGCTGTCGGTGGTGCTGGGCGTCGGTCTGGGCCTGCTGGCTGGTTTTTATGGCGGCTGGATTGATGCCGCCCTGATGCGTCTGTGTGACGTCATGCTGTCATTTCCTGCCATCCTCGTGGCCTTGCTGATCGCGGGCGTGGGACGGGCGCTGTTTCCCAATGCGCAGGATTCGCTGGCGCTGGCGGTGCTGATCGTTTCCATCACGCTGACTGGCTGGGTGCAATATGCGCGCACCGTGCGCGGCTCCACCCTGGTCGAGCGCAACAAGGAGTATGTGCAGGCTGCGCGGGTGACGGGCGTGACGCCCATGCGCATCATGCGCCGTCACGTGTTGCCCAATGTCATGGGACCGGTGCTGGTGCTGGCCACCATCCAGGTCGCAACCGCCATCATCACCGAGGCCACGCTGTCCTTTCTGGGTGTAGGCGCGCCGCCTACCTCGCCTTCGCTGGGTACCTTGATCCGCATCGGCAACGACTACCTGTTTTCAGGGGAGTGGTGGATCACCGTGTTTCCCGGCGTGATGCTGGTGACCATTTCACTGAGCGTCAATTTGCTGGGCGACTGGCTGCGCGACGCACTCAATCCGCGTTTGAGATGAATATTCAATGAGCCTTTTACAAGTCAAAAACCTGATCGTCGAGTTTCCGGGCCGGCGCGGTACGCTACGCGCGCTCGATGACATTTCATTTGAAATTGCACCGGGCGAAATTCTGGGAGTCGTGGGCGAGTCGGGCGCGGGCAAGTCGCTGACAGGCGCCGCGATCATTGGCCTGCTTGAGCCGCCGGGACGCATTGGCAGCGGGCAGATACTGCTCGAAGGTCAGCGCATTGACAATTTGCCCTACGACGCCATGCGCCACATTCGCGGCCGCAAGATAGGCGCGATTTTCCAGGACCCCCTGACCTCGCTGAACCCGCTGTACACCGTGGGACGGCAACTGACGGAAACCATTCAGGCCCATTTGCCGGTCAGCAACGCCGAGGCGCGCCAGCGTGCCATTTCCCTGCTGCAGGACACCGGCATTCCGGCTGCAGAGCAGCGCATCGAGCACTACCCGCACCAGTTTTCGGGCGGCATGCGCCAGCGTGTGGTGATTGCCCTGGCACTGGCTGCTGAACCCAAACTGATTGTTGCCGACGAGCCGACCACTGCGCTGGATGTTTCCATTCAGGCGCAAATCATCACCCTGCTGAAAAGCATCTGCAAAAAGCGCGGCGCTGCCGTCATGCTGATCACCCACGACATGGGCGTGATTGCCGAAACCTGCGACCGCGTCGCGGTGATGTATGCCGGGCGCATTGCCGAAATCGGCCCTGTGCACGAGGTGATCAATCATCCGGCTCACCCCTACACCGAAGGCCTGATGGCGGCGATACCCGACATCACGCTGGACCGCGACAAGCTCAACCAGATCGACGGTGCCATGCCGCGCCTGAACGCCATTCCGCAAGGATGTGCTTTCAACCCGCGCTGCCCCAGGGTGTTTGAGCGCTGCACCCAGGAAAGGCCAGGCCTGCTGGCTGCCGGCGCAACCCGCGCGGCCTGCTGGCTGCATGACGTGCCAGTGAAGGTACCCGCATGAGTACCAACGAAAAGACAAGCGTGGGGGGCCCTCTTGTCCAGGCACACGACCTGGCCAAGACCTTTGATGTGTCTCCGCCGTGGCTTAACCGTGTGCTCGAGGGCAAGCCGCGCCAGATGCTCAGGGCGGTGGACGGTGTCAGCTTCGAAATCGAAAAAGGCAAAACCCTGGCGCTGGTGGGCGAGTCTGGTTGCGGCAAGAGCACAGTGGCTCGCCTGTTGGTGGGCCTGTACGAACCGACGCGCGGCGGTCTGACTTTTGACGGCCAGGACGCACATGCAGCCTTCAAGACGCCGCAGGGGCGTCAGTTGCGAAGCCGCATACAGATGATCTTTCAGGACCCTTATGCGAGCCTGAACCCGCGCTGGATTGTTGAAGATATTGTGGGTGAACCGCTCAGAGAGCACGGCCTGATCACCGACGAAGCCGGGTTGAAAGCCCGGGTCGGGGAACTGCTCAAGTCTGTTGGCCTGTCGCCGCTGGATGGTCCCAAGTACCCGCACCAGTTCTCGGGCGGTCAGCGCCAGCGCATTTCAATTGCGCGCGCCCTGGCCACCGAGCCCGAGTTTCTGGTGTGCGACGAGCCGACTTCAGCGCTGGACGTGAGCGTGCAGGCCCAGGTGCTCAACATCATGAAGGACTTGCAGCGCGAGCGCGGCCTGACCTACCTCTTCATCTCGCACAACCTCGCGGTGGTGCGCCATGTCAGCGATCAGGTGGGCGTGATGTACCTTGGCAGGCTGGTGGAACTGGCCGACAAACACACCCTGTTTGCAAGCCCCCGGCACCCTTACACCCGCATGCTGCTGGACGCGATTCCGAAGATGCACGACACCGGCAAGGCCCGCACGCCGGTGCAGGGCGAGGTGCCCAATCCGCTCAATCCTCCGCAGGGTTGCACCTTTCATCCACGCTGCCCCCACGTCAATGACCGCTGCCGTGCCGAGCGGCCACAACTGCTCAGTATTCAGGGCGTGAAGATTGCCTGCCATGCGGTGGAAGAAGGTCGCATCTAGATGCTATTGCTTTGATAGCTGTGGAGGCAGATCGCACAAGGGCCAGAGGCGAATTCATTCATGAAGAGACAAGGCCTTAAGCGTCACGCTGTGTCCCAGGTTCGCCC
>JAKFXR010000034.1 GCA_021731285.1 Polaromonas sp. | reverse complement strand
ACTCCGCTCCCCACCCCCTTCTGTATGCGCCGAGGAGCGGAGGTCCAGACGGATCAGGGCGGGCGATTGTCTGAGCCGCAGGCGAGTTCGAGCCCGACCCCGGCTGGACCGAGCACCGCAGGTTGCCCCCGTAGCGCAAGCGGAGGGGGACGCAGACAGCAGGGTCGCCTTTTCTTTGCTTACTTTCTTTTGGCGAAGCAAAAGAAAGTAAGTCGCCCGCCGGGGCGAGACCCGGCTTGTCGCGCACACTCATCAACAACGAAGAAACCACCTTCCACAGTCACAAAGCACAAGACCGAAACCCACAAAAAACATCATCCCTCTCAGGCAAATAAAAATTCCGGTACCCCGCATGCCGCATCCGCGCCCGAGTTGCCAACGACGCGCCGCGCAAGACCTTGTGCGTGCCGAACCACGGCTGTGAATAGTCAAGATAAGGATCCGGGGTGAAGCCCGGGTAGGGCCGGAAGGTGGTTCCTGTCCATTCCCACACCGCACCCCAGACAAAGCCACGGCGCGCGGCCGTGTGGGCCGCCACTTCCCACTCCACCTCGGCCGGCAGGCGCCGCCCGGCCCAGCAGCACCAGGCGTCGGCCTCCCACCAGCTCACGTGCATGACGGGCTGGTTGCCCAGCATGCGCATGGTCTTGCCAAAGCGGGTCTGCAGGACAGCGCCACTGCCCCCGCCAATTTGTTCCACATACCGCGGCCCGCGCCGTCCTTCCGTTTGCGACACGCCCTGCAACCAGTCCCAGCCGGGGGCCTGCCAGAACTCCCGGCGGTCGTAGCCGCCGTCATCGACAAACTCGACAAACTGGGCCCAGCTCACAGGCTGCGCGTCGATCTCGAAAGCGGGCACGGGGACTTCATGCCTGGTGCGCTCGTTGTCAAACACAAATCCGCCGCTCATAGCCGGATCAGGCAAACCCTGCTTCCAGACAGTAGCCGGCACGAGCACCGGTTCGCGCAGGGTCATGGCCGGTGGTGCAAAAGCCTCCAGCAAGGCCTTGTCCAGCGGCAGGCCCAGGGTCTGCGCCGTGTAGCTCAGCGCTTCGGCATGCATGTCTTCGTGAAACAGGCACAGCCGGTAGAAGTACAGGGCGTTGTCGTCATCCCCTGCCCTGTCCAGCAACTCCAGCGTGCTCTCCAGCGTGTCCAGCAGGTAGGCGCGGCAGTTGGCGACAACCGGCAGGTCCAGTGCCCAACGCTGGCTGTGTGGCACATGGGCGGAATCCCACCACTGGTCGGCGCCAGGCTCTATGGACGCCAGCCGCGCGTGCGCCGGATCGCAGAGCACACCACGCGCCCTCTGCATGTTGCGGCCAATCCACCACTCCTGAAACCACCCCACATGGCCCAACTCCCACAGCGGCGGGTTGATGACGGGCAGTTGCGGCACCACAAAATCAACAGCCTCCAGTGCCTGCTGGAAATGACCAAAAAGCCGCAGCGTGTGGTTGCGTGCATCCATCAGGGCCAGCGACAATACATCCGCACCTGCACTGCGAATCAGCGGAGAATCAAGCAGGCCACCCGCCGTGACCGGCGATGAAGGGGGAGATGTATTGGGCGATGAACCGGGTAAAGCGTCAGAGGCCACGACAGTTGTCCTGGTGAGCCCGGCCATGCGTGAGGCCAATAACGGCAATTGGCACACGGCGCATCGCTGGGAAAAATTTCTCTCGGGCCATTGTGACATCACGCTCACCCGGCACTGGTCACCCGACCATGACAGTCCAGCCGCAGCCGCCATGATTGCGCTGCATGCGAGGCGCTCCGCAGCTTCCATTCAAGCCTGGGCCCGCCATCGTCCCGGCAGGCCCCTGGTTCTTGTTCTCACAGGCACAGACCTCTACCGCGACATCCATGAGGATGCCGATGCGCGCCAGTCGCTGGCGCTCGCCACCCACGTGGTGGTTCTGCAGCAAGCCGGTTTGCGTGAAGTGCCTGCCGAGTGGCGTCACAAGGCACGTGTGATTTATCAGTCAGCGCCCGCCCTGAAGCCGGCAACCAAATCCACGCGCCTGTTTCATGCCGTCATGGTCGGACACCTTCGCGACGAAAAAGACCCTTTGACCTGGCTGAGGGCAGTCGCCAGCTGCCCTGATGAACACATGCGGTTTGAGCAGATCGGTGATGCGCTGCAGCCGCACCTGGCGGATGCGGTCCTCGCCGCACAGGCATCGCTGCCCCGGTTTCGCTGGTCGGGCGGCCTGCCGCGGGCGCAAACCCGCCAGCACATCAAGCGCGCTCATGTGCTGGTGGTCTGCTCCATCATGGAAGGCGGTGCGCAGGTGATTCTGGAAGCGGTGCAGTCCGGCACAGCGGTGCTGGCCTCACACATCAGCGGCAACATCGGCATGCTGGGTGATGACTACCGGGGCTACTTTACGGTGGGGGACGACGCTGCTCTGGCCGGATTGATGCAGCGCTGTGCGGCAGATCCCGCATTTCTGCGGCTGCTTGAGAATCAATGTGCGCAGCGGGCCCACTTGTTCCGCCCTGCCGAAGAAAAGCGCCTTGTCATAAACTTGCTGCAAAACGCCCTGAAAGACTGTGATGAACGCGCCTGATGCACCCACCCTCCCTGCCACTCCCCGCTTGAGCAGTCTGTCCCACGGCGGGGGTTGCGGCTGCAAGATCGCACCCGGGGTGCTCGCAGAAATCCTGAAGAACTCCAGCAACCTGCCCATTCCGCCGCAGTTGCTGGTCGGGATTGAAACCGCCGACGATGCCGCCGTGTACCTGCTTAACGACGAGCAGGCGCTGATTGCGACCACCGATTTCTTCATGCCCATCGTCGACGACCCCTACGACTTTGGCCGCATCGCCGCCACCAATGCGATCAGCGATGTCTACGCCATGGGCGGCACGCCCATCATGGCGCTGGGCCTGGTGGGCATGCCCATCAACGTGTTGCCGCTCGAGACCATAGGCGCCATTTTGCGGGGTGGTCAGGACGTCTGCAGGGACGCCGGTATTCCAATTGCCGGTGGGCACACCATCGATTCGGTCGAACCCATTTACGGGCTGGTGGTGCTGGGTCTGGTGCATCCGTCGCGGGTCAAGAAGAACTCCGGCGCCAAGGCGGGCGACGTGTTGATACTGGGCAAGCCCCTGGGTGTGGGCATCCTTTCTGCAGCACTGAAGAAAGACGCGTTGAGTGCGGCGGGTTATGCGCAAATGATCGCGGTGACCACCCAGTTGAACAAGCCGGGCATTGCGCTGGCGCAGATGGAGGGTGTGCACGCGTTGACCGATATCACGGGTTTCGGCTTGTTGGGCCATGGGCTCGAACTGGCGCGCGGCGCGAAACTGCGAATGGAGTTGCAGATGGACCAGATCCCGCTGCTGCCCGGCGTGCTTGAACTGGCAGCGCAAGGCATGGTGACCGGTGCCTCAGGGCGCAACTGGGCCAGTTACGGCAGCGAGGTGATGCTGCCGGCCGGCATCGACCCGGCCCGGCAGGCCCTGCTGTCCGATCCGCAAACCAGCGGCGGGCTGCTGGTGGCCTGCGCTCCGGACATCGCCGACGAGGTTCTGGCCTGCTTTCACAGCCAGGGCTTTGCCGATGCCCGCACCATCGGCCGCATGCGGGAAGGCAGTGGCATCCGGGTCATTTAGCGCGGTCTTTCCCTCTCTGCGCCGCGTTCTCCTGCAAAGAGCCGCACGGGGCGCGCCTGGCACGGGCCTCCCGCTACGGGATAACACCGTCACAAAGCTGTCAGCTTGCCTCCTATAGTCCTCTATAAAATCCCATCCACGCAGACCCGCATCCGGCAACCCGTCCCAGAGAGGACTGCCGGATGATTGTCAATGCGCGAACTCATTTCCCTGGAGACAACATGCGCGCCTTATTGAAATTTTCCAATGCCGTGGACTGGGTCAATGCCCAGATCGGTAAATACGTGATCTGGCTGATTCTTGCCTCCACCGTCATCAGCGCGGTGAATGCAGTGATCCGCAAGGTATTCAACATGAGTTCAAACGCCTACCTGGAAGTGCAGTGGTACTTCTTCGCAGCGTCCTTCCTGCTTGCAGCGGGTTATACCCTGCTGCAGGGTGAACACGTCAAGATCGACGTGGTCTCCAGCAAACTGTCCAAGCGTGGGCAGATCTGGATAGACATCATTGGTTTTGCCTTTTTCCTGACGCCCGTGTGCCTGACGATTCTTTATTACGGCATTCCGTTCTTTCTTCAGGGCTACCGCTCAGGAGAGGTGTCCGCCAACGCGGGCGGCCTGATCCGCTGGCCCGTGTACGCCATGATTCCCATCGGTTTTACCCTGCTGATGGTGCAGGGCTGGTCCGAGCTGATCAAGCGTGTGGCTTTCCTGAAAGGCCTGATCGAAGACCCGACAGCCAAGAAGGTTGAAAAGACGGCTGAAGAAGAGCTGGCCGAGGCGATTCGCCGCCTCGCCGAGTCCAAAACCGCCGGCTGAACAGGAACATCATCATGGAATTTTTTATTGCAAACCTCGCCCCCATCATGTTTGTGGGGCTGATCGTCTTCCTTTTAATGGGTTTCCCGGTGGCGTTCAGCCTGGGCGCCTGCGGCCTGTTTTTCGGCTTTGTCGGTGTGGAACTCGGCGTACTGCCCGAAGCCCTGCTGCAGGCTCTGCCCCTGCGACTGTTCGGCATCATGCAGAACGACACGCTGCTGGCCATTCCCTTCTTCACGCTGATGGGTCTGGTGCTCGAACGCAGCGGCATGGCCGAGGACCTGCTGGACACCATTGGCCAGCTTTTCGGCCCGCTGCGCGGCGGTCTGGCCATTGCAGTCATTCTGGTCGGTGCGCTGCTGGCTGCAACCACCGGCGTGGTCGCAGCCTCGGTGATTTCCATGGGCCTGATTTCCCTGCCCATCATGCTGCGTTACGGTTATGACCGGCGTCTGGCTTCGGGCGTCATCGCTGCATCCGGAACGCTGGCGCAGATCATTCCGCCATCGCTGGTGCTGATCATTCTGGCTGACCAGCTGGGCCGCAGTGTCGGTGACATGTACAAGGGCGCCTTTGTTCCCGGCTTCATCCTGACCGGCATGTATGTGGGTTATGTATTCATTCTGGCCTTCATCAAGCCGCAGTGGGTGCCCGCATTGCCTGCGGAGGCACGCACCATCCGCGAAGACAACGGCAAGGCCGGCCTGCTGTCGCTGCTGCTGTTGACCATCGCTTCTGCGGGCAGCGCCGTCTATTTTGCAAAGCACTATGCCGACGTGCTGACCTGGTGGAAAGGCGAGACGGTTGCATCGGTTGCACTCGACGAAACCATCGTCGTGTCGATGTGCGCCGGTGTCATTCTGGCCTTCGTGATTGCCGTGATCAACAAGGTCACCCGCCTGGGCCTGCTGTCGCGCATGGCCGAGCGGGTGACCTTTGTGCTGATCCCTCCGCTGCTGCTGATTTTCCTGGTGCTGGGCACGATTTTCCTCGGCATCGCCACGCCGACCGAAGGCGGCGCCATGGGTGCGCTCGGTGCGCTGATCATGGCGTTTGCGCGCCGCCGCCTGAGCTTCTCGCTGCTCAAGCAGGCACTCAACACCACCACCAAGCTGTCGTGTTTTGTGGTTTTCATCCTGATCGGCTCCACCATTTTCAGCCTGGTATTCCAGGGCGTGGACGGACCGAAGTGGGTGGAGCACCTGCTCAGCGGCCTGCCGGGCGGCCAGGTTGGCTTCCTGATTGTGGTCAACGTGCTGATCTTCTTCCTGGCTTTCTTCCTGGACTTTTTTGAACTGTCTTTCATCGTGGTGCCCTTGCTGGCTCCGGTGGCAGAAAAGCTGGGCATTGACCTGATCTGGTTTGGCGTGCTCTTGGCAGTGAACATGCAGACCTCGTTCATGCACCCGCCTTTCGGTTTTGCACTGTTCTACCTGCGTAGCGTGGCGCCTATCAAGGAATACACCGACAAGGTCACCAAGAAACTGATCCAGCCCGTCACCACGATGCAGATCTATTGGGGGGCCGTGCCTTTTGTGCTGATCCAGATCGTGATGGTCGGCCTGATCATCGCCTTCCCCGGTATTGTTTCCAGCGGGCTGGACAAGGTCGAAAAGCTTGACCTGGACAAGGTGATTCTGGAAGTCCAGCAGGAGCCCGTCCAGGCAACTCCCGCTGCCGGCAGCGCTGAAGAAGCGGCGGCCGAGAAGAAGCTGGCCGACGATGACCCCATGAAAGCCATGCAGGATTCGATGAACAAGGAAAAAAAGTAAAAGCCTCGCTTCTTGCGACTTCTGTCGGCAACCCCAAAAGCCCCGGTACACCGGGGCTTTTTTTTCGCATCCACAGGCTGTGGAATATCTGCCCGACTTGCAGCCCACGCCTGCGCCGCTATCGCTTATGCCGGCCCAAGGCTTTCAGACCTCCTCTGGGGAGTGTCCGTGGTCTGCGCCAGTGACGCGCTGACGGTTTGCCGCAGCTGATCTCTGCTGCATGCTGCCCGGCAGGCAGGGGGCGCCTGCTGACGCTTGCGCACAATGTGTGATGCGAGCGAAGAAGCGCTGAGCCCGGCCAAACCCCGTCGCGGTGGCAGCACAGCGCCGCGCGCCAGGCGTGACAGCGGGGTGGAGCCATCAGCGCTCCCTTGCCCTTCGCCGGCTCTCTTCGCCAGCCAGATGGCCCCGGACAATGCTTTGCACACCGCGCAAGCATTTTTGACCACAACCCGGGGACCGCATGGACACACCTCGCGTTGACGGGCCCAAGTCATGGACGGCGAGAGACGAGCGCCAAAAAAAAGCCCCGCAGGGCGGGGCTTGGATCAGCACGAGAGAAACTGTTTACAGCTTCTGGCTCTGCATGAAGTTGTCGAAACGCGCTTCGGTGAAACGGAACCAGAGATTCTGGTCCTTGCGGAAGTTGGCGTAGTCGTCGTACACCTTTTTCCAGTTCGGGTTCTTCGCGCTGATTTCCGCGTAGAGTGCCATGGACTCCTTGAAGGCGAGGTCCAGCACGTCCTTGGGGAAAGGCAGGACCTTGGTCTTGCTGCCCACCAGTTGTTTCAGGGCCGTCGGGTTCTTGGCATCGTACTTGGCCTGCATTTCCACGTGGGCAAATGCCGCTGCCGCTTCGACGATGGCCTTGTTGTCTGCTGACAGGGCCTCGTAGGCCTTGTTGTTGACGAACACGTCGAGCTCAGGGCCACCCTCCCACCAGCCGGGATAGTAGTAGAACGGAGCAACCTTGTTAAAGCCCAGTTTCTGGTCGTCGTAAGGACCGACCCACTCGGCCGCGTCGATCGTGCCTTTTTCCAGCGCCTGGTAAATCTCGCCGCCAGGGATGTTCTGGGGAACAGAACCCATGCGCTCAAGCACCTTGCCGCCGAAGCCGCCGATGCGCATCTTCAGGCCCTTCATGTCCTTGACCGACTTGATTTCCTTGCGATACCAGCCACCCATCTGGCAACCTGTGTTGCCGGCCGGGAAATTGATGATGTTGTACTTGGCGTAGAACTCGCGCATCAGCTTCATGCCGTTGCCCTCGTACATCCAGGCGGTCATCTGGCGGCTGTTCAGGCCAAAGGGGATGGCGCAGCCCAGTGCAAAGGTCTCGTCCTTGCCGAAGAAGTAGTAAGGCGCTGTGTGTGCGCACTCAACGGTGCCATTCTGCACGCCGTCAACCACGCCGAAAGCAGGCATCAGTTCGCCAGCTGCGTGCGTGCTGATGGTGAACTTGCCACCGCTCATCTCGCTGACTTTTTTGGCAAAGGTTTCAGCACCGCCAAAGATGGTGTCGAGCGACTTGGGGAAGCTCGATGCAAGGCGCCAGCGAATGGCGGCGCCCTGAGCATGGACAGCGGGCGCAACGCCTGCCGCCAGGACACCGGCAATACCGGCATTTTTGATAAGGGAACGACGATCCATGAGCTAACTCCTCTGTATTGAAAAAATTGAATGAGGTCCGACCACCGCGAGTCTAGGAGCGCACCTCCCGATAAACATTGGGAGATACCCACTCAGGGCTTAACCTCATTGACGGAACCACACACACAACGCGCCCTTCCGGCATGTTGCTGCGGGAATTGTAGAAACTGTCGCCGCCGCGACTGTCACGGGTTTTCCCTCGAAAACGCGCTGAGGGCCTTCGGTCTTCAGGGTTCTGTCAGAAACACCAAAATGATGCGTCGCTGCGGTGAGCAGCGGGATGGTTGTCAGGCGACTGACTTCAGCGCGGGTTTGCTGCCCTTGACCAGTGTCGCCAGCGCGCCGAAGCGGCGGGTGATGGATTGCTCGATGCCCGCCGCGTCCAGCCCCTGCTCTGCCAGCAGTTTGGCCGGATCGCCGTGCTCCGTGAACTCGTCGCGCAATCCCAGATGCAGCAAAGGCTTTTGAACGCCGGCGTCGGCAAGAGCTTGCGCGACTGCACTGCCGGCGCCACCCATGATCGCACCCTCCTCCAGCGTCACCAGTGCTTCATGGCCGGCTGCCGCCTTGAGCAGCAATTCGACGTCGAGCGGCTTGGCCCAGCGCATGTTGACGACGGTGGCATTGAGTTTTTCAGCGGCCTGCAAGGCGGGGTAAAGCAGGGTGCCGAACGCCAGGATGGCCACGCCCTGCCCCTGGCGGCGCACCTCACCCTTGCCGAAAGGCAGGGCGTCCAGGTGCGCCTGGGTTGCCACCCCCGCGCCAGCGCCGCGCGGATAGCGCACGGCCACGGGATGGTTTTGTTCGTATGCGCTGCTGAGCAGCATGCGGCACTCGTTTTCGTCGGCGGGGCAGGCCACACTCATGTTGGGAATGCAGCGCAGGTAGGCAATGTCGTAAGCCCCGGCATGGGTGGCGCCATCAGCGCCCACCAGGCCCGCCCGGTCGAGCGCAAAAACCACCGGCAGGTTCTGGATCGCCACGTCGTGAATCAACTGGTCGTAAGCGCGCTGCAAAAAGGTGGAGTAAATCGCCACCACCGGCTTGAGGCCCTCGCAGGCCATGCCGGCGGCAAAGGTGACGGCGTGCTGCTCGGCAATGCCAACGTCGTAATAGCGCTCGGGAAAACGCTGGTGGAACTCCACCATGCCCGAGCCTTCGCGCATGGCCGGCGTGATGCCCACCAGGCGGCTGTCCTTCTCGGCCATGTCACACAGCCAGTGGCCAAAGACCTGGGTGAAGGTCTGTTTGGCCGGCGCTGCCGATTTCTGCAGGCCCATCGCCGGATCGAACTTGCCTGGCCCGTGGTAGGCCACCGGGTCAGCCTCGGCCAGTTTGTAGCCCTGGCCCTTTTTGGTCACCACGTGCAGGAACTGGGGGCCTTCACCTTTGGCCATCAGGTGTTTGATGTTTTCGAGCGTGGGAATCAGCGAGTCCAGATCATGACCATCGATGGGGCCGATGTAGTTGAAGCCGAAGTTCTCAAACAGCGTGGCCGGCACCACCATGCCCTTGGCGTGGGTCTCCAGCCGCTTGGCCAGCTCGAACAGGGGAGGAGCCACCTTGAGCACCTGCTTGCCGACGCTTTTGGCCGAGGCGTAAAACTGCCCGCTCATCAGCTGCGCCAGGTAGCGGTTCAGCGCCCCGACCGGTGGGCTGATGCTCATGTCGTTGTCATTGAGCACCACCAGCATCCGGCAGTCGTACACACCGGCGTTGTTCATGGCCTCAAACGCCATGCCGGCACTCATGGCGCCGTCACCGATGATGGCCACCGCATGGCGGTCCTCGCCTTTTTGCTTGGCGGCCAGGGCCATGCCGAGCGCCGCAGAGATGGACGTCGACGAATGCGCCGTACCGAAAGTGTCGTACTCGCTTTCATCGCGTCGCGGAAAACCGCTCAGGCCGCCCAGCTGACGCAGGGTGTTCATGCGCTCGCGCCGCCCGGTGAGTATCTTGTGCGGGTAGGTCTGGTGGCCCACATCCCACACCAGCCGGTCTTCCGGCGTGTTGAACACATAGTGAAGGGCCACCGTCAACTCGACCGTGCCGAGGTTGGAGCTCAAATGGCCGCCGGTCTGCGAGACGCTGTGCAGCAGATAGGCGCGCAGTTCATCAGCCAGGGTTTTCAGCTCGCTACGCGGCAGCAAACGCAGTTGGGCAGGACTGTTGATGGTTTCAAGCAATGGATACATGGGGTGGGTTCTTCCGGGCGCGGCCGCCCTGATCAGGTCCGTCGGTTGACCAGCATATCGGCCAGGGCGGCGAGCGCCGCCGTCTGCCCCAGCCCGCTGGCCTTGAGGCTGTGGTGCGCCTCGGACAGCAACTCCTGCGCGTAGTTGCGCGAGGCCGGCAGGCCCATCAGCGAAACAAAAGTGGGTTTGTCCTGCGCGGCGTCCTTGCCCGCGGTTTTACCCAGCGTGGCTGAATCAGCGGTGACATCCAGAATATCGTCAACGACCTGAAACGCCAGCCCGACCGCCGCCCCGTAATCACGCAGTGCAGCCAGAGCCGCCGGGGTCGAATCTCCGCAGGCCGCGCCCATCATCACGCTGGCCTGCAAAAGTGCTCCGGTCTTGAGGCGGTGCATGTCGTGCAAACATTCGGAGGTAAGCGCCTTGCCGACACTGGCCAGGTCAATCGCCTGACCGCCCGCCATGCCCTGATAACCGGCCGCCTGCGCCAGCATGCGGCACAGCAGGGCCTGGACGCGGACATCGACCGAACCGTCATCCGGTGTCAGTAGCTCAAAGGCCAGCGCCTGCAGGGCATCGCCGGCCAGCAAGGCCTGCGCCTGGCCAAATTTCACATGCACGGTCGGCTTGCCGCGGCGCAGGACATCGTTGTCCATGCAGGGCATGTCGTCGTGCACCAGGGAGTAAGCATGAATCAATTCGACAGCGCAGGCTGCGCGCAGTGCCGCATCGGGCTTGCCATGCACGGCCTCGCAGGCCGCCATGACCAGCAGCGGCCTGAGCCGCTTGCCACCGTCGAGCACGGCATAACGCATGGCGTCGCCCAGGCCCGCAGGCGCCGGGTTGCGGTCAGGGGGCGCGACCCAGCACATCAAGGCCTGCTCGACAGCCGCGAGCTGCCGGGCGCTCCATGCGTCCAGGGCAAAAGCGGGGGATTCGGTGACAGCGTTCACTGGGGGGCCCAGGGTTTGAGCTCGTTGCCTTCCAGCACCTTGATCTGGTTTTCGACGGCTTCAAGCCTGCTACGGCAGAACTTGAGCAGCTCAGCGCCGCGCTGGTAGCCTGTCAGCAACTGGTCCAGAGGCAACTGGCCGGATTCCAGCCGGGCGACGAGGGTTTCAAGCTCTTCCAGTGCAGCTTCGTAGCTGGGCGGGACAGGAGGAGCGGCGGTGGTGGATGAATTTCTGGCCATGTTTATTTGCGTGAGGCCTGATTTTAGGCGCTTGTGCGGCGCTTTGGCGCGAGGGCGGCGGGCCGCTGTCTGCAGCTTGCCAGAAGTGCCTGCGCGTACAATGAACAAGCCCCCTCTTCCTTGGCCTGCACCGGCTACCGGCGCGGCTGCCGGGCCCCCTTTCCCCTGTCCCGAAGCAGCCTTTTCGGAAAATCACATGTCTGATTTAAGCCTCCGTCTCCTGCAGGCCACCAGCCAGCTTCCCATCTCCAGCTATTTCGATCCGGGCCTGTACCAGCGCGAGCAGCAAAAGCTGTTTGCCCACGGGCCGCGTTATGTGGGGCATGAGCTGTCCGTACCGGCGCTGGGCGACTACTACGCGCTGCCGCAAGAGCTGGGCGGCCGCGCCCTGGTGCGCAACGCCTCGGGCGTGGAGCTGATCTCCAATGTCTGCCGGCACCGCCAGTCCACCATGCTGCAGGGCCGGGGCAACACCGGCAGCAACATCGTCTGCCCCTTGCACCGCTGGACCTACAACACCACGGGCGAGCTGGTGGGCGCGCCGCACTTCCAGGTCGATCCCTGCCTGAACCTCAACCGCTACAAGACCAGCACCTGGAATGGCCTGGTGTTTGAGGACAATGGCCGCGACATCGCCGCCGAGATGGCGCCGCTGGGCCCGATGCAGGACCTCGACTTCACGGGCTACCAGCTCGACAAGATCCACCTGCACGAGTGCAACTACAACTGGAAAACCTTCATCGAGGTCTACCTCGAGGACTACCACGTGGGCCCCTACCACCCGGGCCTGGGCGCTTTCGTCACCACTGACGACCTGCGCTGGGAACTCACGCCCCACTACTCGGTACAAACCGTCGGCGTGTCCGACAAGCTCGGCAAGCCCGGCACCGACGTTTACAAGAAATGGCACGACGTGGTCTTGCAGTACCGTGGCGGCGTACCGCCCAAATACGGCGCCATCTGGCTGACCTTCTACCCCAATGTGATGGTCGAGTGGTACCCGCATGCCCTGGTGGTCAGCACGCTGCACCCGCAGGGGCCGGACAAAACGCTGAACGTGGTGGAGTTTTTCTACCCCGAGGAAATCTGCGCTTTCGAGCGCGAGTTCATTGAAGCGCAGCAGGCCGCCTACATGGAAACCTGTGTGGAAGACGACGAAATAGCGCTGAGCATGGACGCCGGCCGCAAGGCCCTGATGCAACGCGGCGACAACGAGTTTGGCCCTTACCAGAGCCCGATGGAAGATGGCATGCAACATTTTCACGAGTGGTACCGCCGGGAAATGGGCGCCAGCAAAACCACGCAAATGCTTTGACAACCGGCCCGTACGCTTAGGAGGCTTGCCCGCATGTACACCACCCTGATCTCTGCCGAAGAACTTCAGGCCCTGCTGGCCGAGCGCAAGCCTTTGCGCGTTTTCGACTGCAGCTTTGACCTGATGCAGCCGCTGACCGGAAAACAGAAATACCTCGAAGCGCACATTCCAGGCGCGGTGTATGCCAACCTGGACACCGACCTGAGCGCGAAACATGGAGCGCGTGGCGCGCACGGTGTACTGACCGCCCAGGAAGGGGAAGACCAGCCCGCCTCAGGCGGCCGTCACCCGCTTCCGAATCGCGAAAAATTTGCCGCCTGGCTGTCCAGCGTGGGGTTTTCCAACGACATGCAGGCGGTGGTGTATGACCGCAATGGCGCCAACTACTGCGGGCGCCTGTGGTGGATGCTCAAGTGGGCCGGTCATGAGGCCGTGGCCGTTCTCGACGGCGGATTGCAGGCCTGGCAAGCAGCAGGCGGCCCGCTGGCCAGTGGCGAGGAGGCTTCGCACTTTCAGACCAACTTCGCTTTAGGCGCAGAAAAAGCCGTGCTGCTGGATGCCGCCACCGTCGCAGCCGGCTTGAACCGGGCCAGCCAAACCATTGTTGACGCACGCGCGCCCGCCCGCTTTCGCGGTGAAGTCGAGCCGCTGGACCCCGTCGCCGGTCACATCCCGGGCGCGCTCAACCGCCCTTTCAGCCAGAATCTGGGCGAAGACGGCAAGTTCAAATCCGCTGAGCAGCTCAAAGCCGAGTTTGACGCGCTGCTGGCGGGACGCGACCCGGCCGGCGTCGTCCACCAGTGCGGCAGCGGCGTCAGCGCTGTGCCCAACCTTCTCGCGATGGAAATCGCCGGTTTGGGCCGCACCGGCCTGTACGCCGGCAGCTGGAGCGACTGGTGCAGCGACCCGGCCCGGCCGGTAGCCACGGGTCAGTGAATTTTTGCCAGTTCGCCCTTTGATGACGCCAATAGTTTGCTATTGATTAAATAGCAAATCATGTTCAGCTACTTGCCCATGAGCTGATTGAGTTTGTCGGCCTCAAAGGTTTCCTGCCGCGCCGCATCCACCGGCACACACGGCTGGGCCGGGCCGCGCGCTGACGCCTCCGAGAGTTTTTCAATCGCCTGCCAGAGCAGCGCAATCTGGTGTTCCTGCGACGAGGCGTTGTCGATCAAGCCCTTCATCGCCTGGGACACCGGGTCGTCCTCCAGCGTGATGCCGTAGGCGGAGAACTGGTTTTGTGGGGTGGCCACATCCGCGCTTTCACCCACTTTGGATGGAATGATGCGCGCCGGAATGCCCACAGCCGTGGCGCCGGCGGGCACAGGCTTGATCACCACGGCATTGCTGCCGATCTTGGCCCCGTCGCCGACCACAAAGCCGCCCAGCACCTTGGCGCCGGCGCTGACCACCACGTTTTTGCCCAGCGTCGGGTGCCGCTTGGTGCCTTTGTAAAGCGAAGTACCGCCCAGCGTCACGCCCTGGTAGATCGTGCAACCGTCGCCGATTTCAGCGGTCTCGCCAATGACAACGCCCATGGCATGGTCGAAAAAAACGCGTTCGCCGATCACCGCGCCGGGATGAATTTCGATGCCCGTCAGCCAGCGCGAAATATGCGAAACAAATCGCCCCAGCCATTTGAAACCGAGCATCCAGCAGCCATGCGCCATGCGGTGCAGCATGATGGCGTGCAGGCCCGGATAACAGGTGAGCACCTCCCACGTACTGCGCGCGGCAGGATCGCGGTCGAGGATGCACTGGATGTCGGAGCGGAGTCTGGAAAACATAAGCGAAGTCTACTTGCCGTCCGCGCTCTGCGCTGGCGCGCCGATTTTGGCCGTGGCCGGCCCGGATTTTTGCAACATCGCCTTGGCCACGCCCCGCAAAATATGAATTTCTTCCGGACTCAGCTGCGCGCGGTTGAACAGCTGGTTCAGGCGGGGCATCAGCTTCTTGGGTGAAGCCGGGTCCAGAAAGTCAATGGCCGCCAGTGCCTCCTCCCAATGCGCCAGCATGCCGGCCACAGCGGCAGCATCGGCCTGTTGCGGCTCAGGCGGACCGCCCTGCACGGCGAAACCACCGAGCGCCTCACGCCAGTCGTAGGCAATCAGCTGCACGGCGGCCGCCAGGTTGAGCGAGCCAAACTTCGGGTCCGCCGGGATGCTGAGTGCGACGTGACATCGGTACACGTCCTCGTTGGCCATGCCAAAGCGTTCCGAGCCGAACAAAAAGGCCACGCCCTCCGGGATTGAAGGAAAACCAGCATTTTGCCCTTTGATGGCGGGAATAATTTGCTCTTTATTTGATAGCAATTGCGAGAAGTGTGCGCGCGGTGAGCGGGTCGGCGGCCCGAAGTCGCGCGGCGTCATGGCCGTGGCGCACAGGTGCGTCATGCCGCCAAGCGCCTCGTCCAGCGTGGCCACGATGCGCGCGTTTTTCAGCACGTCCAGCGCCCCGCTGGCGCGCTGTATGGTTTCCTCGCGGTTGAGCACATTCGCCCAGCGCGGCGCCACCAGCACCAGATCGTCAAAACCCATGACTTTCATGGCACGCGCAGTAGCGCCCACATTGCCGGCATGGCTGGTGTTGATGAGGACAAATCGGGTTTTCATGGGTCAATCGGCCGGCGCACAGGCCAAGCCGGTAAAATGGCGCTATTGTCGCCTGCACTCCGGTTACCGGGGTCAGCCCTCCCGCTCTTTCTTACTTCCCATATGTCCAGCAATCTCCACCCCATGCTCAATGTGGCCATCAAGGCTGCGCGCGCCGCCGGCGCCATCATCAACCGTGCAGCGCTGGACGTTGAATCGGTTCGCGTGTCGGTCAAGCAGACCAACGACTTCGTCACCGAAATCGACCAGGCCGCCGAGGCCGCCATCATCGAGACCCTGCTCACCGCCTATCCCGGCCACGGCATCCTGGCCGAAGAGTCGGGCAGCGAACACGGTGCCAAAGACTCCGAATTCGTCTGGATCATCGATCCGCTGGACGGCACCACCAATTTCATCCACGGTTTTCCCGTCTACTGCGTCAGCATTGCGCTGAGCGTGAAGGGCAAGATCGAGCAGGCCGTGGTGTATGACCCCACCCGCAACGACCTGTTCTGCGCCACCAAGGGCCGGGGCGCCTACATGAACGACCGCCGCGTGCGCGTCGCCAAGCGCACCCGCCTGCAGGAGTGCCTGATCAGCACCGGCTTCCCCTACCGTCCCGGCGACCAGCTCAAGACCTACCTGCATATGCTGGGCGACGTCATGAGCCAATGTGCCGGCGTGCGCCGCCCCGGCGCCGCAGCACTTGACCTGGCCTACGTGGCCGCAGGTTTTTCCGACGGATTTTTTGAAACCGGCCTCAAGCCCTGGGATGTGGCCGCAGGCTCACTGCTGGTCACCGAAGCCGGTGGCCTGATCGGCAACTTCTCCGGCGATGCCCAGTTTCTGGACCAGGGCGAGTGTGTGGCCGGCAACCCCAAAATTTACGGCCAGATGGTGGCCACGCTGGGCAAATACAGCAAGTTCGCGGGCGCCGGTGACAAGGCAGCAGTACGCCAGACCGTGCTCGAGGCAGATTCGCCAAGCGCCACGCTGTCCGTGCCGCGCGCTGCAAAGGCGGGCAAGGCACCAAAGATCCCGGCCTCCGGCGAAGCACCCTGACACCGGTCTGGACTGGTTGGCAGCCCGGCATTTACTTCTTGTTTCGCATTCGTCCCACACGCCGCTTGCCCCCGCGCCTACAAGGACGCAGCTCCGGACAAACAATGTCAGTTACCATCAAAATACATTGATGCGGGCAGGCAAAAGCCCACTGAATTCACTCCGGATCCGAAAACCATGACCACCACCTCCACCCTGTCTGAAACCTCTTCCCAACCCTCCGGCGCCGCAGCCGCCGATGCGGTGCTGATGCTTGAAGTCGCAGAGCTGGTGGTTTCCTCGCTCAACCTGGAAACACCCGCCGCCGATATCAAGCCGGACGACGCCCTCTATGGAGACGGCCTGGGCCTGGACTCCATCGATATTCTCGAAATCGCGCTGGTGGTCTCCAAGCGCTACGGCTTGCAGCTGCGTGCCGACCATGAAGACAACACGGCCATTTTTCAGTCCCTGCGCAGCCTCAGCGATCACATTGCCCTGCAAAGAACAAAGTGAAGCCCGGCTTGAAGGCGAATCTGCTGCGCGGCGCTCGCTGGGCAGTCATTGCCGCTTTCTGTATCGCCTACCCCATACTCGCGCACCTGGCATCGGCCGATCCGCGCCCCGACCTGTTTGACGCTGCGGTGGCGATGGCGCCCCTGCTGGCGCTGGCGGCCGTGCTGGCCTGGCGCTCGCCGCACCGCGCGGCCATGCTGGCCCTGTGTGTCATCGCCTGCGCGGCGCTGTATACCGGTAGCGACTGGCTGATCCAGCACTACATCTGGGTATTTTTGCTGCAGCACGCGGGCATGCAGGCACTGCTGGGCGCGGCTTTCGGCATGACCTTGCGCGACGGTCACACCCCGATGGTGTCGCGCTTCGCTGCTGTGGTGCATGGCGAGCTGTCTCCCCCGCTGGTCCGTTACACCCGTCAGGTCACCTGGGCCTGGACACTTTATTTTGCGGCCATGACCGTCGCGTCACTGTTGCTGTTCTGGCTTGCGCCCGTGGTGGTCTGGTCGGCATTTGCCAATCTGCTGAACTTTCCCTTGCTGGTCCTCATGTTTGCGGGGGAATACCTCGCCCGGCTGTTGTTGCTGGAGCCTTCCGACCGCGCCGGTCCCCTGCAGGCCATCCGGGCCTACCGGCAGTCTGGCTCAAGCGCGCCACCTCGCGCTCCATGAGCACGTCTTGCCCACCGCATCTCCTTTGACTTTCCCGAGCCCATGATTCCTACTTTTGCGCTCCTGGCCCACGACAGCGCCGACGACATCGTTGCCTGGCACCAGGGCAAAAACATCAACGTGCGCCGGTTTCTGCACGATGTACAAACGCTGGCGGCGGCGCTTCCGCCTGGCCGGCACATGCTCAACGCCTGCAGCGACCGCTACCAGTTTGCCGTTGGCCTGGGCGCTGCCCTGATCACCCGCAAGATCAGCCTGCTGCCGCCCAACCACACACCGGACATGGTGCGTCAGCTGCGCGAGCTCAGGCCCGACGTGTTTTGCCTGGCCGACGCGCCCTGCACCATAGACCTTCCCATGGTGGCCTTTCAGGACGCGATGGCTCCCCACGGCGCAAACACACCGGCCAGCGGGTCCTGCGATGTTCCCTACCTTCCCGGCAACCAGCCCGTTGCCGATGTCTTTACCTCCGGATCCACAGGCGCGCCGCTGCCGCACCGCAAGACCTGGGCCTCGCTGGTCTACAGCGCCCGTGCCGAAGCCCAGCGGCTTGGCTTCTCTCGCGAGGGCGACAGCCGGCCCTTCAACATCATCGGCACCGTTCCACCCCAGCACATGTACGGCTTCGAGTCCACCGTGCTGCTGGCTTTGCAAAGCGGAGCTGCCATGCACGGTGGCCACCCCTTCTACCCGGCCGACATCGTCAGCGCCATCCAGGTTCTTCCCCGGCCCAGGCTGCTGGTCACCACACCCGTGCACTTGCGGGTGTTGCTGGCCTCGGGCCTGGAGCTGCCGGCGGTGGACCTGGTGGTGTCGGCCACCGCCCCGCTGTCGCCCCAACTCGCGCAAACCACCGAAGCGCGCCTGGCCGCACCGCTGATCGAGATTTATGGTTCCACCGAAACCGGCCAGATCGCATCACGCCGCAGCGCGCAGACGGCCCAATGGGAGCTTTTCCCCCAGGTCACACTGACGCCGCACGATGGCCGCTTCTGGGCTTGCGGTGGCCATGTCGAAAATGTCATGCCGATGAACGACGTGCTCGAACCCATCGACAACCACCGCTTCCTGCTTTACGGGCGTCTCGATGACCTGATCAACATCGCCGGAAGGCGCAGCTCGCTGGCCTACCTGAACCACCAGCTCAACAGCATCGAAGGTGTGCTGGACGGTGTGTTTTTCATGCCCGACGACAGTGACCCCGATGCCGTGGTTCGCCTGACCGCCTTTGTCGTGGCCCCAAGCCTGAGCGCCAGCACCCTGCACGCCGCGCTCAAGGACAGGATCGATGCGACTTTTCTGCCACGCCCCCTGGTCCTGCTGGACGCCCTGCCGCGCAACGCCACTGGCAAGCTCCCGCGCGAGGAGCTGCAGGCGCTGGCACGCCAGCATGCAGCCCCCTCCCATCCCCTGGACGGGTCCGATGCAGGGTAAAACCAGCTGGACCATCGCGGCGGACCACCCGGTGTTTGCGGGGCATTTTCCGGGGCGCCCGATTGTGCCCGGGGTGTTGCTGCTTGACGCAGCACTACACGCGATCTGGCAAAGCGGGCATCTGCCCGGCGGCCCCTGCCGCATCACGTCGGCCAAGTTCCTGAGTCCGGTGTTGCCCGGCGAAACACTGGTCATCGCCTGGCAACTGACCGATACCGGTCTCGCCCGTTTCGAAATCAGCGGCGATGCGCGTCAGGTGGCCAGCGGTGTCTTCGGCATCGAGGTGGCCCCATGAGCGCCACCAGCGGCACGCCGGTCCCCAAGGCCGCGTGGCGGGAGCGCCCCGAGCGCAGCAACATGCTGATGTTGCGCGTCATGACCTGGATCTCGCTGCGCCTGGGTCGCCGCGCAGGCCGGGGGGTGCTGTACGGCATTGCGGCGTATTTCCTGGTCGCCAATCCTGCTGCGCGGCGGGCCTCGCGCGACTACCTTGGCCGGGTGTTGTCGCTGCCGGCCAGCTCCGTCGGCTGGCGCCGCAGTTTCCTGCATTTCCTGAGTTTCGCCTCCACGATCCACGACCGGGTGTACCTGATCAACGATCACTTTGACCTGTTCGACATCCGCATCCACGACCAGCATCTGATTGCATCCATGACTGGCGGCAAGGAAGGCGTGTTTCTGATGGGCGCGCATGCCGGCAGTTTTGAGGTGCTGCGCGCCGTTGGGCGCAAGCAGCCCGGCTTGCGCGTGGCCATGGTGATGTACGAAGAAAACGCCCGCAAGCTCAACGCTGCGCTCGGCGCCATCAACCCGGTAGCGCAGCAGGACATCATCCCGCTCGGACGCGCCGACTCCATGCTCAAGGTCAACGAGTTGCTGACCGCCGGCAGCGTGGTTGGCATGCTGGCCGATCGCTGCCTGAACAATGACACCACACGGTCTGTGTCCTTCATGGGTGAGCCGGCCGAATTCCCGGTTGGCCCCTTCCGCATGGCGGCCATCCTGCGCCGTCCGGTGGTCTTCATGATCGGGCTGTACGGCGGGGGCAACCGCTACGATATTCATTTTGAGACCCTGGCTGATTTCTCCAGCATTCCCGCAGGAGGACGTGATGCCGAGGTCAAGGCGGCCATGGCGCGTTACGCGCAGCTGCTCGAGCAGTACTGCCGCACCGCGCCCTATAACTGGTTTAATTTTTTCGACTTCTGGCAAGCTGGACACCCGGCTCCCGCCACCCCACCGGTTCCAGGCCATGACTGATACATCCCGACCCCCACCTTCTGCCGCCGTCCGTTTGGGCGCAGCGTTGCTGCTGCTCATGACCCTTTGCAGCGCACCGGCACTGGCGGCATGGGACCTCGCGCAACTCATGCAGGGCCTGGCGCAAAACAAATCGGGCCGCGCGGGTTTTGTCGAGAAAAAATACATCGCCCTGCTCGACAAACCGGTGGAATCCTCTGGCGAGCTGCTTTACACCGCGCCCGACCGGCTGGAAAAACGCACACTCAAACCCCGTCCGGAGTCGCTGATCATCGAGAGCAGTACGCTCACTGTGGAGCGTGGCAAACGCAAGATGGTGCTGCGCCTGCAGGACTATCCAGAGCTGGTGGCCTTCACTGAAAGCATACGTGGCACCCTCGCGGGTGACATCGCCGCGCTCAGGCGCATCTACAACCTCGACCTGGAAGGCACGGAGGAGCGCTGGACCCTCACCCTGCGTCCCATTGAAACCAAAATGCTGGACGTCGTGCAGCGCATCCGCATTGGCGGCAGCCGCGCGGAGGTCAAGTCCATCGAGATCGAGCAAACCGACAAGGACCGCTCGGTCATGGTCATTGCCCCGCTGGCGGCTCCATGATGAAGCGGTTTTTACGGCGCCAGTTTTTGCCGGTCTGGCTCTGGCTGGCATTTTTGCTGGCCTGTGGCGCCATCATCAGCCGTACCGAGGTCACCACGGACCTGTCGGCCTTTTTACCGAAAAACCCGACGCCCGAGCAGCAGTTGCTGATGGACCAGCTGCGCGACGGCATTGCCTCGCGCCTGATTCTGGTGGGCATCGAAGGCGCCGACGCGCCGGCGCGCGCCCAACTCTCCAAACAGGTGGCCCAGGGCCTGCGCACCGACCCGGCGTTTGTCACCGTCAACAACGGTGAACCGGTCAACACCGAACGTGACCGGGCTTTTCTGTTCAACAACCGCTTCCTCCTCAGCCCGTCGGTCACGCCTGAACGTTTCACTGCCGACGGCCTGCATGCGGCATTGGGAGACAGTATTGACCTGTTGGCCTCGCCCGCAGGCTTGTTGGTCAAATCGCTGCTGCCGCGCGACCCCACGGGCGAGATGGTTCAACTGCTTGATCAGCTCAGCAGTGGCACCCAGCCGCCGATGGAGCACGGCGCCTGGGCCTCACGCGACGGCACGCGCGCTCTGATGCTGATGCAAACGCGTGCCCCCGGGTCAGACACCGATGCCCAGCAGCGCGCCATGGCAGCCATTGAGCGGGCTTTTGCCACGGCGCGCCAGGCCCACCCTGACGCAAAACTTGTGATGACCGGCCCTGGTGTTTTTTCCGTGACCTCACGCGAAACCATCCATAGCCAGGTCAGCCGACTGTCTCTCATCAGCGTCGTCCTGATTGCCGCCTTGCTGCTGCTGGTGTATCGCTCGCCGACCGCGCTGGTTCTGGGGTTTTTGCCGGTCCTCAGTGGTGTGGCCGCTGGCGTGGCGGCGGTCAGCCTGGGCTTCGGCGCCGTGCACGGCATCACCCTGGGTTTTGGCACCGCGCTGATTGGCGAGGCTGTGGATTACTCCATCTATCTTTTTGTGCAATCCGAACAAGCCGAGAACGACAAGGAGAGCTGGGTCAAACGTTTCTGGCCCACCGTGCGGCTCGGCGTGCTGACGTCCATCTGCGGCTTCGCATCACTTCTTCTGTCGGGCTTTCCCGGCCTGGCGCAGCTCGGCCTGTACGCCATTGCCGGGCTGATCGCCGCCGCTGTCATGACCCGCTTTGTCCTGCCTCATCTTCTGCCTGCGAATTTCCGCATCCACGACGTGTCTGCGATAGGCCGCGTCCTCGGGCGCCTGACCGAACGGGCCGCAATTTTGCGCTGGCCGGTGGTGGTGCTGCTGGTGGCCGCCTGCGCCGTGCTCGCCCTCAACCGCGACACCCTGCTCAACGAAAAGATCTCCTCCCTGAGTCCTGTCTCGCAAGCAGACATCGCTCTGGATGAACGCCTGCGCGCCGACATGGGCGCCCCCGATGTGCGTTATCTGGTGGTCATCACCGGCGCCAGCCGCGAAGCCGTGCTGAGCTCTTCCGAACAGGTAGGCGCGCTGCTCCAGGAGCAGGTCGCCAACGGTGCAATTGCCGGATTTGAAAGCCCCAGCCGCTATCTTCCCAGCATCGCCACCCAGCGCGCGCGCCAGGCCAGCCTGCCGCCGCCCGATGAACTGCAGGCCCGCCTTGCCAAAGCGGTTCTGGACTTGCCGGTGCAGGCTCAGCTTTTCAAGCCCTTTCTGAATGACGTGCAAACCAGCCGTCAACAGCCTTTGCTGCAGGCATCCGATCTGGAGCAGACATCCATGGCCATGGCGGTGGACGCCCTGCTGTTGCAACAACCCCGTGGGTGGACAGCCTTGCTGCCGCTCAAGGCCCCGGAGGACGGAAACATCAACGCCGACCCGATCCGCGCCGCGCTGGGCAACACCGGTCTGCCCCATGTGCTGTTTGTCGACATGAAGGCGGAGTCAGACCGGCTGTATTCCGGCTACCTCAATGAGGCATCGCTGTTGTCGCTGGGCGGGCTGGTGGCTCTTGTTGTGTTGCTGCTGCTGATTTTCCGCTCTCCCTCGCGCGTGACGCGCATCGTCGCGCCCCTGATCGCGTCGGTCCTCACCGTGACCGCAGGCTTGGCCCTGTTTGGTCAGCAACTGGCCATTTTGCATTTGGTGGGGCTGCTGCTTGTTGTGGCGGTGGGGTCAAACTACGCACTCTTTTTTGACCGGCCTGACCCGCTGACCCCCATCTCGCACCGCACCCTGGCCTCCATGGCGCTGGCCAATGTAACCACCGTTGCAGGCTTTGGCCTGCTGGCATTTTCGAATGTGTCGATCCTGCAAGCCATGGGCGTCACGGTGGCGCCAGGCGTGGTCCTGGCGCTGGTGTACGCGGCTATTTTTGCGAGGCAGCCCCATGTCCCCGCCTGATCCGCGCTGGCACTCCTCCACCCTGATGCGCAGCTCCATTGCTGTTCATGGCTTGGCCGTCGCCGCCACCGTTGTCGCTTCGCAGCTATGGCCATGGGCTCTGGCGGCGGTGGTTGCCAACCATGCGCTGATTGCCGGCGTCGGTCTTTGGCCCCGCAGCCGGTGGCTGGGGCCGAACTGGACGCGATTGCCTTCTGCGGATCGTCAGGAAATCGCCCTGACCATCGATGACGGCCCCGACCCCGTGGTCACCCCGCAGGTGCTGGACCTGCTCGACCGCTACGGCGCGCGGGCCACCTTCTTTTGCATCGGCGAGAAAGCCGCGCGCCATCCCGAGCTCTGCCGGGAAATCGTCAGGCGCGGTCATGCCATTGAAAATCACAGCCAGCACCACCACCATCACTTCTCCGTGATGGGCACGCGCGGCATTACGCGCGAAGTAAAAGCCGCGCAGGACACGATTACTTCCATTACCGGCCAGCGCCCCCGGTTCTTCCGGGCCCCCGCCGGCTTGCGCAACCCGTTTCTGGAGCCGGTTCTGGCCCGTTTGGGCTTGCAACTGGCCAGTTGGTCTGCGCGTGGTTTCGACACCCGGGTGGGCGATGCCGCACGCGTCACGTCAAGGTTGCTGCCTGATCTGAAGGCCGGCGCAATCTTGCTTTTGCATGATGGCAATGCTGCGCGCACCCCGGGCGGCGTACCGGTGATTCTCGAAGTGCTTCCCGGCTTGCTCGAAGCGGCTGCAGCCAGCCAGCTAAGGGCCGTCACTTTGCGCGAGGCCCTGCCATGACGGCTCTGCGTCATCCGCAGACGCCCTGGTATCGCCTGGCCCTACAGGCCTTGCTCCCTTACCTGCGCCTGAAAAGTATCGGTATACCGGCTTTTATTGCCGTGTTTTTCGGCGCCTACTTTTACCTGTTGAAGTTTCCGGCCTACCCTGTCACGCTGATGCCCGTCACTCTGGTGGACCGACTCATCAGCTTTCAGCCCGCGGCTTTGCCCCTGTATGTCTCGTTGTGGGTCTATGTTTCCCTGCCGCCGGCGTTTCTTGCCGTCCGGCGCGAACTCCAGGCCTTCACCCTGGGCATGACCGCCACCTGTTTGACCGGACTGATCATTTTCTATTTCTGGCCAACTGCCGTTCCTGCTGCCAACATCGACTGGTCCCTGCACCCAGGGGTGGACTTCCTCAAAAACATGGATGCCTCGGGCAATGCCTGTCCCTCGCTGCACGTCGCGACCGCGGTGTATTCCGGCGTCTGGCTGCACCACCAGCTGCGGCGTTTTGGCGCGCCGCTGTGGGTGACGCTTTTTAATGCGCTCTGGTGTATCGGCATCACCTACTCCACGGTAGCCACACGCCAGCATGTAGCGGTGGACATGTGGGCCGGACTGGCCCTGGGTCTGATCACGAGCTGGGGGGCACTGCGCTACCTGCAGCGGACCCGGTCCGATGACCACATCGTTCCAGTCACCGCTTGAGTATTGATTCAATGACAATCCGCAGGAGACTCTGTCCCTCTCCCCTACCTGCCTCTCTTCCATGACATCCACGCCTTCTGCTTTCGTCAACCATCTCATCGCACTGGCGATTGCCCCCTACAAGTCAGGCGGCATTTACACCTGGTCTTTTGCCAGGGGCAAGCTGGGAGGCGACCCTGCATTTGTTCACCTGCTGAGCGCAGGCTTGCTGGCCGGGCGCTCGCGCATTCTCGACATTGGCTGCGGCCAGGGACTGCTGACTTCCTGGCTGCTGGCTGCACAGGCCTGCGCGGCGCGCGGCGAATGGCCACAGGCCTGGCCCTCGGCGCCAGCAAGCTCCTTTGTGCGGGGCATCGAGTTGATGGCCCATGACGTAGCCCGTGCCAACAAGGCACTCGCACCGGCCGTGGCGTCGGGCCAGGCTGAGTTCGTCCAGGCTGACATGTGCAGCGCTGATTTTGGTCAGGCTGACGCGGTCGTGATTCTGGATGTGCTGCACTATGTTCCAGTCGCCGCGCAAGATGATGTACTCCAGCGCGTGCGCCAGTCCCTGCCTCCCGCTGGCTTGTTGCTGCTGCGGGTAGGCGATGCCGCCGCCGGCCTGCCCTTTGCCATCAGCAACTGGGTAGACCATGTCGTGACCACGCTGCGCGGTCACCGCCTGGGCACCCTGTACTGCCGACCCCTTGCCGACTGGAAAATTGCGCTGCAAAAACTTGGATTCGAAGTCGAGGCGCGACCCATGAGCCAGGGCACGCCGTTTGCCAACGTTCTGCTCATCGCGCGGCTGCCGTCCACCGCCTCCTGAAACAAACATGTCCAACAGTCCCCTACCTCCCCTGCATCTCGCCCATTTCACCGCGACCAGTTGCATTGGCCGCGGGCTGGACGCCACGCTGGCCGCCTTGCGTTTGCGCAGCAGCGGCTTGAGTTCCTGCGCCTTCGACAGCGTCACCCTGAGCACCTGGGTGGGCGAGGTGGCAGGTGTGGATGATGAGGTTTTGCGTACCGATCTTGCCCCCTACGACTGCCGCAACAACCGCCTGGCACAAATCGGCTTGCGCCAGGACGGATTTGCGCAAGCTGTCGCGACCACCGTCGCACGCGTCGGCGCGCAGCGGGTCGGCGTTTTCATCGGCACCAGCACTTCAGGCATCCTGCAGACAGAACTCGCATACCGCCGGCTGGACCCCGGCACCGGAGCTCTGCCGGCGGACTTTGTCTATGACGCCACGCACAACTCCTTTTCGATCAGCCGCTTTGTGCGCGACTACCTGTATCTGCAGGGACCGGCCGCGTCCATTTCCTCGGCATGCTCATCCAGCGCCAAGGTTTTTGCTTCGGCCAGCCGCATGATGCAGGCAGGGCTGATCGACGCTGCCGTGGTCGGCGGGGTGGATACCCTGTGCCTGACGACGCTGTACGGTTTCAATTCGCTGGACCTGCTCTCAAGCAGTCCCTGCCGGCCCTACGATACGGAGCGCAACGGGATTTCCATCGGCGAAGGCGCGGCATTCATCCTGCTTGAACGCGCCCCCGACAGGCTTGCTGCCGGCGCAGTGCTGCTGCGCGGTGTGGGCGAGTCCAGCGACGCGCACCACATGTCAGCGCCGCACCCCGACGGTCTGGGCGCGTCCATGGCCATGCAGCAAGCGCTGCAAACCGCCGGGCTGCAAGCCCGCGACATCAACTACATCAACCTGCACGGGACGGCCACGCCGTCCAACGACGCAGCCGAAGGCAAGGCCGTGGCCTCGGTATTTGGCGACCACGCCGTACCCTGCAGCTCTACCAAGGGCGCCACCGGCCATGCATTGGGCGCGGCCGGCGGCCTCGAGGCCGTCATCAGCGCACTGGCCTTGCAGCATGGGGTGATGCCCGGCGGCGTGCATACCCGCCAGCAGGATCCGGCCATTGCGGTGGACTACCTGATGGAAAACCGTGAACAAGCCATGAAGCACGTGCTGAGCAATTCTTTCGGTTTTGGCGGCACCAATTGCAGCCTGATTTTTAGCCGTGCCGGTTGAAAGGCGACAGATGACAGGCCCTCACCCCACCCAGCCGCTGAGCGTTTACATCCATGGCATCGGCCTGCTCGGACCTGCGCTTCCCGGCTGGGAAGCCAGCCAGGCGGCGCTCACTGGCCAGACCACTTACCAGGCCGAGCGGACAGTGCTGCCCTTGCCCATGGCCCTGCCCGCCGCAGAGCGCCGACGCGCTGGCGCGGTCGTCAAGGTCTCCCTGGCCGTCGGGCAGGAAGCCGTGACCGCGTCCGGACTCCCGATCAGCAGCCTGCCATCGGTTTTCTCGTCGTCCAGCGGCGACGGCATCAATTGCCACGAGATCTGCAGCGCGCTGGCCTCAAGTGACCGCCTGATTTCGCCCACACGTTTTCACAACTCGGTGCACAACGCGCCTTCAGGCTACTGGAGCATCTCCAGCGGCGCGATGGCGAGTTCGTCAGTGCTGTGCGCCCATGACGCCAGCTTCGGGGCCGGACTGCTGGAAGCCATGACCATGGCCATCGTCGATGACACGCCAGTGCTGCTGGTGTGCTATGACACCGACTACCCGGAACCGCTGCGCAGCGTACGGCCGCTGACGGACACCTTTGGCGTGGCCCTGGTCATCAGCCCGCGCCAGCGTGCGCCCGGCGACGTCCGACTGACACTGGATGGCGCGAGCAGCATGAGCACAGCCGCGGCCAGCACCATGGACAACGCTGACCTCGAACTGTTGCGAACCTCCATTCCCGCAGCCAGGGCGCTTCCCCTGCTGCAGGCCATCGCCCGAAAGCAGGACCGCATGGTTGTGCTGTCTTATCTGCAAGGCCTGCAACTCTCCGTCGGGGTTTCGTTTTGAACGGCGCCGCGCAGGGCCTGGACCGCAGCGAGATTGCCCGCCGCATTCCTCATCAAGCCAGCATGTGTCTGCTGGACGCTGTCACCGCCTGGGACGACAACCACATCAGCTGCCGGACAGACAGCCATCGCGCCGCCGACCACCCCTTGCGCGCCCATGGCAGGTTGGGCGCAGCTTGCGGGATTGAATATGCTGCGCAGGCGATGGCCATGCATGGCGCGCTCATGGCTGAAAAAGCTGCCCATGGGCGCACCGCTGCGGTTCCGCCGCGAGGGGGTTTCCTGGCCAGCGTGCGCAACGTCCATCTGCTCGTGGAGCAACTGGACACCATCACCGGCCCTCTCACGGTCCAGGCAGAACGCATGACGGGTGACGCCAACACAGTGCTTTACAGCTTCACCGTGCAGGGTGATTCCCGGATACTGGTGAGTGGGCGTGCAGTGGTGGTGCTGGACGCCTCGGTGCTGGGCATGCCAGGTGTTCCGGTTTCGGGCGCGGCGTAACAATTGAACAGACAACAGGAGTTGCCATGAATCCTTCTCCGAAACGCGCACTCATCACTGGCGGCAGCGGCGGCATCGGCTCGGCCATCTGCCGGCGACTGGCCGCTGACGGTTTTCATGTCATCGTGCACGCCAACAGCCAGGTGGACAAAGCCCAGGCCGTGGTGGCCGACATTCTGGCCCAGGGCGGCCAGGCCCAGGCTGTCGCCTTTGACGTGACCGACGCCGGCGCTACCGCAGCTGCCCTGCAGGCCCTGCTTGACGAAGGCTCCATCCAGGTGGTGGTCAACAATGCAGGCATTCACGACGACTCGGTTTTTCCGGGGATGCAACTGGCGCAGTGGCAGCGTGTGCTTGACGTGTCGCTCAACGGATTTTTTCACGTGACGCAGCCGCTGACCCTGCCGATGATCCGCACCCGCTGGGGTCGCATCATCAGCATCACCTCGGTGGCGGCAGTGGCCGGCAACCGGGGGCAGGTCAACTATTCGGCCGCCAAGGGCGCGTTGCACGCTGCCACCAAATCACTGGCACTTGAAGTCGCCAGCCGCGGCATCACGGTCAACGCGGTGGCGCCCGGCATCATTGACACGGCGATGACGAAAGACAGCTTCAGCCCGGAAGTCATCAACGCCATGGTGCCCATGAAACGGGCGGGCAGGGCCGAAGAGGTTGCCGACCTCGTCGGTTTCCTGGCTTCCGATCAGGCAGCCTACATCAGCGGCCAGGTCATCTCCATCAACGGCGGCATGATCTGACGGGGTAGACGGCTCGCAGGCCACACCTCAGGGATGGGTAAGACCTCCTTTGTCGAACTTGTCCGATTGACTTCAGCATAAAACGCCGGAAACTGGTAGCAGGCCGCATGCTGCGCAAGCCTGTTTATGTCCTGTTGCCTGCGAAGGCAGCCCGCTCACCCAAATTCCCGTCGACGCATGGCGCCTTCCCAGGCGTGCAGCACCGGCTGAAAGGCACATTCATGAAAACATCCCAGCCGGCTCCAGCGGCGCACGCGCCGCACCTGCCCCTGACCAGCTACTACGAGAGCGAGCAGGACAGGCAGACCTACCTGCGCGGGATTTTTGACAGTACCGCTGGCGATTACGACCGCGTGGAAGCCATGCTTGCGTGGGGCACGGGCTCGCGCTATCGCCGCCTTGCCCTGGTGCGTGCCGGCCTGAAGGCGGGCATGCGCGTGCTTGATGTGGGGGTGGGCACCGGGCTGGTCGCAGCGCAGGCTTGCGTGGTGACGGGTGACGCGTCGCTGGTAACCGGCATCGACCCCAGCCCCGGCATGCTGGCCGCCAGCAAACTTCCGCACGGGATCACGCTGGTCGAAGGCCGGGCCGAGTCGCTGCCATTTCCGGACAACCATTTTGATTTTCTCAGCATGGGCTATGCCCTGCGCCATATCAGCGACCTGGGTGTAGCCTTCGCGGAGTTTCACCGCGTCCTCAAACCCGGAGGACGCCTGTGCATTCTCGAAATCACCCAGGCCAAAAGCCCTGTGGGAAAGTGGGTGCTCAAGACTTACATGCGTGGCGTGATCCCGTTTTTGAGCCGGCTTGTGACCCGGCGACGCGACACCACCACCATCTGGCGCTATTACTGGGACAGCATTGAAGCCTGTGTTCCTCCGGAGCAGGTCATCGCCACCTTGCGGGCAGAGGGTCTGTCAGAGGTACGCCAGCACCTGGAAGTGGGCGTTTTCTCCGAATACCAGGCGATCAAGCCACTCCAGCCAGCGGGCAACGCAGCGCGTGCCGCCGGAGTCATCCCTGCCGTGTGACTCGCCGCCACAGCAGCAGCGGCAGGCGAATGATGAATCCCAGCAGCAGGCGCGAGTGCATCCATGACAGCAACAGGTTATCGCGCAGGTAATTGAAGTGAGACACGCCGCCCTCATCAGCGCGGAAATATTTGACGGTCGCCGGAAGGTTGACGGGTTTGACGCCCAGCCAGCACATGCGCACCACAGCCTCGGGGTCGAAGTCAAAGCGGCGCATCCAGCGCTGGCCGTGCATCACCCGGCGCAGCGGCCCAATCGGATAAACGCGAAATCCGAACAGTGAGTCACCAATGCCCGCCCACAGGGTTTCCAGATCGGCCCAGCCGTTGGACACCTTGCGGCCATTGACCCTCAGGCGCGGCGCGTCGGCAGCAAAGACCGGTACGCCCAGCACCATGGCTGAAGGTTGCGCAGCCGAGGTGGCCATGAACTGGGGGATCAGATGCGCCGGGTGCTGGCCATCCGAGTCCATCGTCAGCACGTGGGTGAAGCCCTGGGCAGCAGCCTGATCGATGCCATGCAGCACAGCCGCACCCTTGCCCACATTGGTGGGCAGCACAATGACCTTCAGGCCCTCGTCCTGCCCTGCCATGGCCAGCAGGCCCTGCGCGCTGTCATCGCTGCTGCCGTCGACCACCACCCACACCGGGCTCCACTGCTCCCGCGCGGAGCGAACGGTTTCATAAACTTTGGGGCCGGGGTTGTAGCTGGGAATCAGGACCAGGTGCGTCAGGGACGGGTTGGGCAGGGAATCAGTCATGGGCATGAAAAAGGGACACGGAAAACACCACCATCAGCAGTTCAGAGAGGCGGCCTGACGGGAAATTCGGGAAGCCGGGCATGCGCCATCTCGGACTCAAAGTAGCTTTGCAGCTCGCTGACAAAACGCGCGGTGTGCTGGGGAGGGTCAAAGCGTTTGCCCAGCCGGACGCGGTAGGTGATGGGCATTTTCGGTGTCCAGAGCAGGGACCAGCCTTTGCCCAAAAACCCGGAGTTGGTCTCGATGAACACGGTCTGCACCGCTACGCCTGCATTCTTGGCAATCAGTCCGGTGGTTCCCTGCATGGCGCCCACGGGAAACCGGGTGGTGCGTGTGCCTTCCGGAAAGAGCAGCAAATGGCTGCCTTGATGCAGATCGGCAACTGCCAACTGCACCATGGTGCGCAGCGGCGTGTTGCGGATATAGCCCGTCAACCGGGCGCCAGCTCCAAAAAAAACACTGTTGACGATATCCGCCTTCATGATGCACGCCGCATTGGGCAGTCGCGACAAGATCATGACCGCGTCAAGCAAGGACGGGTGGTTGGGCGCGATGACCATGGCCGGCGCATCCCGCAGCGCGTCGAGTTCGCTCAGGTCAAAGCGGCAGGCCCCCATCAGGGTCAGAAAGCGCAAATAAGCCTGGGCTGTCCGGGTGACGATGTGTCGACCGATGCGTTTGCTCATCGTCCGGGGCAAAACCGCACGCAGACCAAAGGCCAGCAATGACACCGCCAGACAGATCAGGCCGAGCACCACAAAGCCCAGGTGCAGCCGGAGGGTTTCATGCCAGGCCCTGCGGCCCGCGCGACTTGGGCGCCGCCCTGTCAGCACAATCTCGGGCTTGTGATCAATGGAGTCCGTCCGCGTGTCGATGTTCACTGTGCCGCCGTCTCTGCGCCGTCCACGACGCGAATGTTGGCTTTGCGCAGACGCATGGCCTGCCAGGAACGTTTGAAATTCAGGAGTGAGGCTATGTAGAAGATGCTCTTGAGAATAGCCAGAGAACGCCAGATCGGTGTTTTGCCGAAAATATCACCGGCCAGCATGGACAGCAGCGCTTCCTTGACCCGCCATATGTTGCTCGGCGCCATGAACAGGTCGCGCATGGTCGGGTTGGTCACGCGGTAAATAAACCAGGAGAACTCTTTGGGTCCCATCCGCACCTGCTGATCAAAGCGCGCCAGGGCTGCTGACGCTTTTGCAGGCTCGCGCAAGCAGGTGTCCACCGTTTCGGCTGCCACAAAACCGCCCTGCATGGCCAGCATGACACCCGATGAAAACACCGGGTCAATGAAGGTGAAGGCGTCCCCGATGAGCAAATAGTTGGGACCGTGGGTTCGATCACAGGCATAGGAAAAATTGCCCGTGGCCTCGACCTCGGACGACAGCGTGGCATGGGCCAGCCGCTCAGCCAGGGCCGGACACATGGCAATCGTGTCCAGAAAAAACTCCCTGACCGGTTTGGTCCGGCTCTTGAGGTAGTGCGGCCAGACCACCGCGCCTATGCTGGTGGCGCCGTCAAGCAGCGGAATCAACCAGAACCAGCCGTGCTCAAACCAGAAGATGGTGATGTTGCCCTCGGCCTGCCCCGGGTGCCGGGCCGCGCCGGTGAAGTGGCCATAGAGCGCAGAGCTGTTGTGTTTCGGATTGCGACGTTTGATATCCAGCTGTTTGCCCAACACGGTGTCGCGGCCCGAGGCGTCCACCACAAGACGGGTCCGCCAGCTTTCAAGCCGCCCATCATCGTGCTGCGCGTGAATCGTGGCGCCGTCGCTGCCGGAACCCAGGTCCACCGTCTTGACCCGACAACCCTCGATCACCTGAGCCCCGACCCTGGCCGCGTTGCGAATGAGGATTTCGTCGAACTCCGAGCGCCTGACCTGGTAGGAATAGGGCATGGACTTGTCCCACGCGTCGCCAAACATGAAGGTCTGGCTTTTGCTTTCATGCCAGGGTGAGACAAACTCTGCGCCCCACTTTTCCATGCCTATGGCCTTGACCGCATCTGCGACGCCCAGCTTTTCAAGCAGGGGCAAATTGGCCGGGAGCAGGGATTCGCCGATGTGAAAGCGCGGATGGTGCTCTTTCTCCAGCACCACCACCTTGAGGCCCTTTTGGGCCAGCAGTGCGCCTGCGGTAGAGCCTGCAGGCCCCCCACCTATCACCAGGACATCGCACTCACTGTGGACGGCAGTGGCCGAGTCGGTCGGTGAGCTAGGTGGGGTCATGGGCGTCCTTGTTGGAGAAGTCTTCAAGCCGGGCGCCATCGCCGCAGGTGCGGCACGGCCCGGCCTGTGGCACTGTTTTGGCGCTGCAACTTTCGGTTCTGTGAGTCTACTTGGAAGAATCGGCGCTGCTTAGTCGAATTCTTCGCGGCGTTTTGTAAGGTTTTGTGCACACTGCCGTGCACCCCCGCTTTTTACCTTGACAAGCCGCAGCGGCGGTGCTTGAAAGCGATGTACCGCCAGTCGGGACCGGCAGGTGCTATTATTTTCCCCGGTTCGGCCCGCTGCCTGCTGCAACCCTGAGTTCACCCGTGTATTCAGCCCCTCACCGACGCCGCCTGAAACTCCAGTGAACCTTCCAGACCTTCCTTCCGACATGGCCAGCCCGGCCGGAAAACACACGCCCATGATGGTCCACTACCAAGGGGTTCATTAATTTTCCCTGAGCGCGGGCTTCAATCTCGCTTTCGCAGTCCCCCCAGAGCACCCGCACCCTTGAGGGAAGTTGAGCGCAAGATCGAGCACGGCCGAACGCCTCAAATCCGCAGCTCTCCATACAATTGAGGCATCGGCTCAAACCCATTTTTGATGGCAGAACCCTCCCCTCGCGATGGCATGAAACGCGAGGGCTAAGAAGGCCGACAAGCACCTGGGAACTACGCCCAAATCGATACAGCTAAGCCGCATGAAGCGGCGGGGAATCATCCTCGGACGGGCTGTCGAATATGACGCCGGCATGCCGCCGGCGGAGCCGCTAGCGGGTCTCCGCGAAACCGGCGTCCGAAGCACCCATGGCGATTGCCGTGGGGCCATGGCGTGAGCTGTGGCGAATGCTTCGGAGCACCCCAAGTGAAAGTTAATCAAGCCGTTGTCGGCATCGCCAAGAGCGCAGTCGCGCCCTCCCTCTTCAACACGCGCGGCGTCATTGCCCAACCTACATTCGTCCTCATCCGAAAGTTCAGTTCTGCCAAGCTCTTAAAGGAGCCGCATGGCATTGAGTTCACTGTGAGAGCCCACGCGGTCGAAGAAGGCCAGTGGATCGCGGAGCCTGGCTGGGCGTGCCGAGCCGATGGGCTGCCTATGGACGTCAGTCCTCTGCACTCGGGCTCCAAACGCTTTGAGAGCAGAAGTGAAGCCGTCGAGGCGGCGATGGATCGGGGTCTTCGCATGGTTCGCGCCCAGAAGCACCGCACCTCCGACTCCGTGGATTGGGCGGACAAGGTCGAGAGCCTGCGGGAGTGGATGGCGACGGCGATCAGTAAGGTCCGAGACAAGGACGAGACCCTACCTCTTCGCGGCATGACCGTCATCGACTTGTTCGCAGGCGGCCACGGCGGCTTCTCCATGGGCCTCATGAGCCTCGGGGCAAAGGTTGAACTCGCCTGCGAGATCGATCCCGAAGCCATGGCGGTCTACCGTAAGAACGTCCGCCCGCTTCGCACGCATGGCGACATCTGCACGCTGGATTGCTCCATGACCAAAGTGGACTTCGTGACAGTCGGCCTGCTTTGCCAGGCTTTCTCCCCGGCCGGAAACGGCTTGGGCTTTGCCGATCCAGTGCTTGCCAATGCCTACAAGCACGCCATGCGGGTGCTGGGTGAAGTCGATGCCAAAGTCGTCATCGTGGAGTGCGCTCGCCGCTTCCTGACCCTGGATGCCGGCAAGCACTGCGACGAATTCATCGCCACCATGAACGCGGCCGGCTACCGCGTGCAGGCCCGGGCCATGAACGCCGCAGGCTTTGGAGTGCCTCAAGACCGCGAGCGGTCCATCCTGATCTGCACCCGCATTGGCGTGGACGTAGACTCGCTGCTCGGTTACGTATTTCCTGACGAAAGCGCGCCCACCGCATGCGTGGCCGACATCATGGAGCCGGACTTGCCAGCCACCCTCATGGAAGACGAACTCACCGACCTACAGCCGGAACCCGCGATCCGCGTCGGCAAGATGCACCGCGTTGGCTTCGTCCGGGGCAAAAACAGCCAGGGCTACAGGGTCTACTCGCCAAAGGGCGTGGGCATCTCGCTCCTGGCCGGGAGCGGCGGAGCAGCCCAGTTCACCGGGGCCTACAAGGTCAATGGCGGGGCCAGGCCGCTCACGCCGCGAGAGGCCGCCCGCATGCAGGGAATGCCGGAGTGGGCTGTCCAGCACGAGAACCGCCGGCATGCCCTACGGCATGCTGGAAACGCCATTGCTTTGCCGCTGGCGAGAGAAATCAGCAGGCGTCTTAACAAACAGGCATAGCGTCCGAGGCAGATCCGTCAAGATCCGTCGCTCGCGCGCTTATCGTATTTACCAAGGCGGCTGCTCGATGCAGGCGTTACGATCATTGATATCTTCTGCACGCTTTAATCGCATGACTTATCCCGCCTTAACCTCATGACGGCCATCCCGCTTGAGAACCTTACGACTGCGGAGAAGGTCCAGTTGACGTTATGGATGAACGATATCGCAGCAATCGCGGGCAACTCCGTTTCGGGTCGTGTGCGCAACCGCGAGCCTCGATTGCGCGTTCACCCAATTCCGCAAGAAGGGGATGGTCACGCGGCGTGGACTACCGGCGAATGGATTAACATTTCTCGGGACCTGCTCGCCGCCGACCCGAAGCTTCGACGGTATTTGATAGCCCATGAACTTGGGCATGACGAAGGTTGGCACGATGCGATAGGGTTCGCCGCAGCGATCGCGGTAGCATTCGGTCTGGGGACCACAATAAGCCTTTTGTCGTTGGCGGCAATCGTTCCTTCACTTCAATCCGCAAGTGTTACGCTAATGGGCGTAGCGACCATTGCCGGGAGGAAGACCATGTGCTTCGAATGGGAGGCTGACCGTCGTGGGGCTCGCATGACATCCGTCCAAGCAATGACAGACGGCATCGACCTCGTGATCCCCCTGCGATCTCCCAACCTACGTGCCTTCTATTCGAATAAGAAGGAAAGGCTCAATGGCTTGAAGCCTTCCTGGTTCTCACCTTGACCTTGCGCCGAACCACTTGATCTCGTAGGTTGGTTGGTCTGGGAAGGGAGGCGACCATGCCAATGCTGCTTGTCGTGCTGGGATTTCAAGTCCCCGCGCTCGCCGTCGTCGCGGCGTTGGGCATTTTTTCGGTAACGAGCGATTCCTTGTGGCAACTAGGGATGGGCTGTATGGGGTTTGATGTGCTCGTCATTATGGCGGACATGGCACTTGGATTTAGGGTAAAAAAGCTTCGCGCAAGTTCGACGCTCAATCGAGCGGGACGCATTTTCTGCGCATTTGCCGCGGTGGCCGTTTTTGGCGCGCTTCTAATCCCAGAGTTTTCGCAGGTGGCGCTGGTTGGCCTAGGCGCAACCAACTTATTGCTGATGCTTCCATTTATTGCTGAAGCTAAAACCTGGCGCGACTAGCAGCCACGCAACCTACGCCGGGCGGTGGCGAAACATTGGCACCTTACCCATCTATGAATCTGACAGCCTCAATTAGCGGCAACAGATCTCAATGCCAAAGCGCAGAGTGCCAAGTGCCCTCCAGAGGCGACTCGGCCATCTCCACTTACTGCTCCAATGACTTCGCGACAGCGTTGATCTGGTTTCGAGTCGCCTTGAAATCGCGAAAGGTTGGCTTGGTGGGCTTGCTCATGCTGAAAGCCTCTAAGCCCGGCTGGGAATGCCGATAAAAAGTCGCCAGTTCAAGTATTTCCTTCCCCACCTCGCGCGCGAGCCATTGGCGCTGACGATTGCTCTCCAAGCCTTGGAAGTCGGGTTCCGGCGGCCACGACCAGGACCCGCTTGGACCAATTCGACGCAGCATGCTATCCACCAAATTGCCCAATAGAAAATCCTCTCCCTCGCGCCAATAGCATTCATAAGCAAACATGAGCGCGACAACCTCCTCGTCCGTCAACCTGTCGCCTTGCGCCAAGTTTCCGAAGTATCCGCAGCAAAAACGCACAAGCACAAGAAACCGCCCAAAATTTGTCTGCTCGGTGTTCCGATGGTCAAGCTTCGACAACGCTTCCAAGGGGGACACCTCCTCATAGGCCAACAGCATCATCTCATCGCGAATTTCGCTGTCCATCTGGGTGAAAACGTTCACCAACTCACGGTGGGCGTTCGCGTAGTTGTTCATGAATTGATAGTCGAGCGCGTTCATCTCTTTGTAGCTCGACGCGATCTTGCTCAACCTGTCGAGAACGATCTGAGCCTCGTTCCTGCCCATCGCCCCTCCATGGTTTTTAACTACGACGCCTTCGACGGCTTCGTGACGCGCTGCGTTTTGAAATTCGTATTGCAGCTCCCATGGCGTGGACTTAGGAACGGTCACGAAATAATCTTTGGTCTGCTCGCGCTTCCAAGGGACCCCGAAGGAGAATCGCCACGCGTCAACGCGCGGTCCCTCGTCGATCCTCGATGCAAAAATGAGCGACGATTGATTCGCGAGCCTAATCAAGCCCTTTCGCGAGGGGACGAGCGGCCGAGTGGCGGAAGTTTCAAAATCGATGCCGGCGTTCGCGATCATCTCGATCTGCTTTGGCTGCATTTCGGTCAAATGGAGATGCCGACTCGTCCCGTCATCGTTAAATTCCGGAACGGATAGTTCTTCCATCGGCGAGGAGTCGAACTGCACTTCGCGCGCAAGCTCTCCTTCGCCGAAGGAAAAGGTCCAAGACGTGCTCGCTCCTGGATAGTCGATGGAGACGCTGATGGCCCTCGGAATCTGCCCAGCCAGCAGTCGATCCATTGCGGTGCGCAGATATTCCTCATGGAGGGTCCTATCGCCAGTCCGCCATATTTTTGCCTGCCTCACCGCTGCGACGAACAAGGGGTCCGACACGTCGACTTGACGACGGACGCTTTCGTCCGCAGTTTGCTTGATCGTTTTCCCGCTGGGCTGCGAGGGTCGCGCCGCGCCTGACTCGCGCATCTTTTTATTGCTCACGGTTTGCGCGGGACGCGCACCGTTTGGGCTGCGGGCCCAATGGCGATGGGAGTGACGCAGTCCCTTGGCGAGTGGGCTCCACGGCAAATGTTGATGGCTTTTGCGATGTTCATGAAAAATCCTTCTCTATGCTATTCATCGATTCTCTAGCCTCCAGAGGTATTTGTCACCACACATGCGTGCGACCAATCGGGTAACCCATGAACGGCAGGATAACCTGCCGGTGAGACGTGCCACCAACAGACCAGCGCCTGCTCCTGCTCCTGCTCCTGCTCCTGCTCCTGCTCCTGCTCCTGCTCCTGCTCCTGCTCCTGCTCCTGCTCCTGCTTCTTTAAGTCTTGCTGCGCAGAAGCGCCGAACTCAGCCAGAACCGAGGGCTCTCGCCCGAGACTCTGTGGATGCGACTATCGCCTGGCTCGGACTCGCGCGAAGTATTTCTTCAGCGCCCACCCGCTTGCCTGTTGCCCGGTCTGATAGTTGAAGTAAGCGATCTCAATCCAATCCCCCTGCTCGGAAATCAGGGTGACGGACTGACCGGGGAGAGCTTCGCCGGCAGTTGCGCGCCCGCCCTTCTTGGCGCGAATCGAGGCCCCACGCGCTCGCACGATGAACTTTGATTGCGTCGCCACCCCGGCATCGATTTGGTTCATCGCGCGCTCGAAGGCATTCGTTAAATTTTCGATTCGTTCCGCATTCCTACGTTCCGCGGCCTCGGCCCGGGTCGACAAGTCCTGGATTTGTGCGGACAACGCGCGGTTGTCAGCCCTCAGCCTGGCTTCCATCTCCTCGGAGTCTTCCTTCTGCCATTGATACATCGCGATCGAGAGAACGATGGCGAAGATGCTGAGGAGCAGCTCGAGGGACATTCCGCCGCCCTGCTTTCCCACGCCCGACAGCTTTCCGGGCGTGGCCTCGTCGCCCAAACTCTCCTCCGCGCGAATCTGCGCTGCGATCTGCCGCACGGTTTCAAGGTCGACGCCGCCAATGCCTCGCAAAGCGCGCATGGCGTCATCCGCGCCCCATGACCGCGCGACCGTCGCGATCGACGCAGCATCCAGCATGGGGACGCCTAAGCGCCGCGCCCAGTCGCCGGGGTCGAACATGCTCCCAAGCCCCTTGACGCGGTCCAATTCTTTGGAGATTTGGTCGCTCACGCTGCTGAGCGGCTTGGCGAGTTCGGCGAGGTGGCTGAGCGTGTGGCTCTGCAGCGAGGCCGTGATCTGTTTGGCGATGGCGTCGGTGGCGCTGATGCCGCGCAGGCTATCGAACATGCTGCTGGCTACGTTCGCGTCCTTGAACATGCTGGCCAGAGGATTGCCCAGAGCGGAAGTCGCGCGCTTGATTTGATCTTCGTAAAGGGTGTCGGCGCGTAGCTTCATTAGCGGGCCGGTGGCAGCTTCAAACATCCGCTGATGGGAATCCATTGCGCTTCGCGCGGTGCTAGCGATGCTGTTGCGCCAGCCGCCATCCAACTCCCTGAACGCCTTGGCGAGACGTTCGGTCTCGCCGAACAACTTGTCATTGATGGACAGCACGTCGCGCACGGAATTGAACGCATCCCGGCCAAGGCCGAGCAGCCGACGGTTTTGATCAGCCTGGTCGAGAAATTGCCGCGTGGCGCTGAGGCCGCGCCAGTCGGCGTTTGGAAAGTCGTTGTTGTTCATTCAGCAAGTCCCCCAGTGGATGGAAAGATTGTGCCACCTGCCTTGCCCAATACTGTCTATTTATACAGTATCATTCCAACATGGACAGCCTCACCCCCTCCCAATGGATCGCGAAGTGCGCTGAGCGCCTACACGAGCGCTGGGTGACGGTAAATCAGGCCCAGTTGGAGGAAGCGGCGGTTGTCATTTGGAACGACGCCGACCTGCGCGCCTTGCCGCCCGAAGAGGCGGCAGCGCGCTGGCTGAGCCCGATCACCACCCCCCTGCAATGACGCGCCCGCGCGAACTCGCCGATGGACGCCTATGCATTGCCCCAGCTTCTGGACGTGTCGCCCGTATGGCTTCAAGAGCTGGCCGCCAAGGTCAAGGCGGGCTTTCCGTCGCCGGCCGAGGACCTGGGCGCCACGCGCATCGACGTGCTGGAGAAGCTCATCCTGCACCCTGCCGCGACCTACGTCATGCGGACCTCGGGCGAATCGATGGTGGAATACGGCATCTTCGACGGCGACATCCTGCTGGTGGACCGGGCGATCCGGCCTAGGCACGGCCACATAGTCGTGGCGAACTTGGACAACGAGTTCGTGGTCAAATTCCTGTGGAAGCGCAACGGGGTGCTCAAACTCAGAGCGGGCAACCCGACCTACGCCGACATCGTTCCCAAAGAAGGCCAGACCCTGCTCGTCTGGGGCGTGGTCCTCACGGCCATCAAATCGTTCAACGTGCACTGAGCTATGTTCGCGCTGATCGACGGGAACAATTTCTACGTGAGCTGCGAGCGGGTGTTCCGGCCCTCGCTCAACGGTTTGCCCGTCATCGTGCTCTCCAACAACGACGGCTGCGCCATTGCCAGGAGCAACGAGGCGAAGGCGCTTGGCATCAAGATGGGCGCGCCCTGGTTCCAGATCCGGCACATGGAGGAGTCGCACGGCCTCATCGCCCTCTCGGCCAACTTCGCTCTCTACGGGGACATCAGCGACCGGGTCGCGAGCCTCACCGCAGGCTTCGGTCCCCGCCAGGAGATCTACTCCATCGACGAGAGCTTTATCGACCTCACTGGCGTGCGTGGCGACCATGTGGCTCGCGGCCGCAGGATGCGCGACCGGATCCTCGACTGGGTGGGCATACCCTGCGGGATCGGCATCGGCCAGACCAAAACCTTGGCGAAGCTCGCGAACCACGTCGCCAAGACCGCAGAGCGCAAGCCAGGCTCCTACCCGGCCAAGCTCTCGCAGGTGTGCGACTTTTCGACGCTTTCGCCTGACGAACTCCTAGACGTCTTCGCACACACCAACGTGGAAGAGGTTTGGGGTATCGGCCGGCGGATCGCCGTGCAGCTCAACACTGGGGGCGTATTCACTGTCGCCGACTTGGTCAAGCTCGACGCCGCCACCGTGCGCCGCGGTTGGAGCGTGGTGTTGGAGCGCACCGTCCGCGAGCTCCAAGGTGTGTCCTGCGTGGACATTGAAGACATCCCGCCAGACAAGAAGGAGATCGCGAGCACGCGGTCTTTTGGGCAGGTCGTGACATCAAAAGCTGACCTCACGGAAGCGGTGACGGACTTCGCAGCGCGGGCGTCAGAGAAGCTGCGCAAGCAGCGCGGCTTGGCGGGCCAAGTGCATGTCTTCATCCGGACGAGCCCATTTCGCAAGGACGACCCGCAGTATTCACGCTCGATCACCATTCCCCTGCGCCGCCCAAGTTGCGACACCATCAAGATCGCCGGGGCGGCCGTCCTGGGTCTGGACGCAATTTACAAACCGGAGTTTCGCTACGCCAAGGCAGGAGTGATGCTGCTCGACCTGCAGCCGGATTCGATTGTTCAAGACGAGCTCGATCTTGACGACGAGCCCAAAGACGCTGGCAGGCTTATGACGGCGATGGACGTCCTCAACCGCCGCTACGGCAAGGGAACGGTGATTGTCGGCAGCTCCGGCACCGCTGGCGCAAAGCGCGCATGGAGCATGAAGCAAGAGCGGCGCACACCAGCCTACACAACATGTTGGGAAGACATGCCGCGAGTGCGGGCCTGACATGAAAACCGTCGTTTTCGGATATGTATCCGCAAATCAGGCCAAGGATTCATGGGATCGCGGGAGGCTGTTGTTGATTTATCGATCCATCGCGCGCATTCACAGGGGTGTTCCCTCATGGAGAGGCAACGCTGCTTGCACTACCATCGACGCAGTGCAGACGTCTGCACTATTGCCCACTGGACGGTTCCATCCAGTGAGCGAGGCTAGAATGCCTTTATGAGAAGAAAAAAGACCACTGACGGAATCGCTGCCCATTTCGCAGGGCATGAGACTTTTCCGCTCCGTCAGATGTGGCTGAAGAAGACTGTCGATCAAGCCATCGACGGCGTCGTTCCGAGAGCTGCATTCGCCAACGAGGACGCGATCGCGCAGTTTGGGGTCGGCAAGAACATGGTGGCGTCCATTCGCCATTGGGCTCTGGCCTGCGACATCATCACCGACGACGATGACGGTGGAAACTTCCCCGTCACTCCCATGGGCCGCCAAATCTTCGTCGATGACGGCCTTGACCCCTACTCCGAGCACCCGAGCACTGCTTGGTATTGCCATTGGTGTTTGGCGGGCCGCGGCAAGCGCGCAACCACCTGGTATTGGCTCTTCAACCATGTCACCGGCTCGTCCTTCACCCGCGACGAGTTGGAGGCGCCCCTCGCCGACTACGCCAAGAGCATCGATGCGAATCGGCGGCTTTCCCCTGCGACGTTCTCGCGCGACATTGAGACTTGTCTGCGTGGCTACGCGCCGCGCGCGGTAGGCGGCTCGCCTGAGGAATACGCTGAGCCGATGCTTGCCGAACTCGGCCTCATTTACGAAGAGCGCAAGGGGCACTTCGCCTTTCGCCGAGGGCCCAAGGCGACGCTGAGCGACGGCCTTTTCGCCTTCGCGCTTCTCGACTACTGGGACCGCGCGGCGAAAGATCTGAGCTCGCTCCCATTCGAAGCCATCGCCTACGGCGAGGGATCTCCCGGCCGCGTTTTCAAGCTCGACGAAGAGTCGGTGGCCGAGAGGCTGTTCGGACTTGAAGAGCTCACGCATGGCGTGCTCACATGGACCGACACGGCGGGTCTTCGCCAAGTGCTGCGCAACCGCGCGAAGGGCACGAACCTCTCAACGCGCATGATGAAGCAAGCGTATGCGTGACCTCAAAGACGCCCCGCTCTCCGAAGTCGTCCGAATTTCGAGGCTGTATCAACGCTCGATCCGCATCGACGCCGACCTAGGACGATCTGACGCGCTCGATGGCTACGTGTGCCATGCCACGGCGAGGGGCGTGCTCGAGAGCATGTCCCGGCAGCTCACGCAGGGCAACCAACGCGCCTTCACCTGGACGGGGCCATTCGGCGGGGGAAAATCGTCCCTCGCCGTGGCTTTGGCCAGCGCGCTTTCGGAGTCCAAGCCCGTCAGGCAAAAGGCCCGCGAGCTGCTGGCGACGGACAAGATCGACTCCTTCGACACAGCTTTCGCCTGCAGGCGAGGATGGTTGGTGCTGCCCGCTGTTGGCAAGCTCGCGAGCGTGGTCGATGAGCTCACCAAGGCGCTGCATAAAGCGGTTGGCGGGCGCGGCGAGCCGAAGAAGCTCACCCCGACGGCTTTGATCGAAAAAATTTGCGACCTCGCCGACTCGCGACAGTGGGACGGCGTCCTCGTGCTCATCGACGAGATGGGCAAATTCTTGGAAGCCTCGGCCGTTGGCGTTGGCGACGACTTGAATTTTTATCAAGACCTGGCTGAACTCGGCGGGCGGGCCAAGGGCAAAGTCGTCGTCGTTGGCATCTTGCATCAGGCGTTTGCGCAATACGCGAAGCGATTGGGCATCGACACGCGCGACGACTGGGCCAAAGTTCAAGGCCGCTACGCCGACATCCCACTTGTCGCCGCGAGCGATGAAGTCGTGGAGTTGATTGGTCGCGCCATCGAAGGCCAGAAGCACGAAAACTGGGTGCCGCCGCCGGCTCAAGCCATCGCCGACTCCATCAGGTCGAGGCGCCCAGCGGTAGGGCCTAATTTCGCAGCTAGCCTGGCGCGGTGCTGGCCCCTGCATCCCGCCATGGCGGCCCTGCTCGGCCCCATCTCCAAGCGGCAGTTTGGGCAAAACGAACGCAGCGTCTTTGGATTTTTGGCGTCTGTCGAACCGTCTGGCTTTCGCGCTTATTTGCAATCGACGTTGGCCTCGAGTCCGCGCTGGTATCGACCCGATGACTATTGGGACTACCTCCGGGCCAATTTGGAGCCCGCCATCCTCGCGTCCCCCGACGGGCATCGCTGGGCGCAGGCCGTTGAGGCCGTGGAGCGCGCGGAGGCCAAGTCTGGCAATCCTCTGCAAGTCGCGCTGATCAAGAACGTCGCTGTGATCGACCTGTTTCGCAACGGGTCCGGTCTGGCTGCCGAGCCAGACGTGCTCGCGGCGATTTTCAGCGACATTCCCCGGCCAGAGGTCGACGAAGCCCTTGAGAGCCTCACCGCGCTCAAAGTGCTTCTGTTCAAAAAGCATATCGGAGCATGGTCAGTTTTCGAAGGCAGCGACTTCGACATCGAGGCGGCCATCGCTCAGGCCCGCTCCGCCCAGCCTCATCTTGACTTCGCCCTGCTATCTAGCCTGGCCAACCTGCATCCAGTGGTCGCAAAGCGCCACTACCACTACACCGGCACGATGCGCTGGATGAACATGGCGCTGTGCAGGCTTTCGGAAGCGTCGAAGGTCGCGGAGAAATTCGCGCCGACCAATGGGGACTTCGGACTTTTTGTCCTAGCGCTGCCCGAACGCGGGGAGAACGCCAAAACGTCCTCGCGCCAAGCCGCGCAATACGCGCGCTCCCGTCCATGGCCGGTCGTCGTCGGCGTGCCGCCGAACCACGCCAAGATCGAAGACCTCGGCGGCGAGCTGGTCGCTTTGCAGCAGGTGCAAGGCCGCCACGAGCTCAGCGGGGACCGGGTGGCCCGGCGCGAAGTGCATGCCAGGCTCGCCGACGTGCGCTCTGGGCTGCAAGAGGCGCTGCGAGCAGGCATAGCAAACGCTCGCTGGCAAATCGGCGCCGAACCCGCCAGGAGCGGCATGAGGCTCTCGCGCATCGCATCCGAACTCGCCGACAAGCTCTATGACAAGGCCCCAGAAGTCTGGAGCGAGCTGGTCAACCGGGAGAGTCCGTCGAGCAATAGCGTAAAGGCCCGTCGCGACCTTATTCACAGGATGCTGAGCCACGAAGCCGTGGAGCATCTCGGCATCGAAGGCTTTCCGGCCGAGCGTGGGCTGCATGTGGCTTTGCTGTCCCACGTGGGCTTGCACGTTCCCGCTGGAGACGGGACGTGGCGCTTGAAGGCCCCCCAGGAGACCGACGAGCTCTCCAGGACATTTCTCCCAGTGTGGGATGCAACCAAAAAATTGCTCATTGAGGCGCCTGCTCGCCTTTCGGTGATCGACATCGAAAAACTATGGTCCCAGCCTCCCTACGGCATGCGATCCGGCCTGATGCCTGTCTACTTCACGGCTTTCGTCCTGGCAAACCGTGGAAACTTGGCGGTCTACAAGGACGGTGTGTTTATCCCCGAATTGACAGATGCGGACTTCGACGAATATTTGCAAGACACGAAGCGGTTTTCGCTGCGATGGATCGTCATTGATGAGCAGAAGACCGAGATCTTGCAAGCCGTGGCGAAGGTGCTGTCGGAGTTGCGGGCCGCTCCTGCCTCCATGGATCCGCTTGAAGCCGCGCGCGGCCTGGTTGCCCTCGTCTTCGCTTTGCCAGCGTGGACCCAGCGCACGCAGCGCCTGAGCCCGAAAGCCCGCGCCGTCCGCGACACCTTGCTCAAAGCAAGCGACCCGCACAAGGTGCTGTTCATTGACCTGCCGGCGGTGCTGGACAGCAAGGCGGGAACGCAATTCGCCGAGGAGTTGCGCGAGCCCGTCGCGGAGCTTGTGACCGCATACGACGAGCTCCTGCGCGGAATCGAGGACTCCATGCTCGCCGAACTTGACGGTTCGCGCGAAGACTTCGCTACGCTGCGCGCTCGCGCAGAAATGCTCGATGGAATTAGCGGGGACCTTCGCCAGGAAGCTTTTTGCTCTCGATTGGCGAAGCACGACGGCGGCCGAGAAAGCATGGAGGGCATCCTAAGCCTTTCGGCGAACAAGCCGCCTCGCGATTGGAACGACAGGGACATCGACGCGGCAAAGCTTGAAATTGCGCAGGCGGCGCTTCGGTTTCGGCGTGACGAGGCGTTCGTGGGCGTGAAGGGGCGCAAGCCGAAAACTGAGGCTTGGGCGGTGGTGTTCGGCGCGGGTCCCGAAACCAGGACGATCTCACGCTCGTTCTCAGTGCCCGAGAAGCACGCGCCAAAGGTCGCCATGATGGCTGAAAGGCTAGTGGCAGACTTGCGCTCCCAGGGGCTGGGCACCGACTTGATGCTTGCTGCCCTGGCGAACGCGGGGATGCAGTTGACCGAAGACGACAAACCAAACCGGAGCTCGACCCATGGCTGACAAACACGTGCTTGGAATCTCTGGCGGCCGCGACAGCGCGGCTCTTGCGGTCTACGTCAGGCAGCATCACCCGGAGCTCGATGTTGAATATTTCTTCACCGACACCGGCAAAGAGCTGCCGGAGGTCTACGAATTTCTGGGGCGCCTGGAGGGCTTCCTGGGCAAACCCATCGCAAGGTTGAACCCCCGCAGGGACTTTGATTTCTGGCTTCGTGAATACCACCACTTCCTGCCCTCAGCTCAAACCCGTTGGTGCACGCGCCAGTTGAAACTCGCGCCTTTTGAGCAATGGGTGCGCCCGATGCTCGCCGCCGGAGACAAGGTGACTAGCTATGTCGCCATACGTTCGGATGAGGAATTTCGGGAGGGCTACACCACAAAGCATCCCAACCTGATAGTGCGTCTGCCTTTTCGCGAGGATGGCATCGACAAGAAGGGCGTGCACGACATCCTGGACTCCTCCGGGGTGGGCATGCCCAAGTATTACGACTGGCGCTCGCGTAGCGGATGCACTTTCTGTTTCTTCCAGCAAAAGATCGAGTGGGTGCGCCTCAAAGATCGCCATCCCGAGGCATTCGAGGAGGCCAAGAGCTACGAGAAAAATGCGTTGGAACACGGTTCGCCTTTCACCTGGTCGAAGGGCGAGCCCTTGGACGAATTGGAAAAGCCCGCGCGCGTTATCCAGATTGTGGCTGACTACGAGCGCCGCAAACAGCGCGAAGCGGCCAGCCGACCCGTCAATCCGTTGCGTCCAGTGGCTGCGGATGGTTGCGAGGACCTCGACGATTTATTTGGCGAAGACGAAGGTGGCGGAGCATGCGTCGTCTGTCACAAATAAGCTAGCGTCTACGTCTTTTTAGCCAGCAAGTTCAGCCAGGCCATGCTCTCTCGCCCCGGCAGGGTGTCCTGAGTGGACCACTGCTCGATGACGGTGAACCCGCAAGATCCAACGATCGCTTTCAGTTCCGCAGCTGTATATCGCGCGTAGAAGCGGCCGTCCGCATCGACCATGTGCCCGACTCCCTCTTGCATTGAGAGGAACAGCGCGCCGTCGACAGTTAGAGCAGCAGCAATATTTTCCGCTGCGACTTTGAACTTCACGAGATCCAAGTGAAGGAGCGATGCGCAAGCCCACACGCCATCGAACTCCTGGAAGAATTCCAAATCCTCCGCGTTGCCCACTAAAACTTCGCACTCGGAATATTCACGGGCAAATTGAGCAAGCCGAGGCGCGGGCTCAATTCCGACGCAGTGGTATCCGCGAGATTTGAATTCCCGAAGGTCTCGTCCGCCGCCGCATCCGATATCAAGAATTCGGCCGCCAGGTCGAACAATCGGAAGAAATCGCGAGTAGAGCTCTGACAAATCGGCCTGCGCCGTTTGCCAAGCGTAGCGTTCAGCATTCCTGTCGTAAAAAGCGATCGTTTCGTTGCTCACATTCGAGGCTGATTTTTTCGCGTTCCTGAAAAATTTCGCCACTCCATAACCTGCTCATTGATTGCTTTGAAGCCATTGTCGACCAATTCCTGGATCTGATTCGGGAACGTGGCATGTTCATCCGCCGCATTGACATGCAACTTCTCACCATCCTTAGCTCGATTCAACAGCCGCCTTAGCACCAAGTAATGCGCAAGATAGTCGCCCATGACTTTCACCAGCGCGTCATCCTCGGGCCGGGCAAACCCTGCTTTTTCGCGGATCACATCCACCAACCGTTCGCCCACATCGACGACATCATCAAAATACGGCTCTACTCCAAAATCCTTGTTGTAGACCTCTTCCAGATGCTTGACGGTTCGAAATCGCAACCAAGCCCCATTGTGGAAAATCTGAAACTCTTGGCCGTCAAAATCGTCCCCTGGGATGAGTTTGAATTTTTTGGAATCGGCAGCGACCAAAGCCCTGTTCATCTGGCGATACAACACGTTGGACTGCCCAAGCAATGCGCGTATCGGACCATAGAGCTCCGACAACTGCTGCAATTGCCATTCGATATAGGTATTGGCGACCTTCGCCTCAGAATCGGCACGATTGATTCGTCGCTGATGCCACATCAACAGAGCTTGCGCCGCAAAGCTGAAAAGTGCGGCGAGAAATGCCGCTCCTAGGGCGGTATACAAGGCAAAGGTTGAAGTCCGCAGGGCGACTTGATCAGCCTTCTCCCCTGATTTCGCGATGGAAGTTTCGAGAGATGTGAGCCTCGACGCAGCGTTTGCAAGCTCCAAGCGGAGACGCTCGTCCACTAGCCCTGGCACGGCAGCAGAAGCGCCGGTGGCCATAGGGGCAGCCGCTGGCAAGGGAGGCGTAGCTTGCGCGGCCGCCCCTCCCGCGTTCCCGCTAGCAGCAAACACGCCAATGCTCAACAGCCCGCCGGCGAGCAACGCAGCGACTGCTTTCATGTGGCGTCCTTAGCTATCGCATCGACCGCTTCAGCGATGTCATCCTCCGACAGGAATGGCGCTTGCGCATACACCAGGCCCAGCTCGCCCGACAGCTTCGCGGCCATGTGCCCTTTGCCAAGAAGCAATTCGGCGCCCCCTCGATCCAAGGTGATTTTCGACGTGGCTTCGCTGGCTACTTTGAGAATCAAGCGATTCCCGAGGTTGTCTCGAAGCTGCATTGGCATCACGTCCTTGTCCGGGCGCTGCGCCGCGAAGATCAAATGAATGCCGGCAGCTCGCGCCTTGACGCCCAATCGCTGCACGGCGGCGCTCACCGCCTTTTTGTAAGCATCGTCAAGCATCCAGTCGGCGAATTCGTCATGGACGAGGAAGATCAGTGGAAGACGGCTTTCGGGCGACGCTTTGGCGTTGAAGCTCGTGAGGTTGTTGGCGCGGGCATTGTGGAACTGCTGATAGCGAGACTCCATCTCCTGGACCAAGCCTTCCAAAATCGCCGCCGCGCGACCCTTGTCGATCACTATGGGTTCACGCATGTGCGGCAAACCTTCCAGGGGCGCGTAATCGACCCCCATCTTGGGATCGATCAACACAATCTGCGCGAGCTCCTTCGGATTGGTCGCCGCGATATCCAAAAGCAAGGACTGCACCAGAACAGACTTCCCGCTTCCAGTCGCTCCCGCCACGAGCGTGTGTGGATCGTGGGACGACAAGCCGCCGAATTCTCCACCCAGATTCAGGTAGAGAATCGAGCCGTTGATCTCTTGAAGTCCGAGGACGAACGAGGTGTTGACCCCCGCGGCGTTACGGTTGATTGAGCGGTCTCTCCAAAGGTCCCATAGCGACACCGACTGGCGCTTCGTTCCAGCAACCGTGACAACAATTTCGCCAGGCATGGGCTGAACCGTCACAAGATTCAGCGCATGCGTAGTGAGAAGCTGCATCCGCTTGGCTTCAATGTCCTCGACCCTCAACCGGTCGGACCCCGCCAATTTAACCAAGCACCCATTCGGGGTCAGGCGAGTGGATTTGACGGCAGCCTGGAGTCCATAACCGTTAAGGGCTGCGCGCAGCTTCGCAGTGACATCATCCGCCCAAGCCACTCGCTCCTCGTCAGAAGTCGCCGACGAACTCGATTTTCGATCTACAAGCGCGGCCCAGGCTCCGCCAACAGGGCCATCCGCGCCTGGCGTGAGCTCGCCTGCTGACGATGGCGGGACCTGCGTAACAACTGCGGGAGGAGTCGAAACAACGGCGGGCGGCACAGGGATTGGCGACGGCTCGTCAGGCTTAGCGGCTACGACAGAAGCCTCAGGCTTCACACCAGGTTCGGCAGGCGCGTCAGGCGCTGACCCGGGGGTAAGCAAACTCATCATTGAGGTCCACGTGACCCTCGGCGCTGGCAAACGCATGTTGTCCGCCAGCCATGGCGTCTGGGGACCCAGCAAGGCGCGAACTTGTGTTGGATCCGATTTCGCCGCGTAGGCCTCAACCAGCGCGCGCAGTTCTTGGCGGTCGAAAACTTCTTGCCACGCGGGAAAGCCGTCGGCGGTGTCGATTGGCGACTGCTCGGCCTGAGAGCTAGAGGTGGCAGGGTCAGCCGAGTGGACGAAGACATGGGAATAGCCGCGCAACGAGATGGGCGCCTGGCCCGTGCGCAACTTCGACCGAGCCCGCTCCATGAGGTTCGTGGCGCCAGGCGGAATGTGGGCATCAAGAAGCAAGTCCGCCAACCTTGAGAGCCACACGTCCCGGTCCAGCCGCCCAGGGTCACCGAACAACGCGCTGCGGAAAACGTTCAGCGTGGACATCAACTGCGCCCGGGAAGAACGCTTGGCCTCAGCGCATGAGGGGCCTGCCACATATTTGGATTCGATGATCGCAATGTGCAGGTGCGGCTCGCCATCGCGCTCTTCGACGCAGAGCGCGAGGATGTCAGCGATCCGGCTCTCCTTTTGAGCCAGCCAACTGGCGTAGTCATCGAGCAAAAAGAAAGCGCAGAAGGTCGGCCGCGAGCCAGATCCCGCGAGAGCGCGCAATTCCGACTCCACGATGTAACGGCTCATCACAAGACCGAGCATCTCGCCAGCAGACACGCCGCGCTTGGCGGCTCGCATGACGATGTCGCCAGAAATGGAGAGAGCATCTCCCCTTACCCGCGCGACCGTGGCTGCTAGCGTCGCCTCGTCAAATGAAAGCCCAAGTTCGCCCAGGCGCCTTCGCGCCAACACGCTGAGCAGTCTAAGCTCGGACGTGGAGCTGACGATCATGTTCCGACCGTTGGTGGAAGCCCTCCGATAGCGAACGATGGTGATGCCATTTTCGCGGAGCTGCCTCTTGTCAAGAAGCTCGTCATACGAGGCGACCCACTCGGCCATCGCGTGGGCGTCATCGATGGTCTCTTTAAGGGCTGAGCTCTCAAGAGATATGCGCCTGGCCGGCAGCCACCGCTCGCCGTCGACTGGGTCGGACCGACGCACCACAGAGCCCACGGCAGCGACATACGCCCAGCCGGTAGCCGTCTGCTGAGGGCACGTTAGGAAGGTCGTCGATTTCAGCTCGTCCTCGCCGGAGACGCTCCGATACGACCATCGAGATGGCGCGTGCTCATAGCTTGGGCGGTCGTTGGACCATTGAACCTTGATCCATTCGACGCCTGCCGTTCGGGACACAACGTCGTGCAGAAAAGCAATGTCAAAGGGCTTGAAACCGGCCGACGACTGGGGCGTAGAAGAAGACGGGACGGCCGCTATGCGCAGCTTCGACACGAAGTTTTCCGAAGTCTCGCTCACCACCGGCAAGTCAGGATCGTCCCCGGCTTTGGTGACTAGCTCCGCGTAGACGCGGCGAAGCTTTTCAGGATCTCGGTGGCGCACGGCCACCGCGCATTGGAACTCGTCTTCGCGCTCCGCCTGCACTCGAGACAATTCATGGACCACGGCCAGCGGCAACTCCGCGGCGTCGGCGTTGTAAAGAAGAACGCTTAGATTGCTCGCCTCGTGAGGCTGGAGGCCGACGTAGCGCTCCAGAAGCTCCTTGACGTGCTTCGCGGCGGCGGTGGGGTCAACGTCAGTGAGGAACTCCTGCTCGGTGTTCACCGGAATTTCCATCAAGCTGTAACCGTTGACCGTCGCGCTCTCAGTGACCAACTCGGAAGTTTTTTCGCGCTCGGCTATCGCGATCTCCGGATAAAAGGGATGCCGAATCTCGTCGGAAAATTCCTTGGTGAAGATTCCGTGGTCGCCAAAGCGCACGTCCACTCCGGCAAGCAAATGCGACGCGAGGCCGGCAACGCGACGAGTTTTGACTGCAAGCGCCTTCATCCGTTCGGGGTGCCACGGCGGAACAATAACGCATGGCTGTTCGCCAGCCACGCGCACGGTCCCTATTGCTAAAACTTCGGCGACCAGCTTCGACCGGCAGATGTCTCCCCTGGCATGAACTGCCAATGCTCGCAGCAACTCCGCGTATGACTCGGACTGGCGCTCCACCGCTTCTCCGTGGAGACCGAAAGCAATGAAGTCCTGCATAGCTTCCGCGTAATCCGATTCGAACCGGTCCCAAGCCTCGCGAATTGCGTCGCGCTGCTCCGTGGAGAGCCTGTCCTGCGCCGTCAAGTCGTCGATGCGCCGCTTGATGTCTTGGCGCATGCTGCGAAGCTTGCCGGCCGGAGGCACCAGCGACCCCGCGTCCGAAGCGAACGTCGCTTCCAAAGTCGAGGTGTCGTCAAGCGATACGCTTTGCACCCCACCCTTTTTACTGACTAGCCTGCGCGGGACGGAAGTGCAGTTGATGCCGCCCTTCTCCATCAAGCGCTTCATGTCGTCGACCATCGCCAGCCCGATCGCATCCGGCTTGAAAGACCAGACGAGCTGGCTCTTCCGAAGCTGGACCTCGTCGCTTCCAACGCGCTCGTAGAGCACGGCGTCAAATTTGATTTGGACTGCCGCGCGCGCCACGGAATCGGATGGCTTGGGAGGTTTGGCCAGGCGCTCCTTCTCGGCTTGGAAAAAGGCTCGATAGGCAAAGAGAGGGTCGAGATGGACTGCCCCGTGCATCTTGGTCGAATGCCATCGGACTCGGTCTCCCATGAGCTCCTTCAAGCCGCGATACATTGCGGAGAAATACGATCCCACGTCGTAGTTGAATCGCTCACGCCAAGCCGTGCGGCCCTTTGTCACGGTCATGTGCAAAACTCGCTCGCCTTTGGGCTCAGGCGCGCTCGCCACCAGCCGGGAGACCAGCTCCGAGAATCCTTCAAAGAAGTCGTCGCAGTCGATGGGCTTGCCGTAGACGATCTTTTCCCACTTGGCGAGCAGCGGCTTGTTCTCCTCGATGTATGAGCGGTGTCCGTTGAAGAACACTTCGTCCGCATCATTCCATTCGGAGCGCTTTTCGCGCGTCTTCAGGTCTTCCAGATGGTCAAGCCATTCCTTGGTGAGAACCGGCTCGTTGACGCCGTTTTCGAAATGGTAGAGCGTGTCCTCCGCAAGGCCGCGTTGCTGCTCGCGCGGCTTTTCAAAGATGAAGTGGACTCCATCGGTTTCCCATTCCAGCTCGGCCACTTGAACTCGCGCGGCGTCGTCGGAGTCTGGGGCGTTGATGAACGCATCGAGCACAGGCTGCGCCGCAGCGGAGATCGACGCCAAGTTGTCTTCGAACCTGGCGCGCATGTCTTCGGCGTCGATGGGCTGCCCAGTGGGACGCCTTTTAAATATCAAAGGCTGTCGCGTTGTGAACAACTTGCCAAACGCTTTGCGCCACGGCCCCACCTGTTTGCCGTAGGTCTTCGAGCTCGCGAAGACGGCGGTGTCGCGGGGAAGACCGACGCAGGGAAGCGCCCAACCCACGGCGTTCCTAATGGGCAAGCCACGTGATGGATGGAACGCCTCGCTCATCTTCGAGCAGAACTCGCCCAGCTGCACCAGTGATAGGTCGGTGACGTGAACCAGCCCGGAGATGGCTGCGGCAAAGATCGCGCGATCCTCGACAGTGGGCGCGAGGGATGCAACGTGGCAAGTCGCTTCGACCCAAAAATGTTCGTGCGAGCGCAACTCCTTAGCTCCAAGCGCAGCGACGTGCCCCAGGGTGTCCGCCAAACCGGGCTCGGAGCCATTCGCCGTGAGCATGACACTCTTGGTTGTCCCCTCGTTGCGCGCGGCTCCGGCGTTGTGCGACGTCAAGGTGTCCTCAGGCAGCCCCTCACCCGCCACCAGCCATCGCGGAATTTTGAGTTCCACCCTGTCGGCTAGCAAGGAATTAAGGCGGATCTCGCGGACAGCCGCAGCGATTTGGCTCCCATCAAGCTTGTCGAGGCGGAAATAAGAGGGGTCGGGCTGAGGCGCGCCTTCGGGAATCGACGGCAACCTCGATAGCAGGAGGGACGCCACGACACGGCCGATGATCTTGTCGGCGTTCATGGCGCGACCTCCGCAGCGAATGGATTTTCGACGAAAGAGCAAGAGTCGGAGAGGCGACGCACCAGTCCAAGGCCCACCAGCCTGGTCTCTAGTTTCTCCCGGTTGTCGCTCAGAGCTTCCTGGTCGACCTGTTGAGACTTGATCAAGCGCGAGCCTTCAACGTCGCCGATGATCAATCCATATCGCGAGCGGGCGAGCGCTAGAAAATCGTCAAACTGCATCCTGTCGCTCACCATGGAAATCACCAAAGTCTTGAGAAGCTTGTCGTTTGGCGCGTAGCGAGTTCGGCGAGAAAGCCGGCGCGACGTGAGCCCCAGAGCGCGCGACCAGCTGCCATGGATTTTCCCGACGTGTTGCCCGTGTCGGTATTCAGCCTTGCCGGCAAGCTTGGACACCAGCTCGTCGCCCGTATCCGCATCCGACGTGTCCTCATCCGAGCCATTGGCAGCAGGCCACTGGAACCAGTCCCGCATCAATGCGGCCGCCGCGCCGTTGGGGTCCCTAGACTGAGCGGCTTCGGCCCATTCGCTCGTCAACCGAATCTTTTCGACCGAGGCCCGCACCGCTCGAAGCGACAGGCTTTGATTGGCCTGGAAAGAGTCGCCAGACAAAGCCCGAACTTTCGTCCGCTCCCGAGAAACGATCTCGCAAACAAATTCGACGGGATCAGCGTCTCCCGACTCGGCCTTCGCGCATTCGAGAAAGTAGAGGAGCATGTTGAGCCCTGCGTTGGAGATCAGGTGTTCCAAAGCATCGTAAACAGGCATGTTCCGCGACAGGATCGCGAGCCAGTCCTCGCAAACAATATCGAACCGTGGGTGGCTGTCGTGCGGGAGATACCCTACCGAACGAGGACCCGCGAACTCTGGCTCTCCCTGCAACGCCCGGGCTAGTCGATTCATTGGAGCCGAGGAGTCGAATAGGCTGGCCTTAAGAATCGCTCCAAGCTCCGCGCCTCTGCGGGAACGCGAAAGCATCAAATACAGCAACTCGCCGCCACGGGCGAAGAATCGTCGGTCGTTGGACGTAGCTCCGTCATCCTTTACGCGCACATCTTCGTAGAGCGCGTCGGGGCCAAAAGGAAAAACGAATTTAGAGCTCCACCGCTTATTGCTGCGTGCTTCGAAGGCGGACGAGCGAAGCAGCTCAACCGCTTTGGCGAAGTCGTCGAACTCAGCGAAACGTTGGCGCAAATAGGCGAGGTCCCAGTCGCCCAGGGACATGCAGTCTTGCGCGAAGCGATCATTCCATTGCCGCCACTTTTCTTCATTGGAGATGGAGCGTTGCCGTATGGACTCCACGTATGGATTGTTGAACAAAAGAGCGCGAAGGCGGGTTTGGCGCTGAGGCGTGAACCTCAGCTCTTTCGGGTCCACCGGATGCAGCGGCTTGTCGAGATTCGAAGCCAGCACGCCTAAGAATTCAAGTATCAGCAGGTGGGGAAGTTGCTCGTCGTAGAGCCTGTGGCCCCAAATGTGTTCATCGACGGCGAAGTCGACGCCCTCTATGCGTGGCCTCATTGCGTGGTCCTGATGGTCACCGGCCGAGAGAAGCCCATGCCGGACTGCTCCATGTCGATGAAGTTGAGCGTGAGGGTCTGGTCGTTCGCAGCATCGTCCTCGTCGTCGGCCGCGCGCTGCCTTCGTAGCAACTCCGCTTTGCGCAAAAGCCTCGCCTTGAAGGCGAGCAGGTCCTCCAAGCATTCGTTGGAGAAGCTCCCCGGGAGAGCGCCGTCGGCCACTCGGCACAGAAATTCATATCGAACCGGGGTGAGCGCGAGAGATGCTGGCGCGATCTCCGCAGAGACCAGCGCCACTTCAAGCATCGGCCTGCCGGAAGAAGCCTCGATACGCGCTCGCATGCCTACGCCGCCCACTCGCCGGGCCGGCGCTTCGGTGTCGCAGAGGACGCTGACGCGCGACTGGGTGTATCCACCGGAACTTGCCACGAACAGTTTGTCGCCGTTCTCAATAAGAAGCCCGGTCATGACGCGGTTGAGTCCCTTCGCCAAGAGAGCTCGGGTGGGTTCTGAAATTGGCCGCTGCTTGGCGACGTCCCGGGCCAAGGTTAAATATTCGCTTGCCGAGCGAAAAACCGAGAGCTGCCAATAAAGGTAGTTCGGCTCCTCGTCGGGGAGTGTGAAAAAGAGCCTGCGGCGTTGCGCTTCGAGACGTCCTAGAAATGCGGTCGCGGTCGATTCCATCCGGGCCTCTTCGTCGCCCTCCAGGTAGGCGCGCAATTCTGTGAGGTAACCGGCGGTGGCGCCGTAGATGTCGTCGGACCTGACAAGCCGATCAAACGCTGGTCTAAGGGCCGGGTCGTCGGCGCCGTAAACCAGCAGGCCGTCGGTTCCGTTGGTCGTCTCAGAACCGATCCCGAACGACGCAAGAGCTTGAAACACCAAGCGCTGGCGCATTTTCGGCTTCAGGTTTGCGCCAAAAATGTTGGAGTAGATGCTTGCTCTCTCGATGTCTTGGTCGCCTTGCAGGCGCGGGACATCTGCGCAAGTCATCAACGATTCCTTGGCGTCTGGATGTCCCAGGATCATGTTCGACGCAAGCGTAAGCACATCGCGCACGGGCAAATGCCAACCATTGAGCTTTGCGACTTCGGCGACATCTCCGAGCCTTCGAGCGAGCAAACCCTCGTCGCCAGTTCCCAGCATCCGATTGCGGTTTTCATAGATGGGGCACACCTGCCCTGCCCCTCGATGGCCGCAGCCATCGCACTTGTCCCATTCGGGATGCCGTGCGACGGCGATGAAGACGTTTTGCAGCGTTTCGCGGTTGACCGATTTGCTGAGGTCGAAGATAGCGAGCTTCGCAGTGGAATTGCCCGCCTGCAAAAAGGCGTCTTGGACGATCCTGCGCAACTCGCTCTGTCGGCCGCGCCGCGTCCCAAAGTCTCTGAGCCGCTCCAGAATTTGGCCGTGATTGGCTGCGACGATCAGAAACCGCTTATCTTCGTCACCCAGCGCGGAGCGCTCCAAGAGCTCCATCGCCTCGTCGCTCGCCTCGTTGGCCAGCTCGCTGAGGTCTTTGACGAAAACCGCGACGCGCCCGTCGGCCAGCGTCAACTCCGTGATCACGCTTGCGGAAGCCCAATCCTTGGCAGAGCCGCCCAATTCCGTCCAAAGGCTTCTGCAATGAAAAGTCTTGCCGTCGCCGGCAGTTCCGGCGATCAAGATCGAACCAGGATCTCCGCTGAGGACCCGGCTAACGATCTCGGCGAGCCTCGGAGTCGGCAACGTGATGGGCTGAACTTTGGCCTTGGCCAGGGCTTTGGTGACGTGCTCGTCAAAGAGCGTTCCATTTTCGGGCGTCGGCCCGTAGGAACGAAGAAAGCGCACCCAAGCGCTTGCCGGATGGCTGCCTAAAGCTGGCGCGGCCGGCTGCGCCGGCTCGGGATTGTTCATCTGCTCTCTCCGTTGCGAACAGAGGGCTTGTGCCCTCCCCTCGGGTGTTTCAGGCGTCTTTGCGCGTTCTAAAGCATTATTGCCTGAAACACCCGGTTACCCTGGCTCTTTCCTAGCGGCTTGGGGTTCGGTCGTATTCCGCGATCCATTCGGCGTGCTCGTTCATGGCCGTCAATTCTCGTTCGAAGCTCAAGACATATTCGCTGACGCGATCGGCAGCCTTCGCCGCAGTAAAGATGGCCAGCGGGTCTTTCGATAAAACCTTAAGCCAGTTTTGCAGGTATCCGGCGTGGTTCGCGATGTGCTTCTCCCGCTGCTCCGCGCTCACATGGTCCGCGATGCCGAGCTCGGCGGCCAAGATGGCTGAGCCAATTTCTGCCGTGAGCTCTTCCAATGCATAGGCCTCGTCGCCCCACCTCTTGGCGTAGGCTTCGGTCCTGTTCAACCTATGCGGAGCCATGGTCGAGTGGCAAATTTCGTGGCCGGTCACGCTGTATAGGTCGTAAGCGCTCTTGAACTTCTTCTTGGGCGGCAGGCGAATCTGATCATTCGCTGGCACGTAGCAGGCCTGATTTCCGCCGTGGACGATCACCAGGTTCGTCTTCTCTTTGAGCGCCTCGATCACGGCCTCGGCCCGCGCGATTGGATCGAACTCCAAGTCGGAGGACATTTCGAGCGGCGGCATGCCGTCGACTTGCTCCGCGTTGAAGACGAAGTAGCGGCGCAGGGTGACGGGCTTTCGTCGCGCGTCCTCTGGGGAAACGGGCTTGGCTGGCGTCTTGTCGCGATCACTTCCCGTCGCCCCGCCCCCC
>JAKFXR010000022.1 GCA_021731285.1 Polaromonas sp. | reverse complement strand
TACCTCTGCTTTGAAGGCGTCGAGAAGCTGGCGTACAAATTCCTGCACAGCAAGGAAGAAGACGCTGCACACGAGAAGGCGCTCATTGAAGCACTGGCCGATCCCTCGGTCGATTTGCGCGAGGTGGAGAGGGACAAGATCAAGGGCGCGGTACGGACCGACTTTATTTTGTCGGCGGAAATCATTGTCATCACCCTCGGTACCGTGCAGGACAGCCCTTTTGTCACGCAACTCAGCGTGCTGGCAGGCATCGCCATGGTCATGACTGTCGGCGTGTATGGCCTGGTCGCGGGCATTGTCAAGCTCGATGATGGCGGTCTGTACCTGACCGGGCGTCCGGGAGTGGGGGCCATGACGCGCCTGTTGCACCGGCTGGGCCACGGCATTTTGTGGCTGGCGCCATGGCTGATGAAAGGCCTGTCCGTAGCCGGAACCGCCGCCATGTTTCTGGTCGGTGGCGGCATTGTGGTGCACGGCGTTGCAGCGCTTGCCCATGCCATTGAGGCTTTCACACAGCCTCTGGGCGGCGTGGCCGGGCTGCTGCTGCCGCTGCTGGCCGATGCGTTGGTGGGCATCGCCGTTGGCGCGGTGGTGCTGGGCGGCGTCACCCTGTTTCACAAGCTCAGGGGCAGCAAGCATTAGGCGGGCACTCCCGCTATACTGAAATTCATCGCCAGTCATGGCCCCGCAGTTGGGGCCATTTTTCTTTTCATTCATTTCACCGGGGACCCACTTCATGAGCCTGTCCATGTACCAAGCCAGCATTCCGGTTTTCAAACAGATGCTGGGTGGCCTCAGCGGTGTGCTGGCCAAGGCCGAGGCGCACGCCAGTGCCCGCAAAATTGATCCCAATGCCCTGTTGCAGGCGCGCCTGTACCCGGACATGTTCGCGTTGCTGCGACAGGTTCAGGTGGCCGCCGATTTTGCAAAAAGCGTGTCGGCGCGCCTGGCCGGCGTAGACGTGCCCAGCTTTGAAGACAAGGAAGCCAGCTTTGCCGACCTGCAGGCGCGGATTGCCAAAACGCTGGCTTTCATCGAGACCCTCACGCCTGCGCAGATGGATGGCAGCGAAACACGCGCCATCGTGACGCAGGCCGGTACGCCCAAAGAAAAAACCTTTACCGGCCAGTCTTACCTGCTCAACTACGGCTTGCCGCACTTCTTCTTTCACACGACCAGTGCCTATGCCATCCTGCGCCACAGCGGTGTCGAGGTGGGCAAGAAGGATTACATCGGAAGTTACTGAGGCGAATGCTTGGGCAGTGCGCCGGCGGACTTGCCTGACGGACGGGGCCAGGGTGCGCTGGCTTCGTCCAGATGATTCTGGGAGCCCTCGGCAAAGGGCCAGGTTTTCTTCTGGACAACCGGTAGCTCCTGCGGCTTGCGCACGGGTCGGTTGTCGCGGGGTGACTCGCCGCTGCCCGCAGGCGCGTTACGCCGGGCCATCCGGGACCTCCTGTCCGAAGAGACAAAAATGAGCATGGTGGTTCAAAAGGCATCTCCCTGGTTGAAGTGTCTAATCTAGATGCCATGCCCAGGGGCCGCTGTAAGGGCGTGCCCGCTTCTTGTGTAGGACTAAAATTTCCACAGATGTCTTACACGGTCAAACTGGTCCATCACCTGCCCGCCCTCAGCGCCGAAGAACGTGCGGTGGCCGAAGAGGCTTTTCGTGATTGCCTGGAGTTTGCACTGGGCGGGCCCGATGCGGTGTTGTCTGCATGGCGGGCATTCAAGGCGGCACCTGCCGCTGGCGGGTCTGCGCAGGCGGCCGCCGCCGGTGACGGCGAACCCGACCCGGTTGCGCGATGGCAGACCGCTGAGGCCGACGCCAGCTACTTTGCGCTCAAGCCCTTTGGCCCCGACATGGGCGACGCTTATTTTGAAATTTCTGCCTGACCCTGTTGTTGCCACGCATGCTGACGACGACGCCCCGCGCGTCAGCACGCTCCTGCTGGCGCCCATGGAAGGGCTGCTTGACTTTGTGCTGCGTGACATCCTGACGCGCGCCGGCGGCATTGATCGCTGCGTGTCCGAGTTCATACGCATCACCGACCAGCTCCTGCCCGAGCGTGTGTTCACCCGCATCGTGCCCGAGCTGCACAACGGGGGCCGCACCCTGGCCGGCGTGCCGGTGCGCGCCCAGTTGCTGGGCTCGGACCCGGTGTGCCTGGCCGAAAATGCCGCCCGGCTGGCAGCGCTGGGGCCGGCCGGCATAGACCTCAATTTCGGATGCCCGGCCAAGGTGGTCAATCGCCATGGCGGGGGTGCCGCGTTGCTCGAAGAGCCGGAGACGATTGCCGCCATCGTGGCTGCGGTGCGCCGCGCGGTGCCGGCGCACATGCCGGTGTCGGCCAAGATGCGGCTGGGCTTTCATGACGACAGCAAGGCCGTGGCTTGCGCCCAGGCGATTGCCGGCAGTGGGGCCGACGAACTGGTGGTGCATGCGCGCACCAAGCTGCAGGCCTACCGGCCGCCAGCTTTCTGGGAGCGTATTGCCGACATTCGCGCCGCGGTCAGCATCCCGCTGGTAGCCAACGGCGAGATCTGGACGGTGGAGGACGCCCGCCGTTGCCGTGAGGCTTCTGGTTGCCACATGCTGATGCTGGGGCGCGGCGCGGTGGCCGACCCGGGGCTGGCGCTGGCCATACGCGCATCAGGCTCTGCGCAGTCCGGCCTGTCGTGGACACAGGTGTTGCCGCTGATTGTGCAGTTCTGGCAACTGGTATGCGCCAGGCTGGACGCCCATGCCCGGCCTGGCAGGCTCAAACAGTGGCTCAACTTTTTGCGGCGGCGTTACCCCGAGGCGCAACTGGCCTACATGGCCTTGCGCACCGTCAACCACCCGACCGACATCCAGCGCTGGCTGGATGCAGCGTGTCCCGGGTCTTTAATTGAAGAGGGCCTCGAAACCGTCGACCGGCTCAAACCGCTTGTTGCGGTAGCGCAGGCGCGTGGGGCCGGGCAGCACCTGCTCGCGCATTGAGTGGCGCGCATCGCCGGGGTAGCAGATCACCCGGGTTCCCTCGTGCTCGAAAGGCTCCGGCTGGATGACTGGCGGGTGGCGTGCCCGCGCCGCTGCCAGCACGCTGTCAGACCGTGCATGGCGCGCCAGGTGCGCCAGGCTCATGATCTGTGGCGGGGCCAGCTCGATCTCGCCAGCCCAGTACTGTTGCAGCGCGGCGCGGGGGCTGAGCCACACGCTTTCGGTGGTTTCAAAGTCATCGTGGCGCGCCACCTGACCCTCGGGCAGTACCGCGACAAAAAACCGGGTGTCAAAGCGCTTGTTCATGACGGACGGTGCGGTCGGCGTGATCCAGCGCGCCCAGGGCACCAGGTTGCGCGTGGCCAGGCGCAGGCCCAGTTGCGCCAGCGCGGCATTGAAGCCGTGGCCTGCGCGCAGCAGGCCGGCGACCTCGGCTGCGGGGTCTGGCACCGCGCTGTCATCGACAAACAGGACCCCTGACTCTTCAAACACCTCGCGCATCGCGGCCACATACAGGCCGGCAGCGGCAGGCGCATCGATGCTGCTTTCATTCAGGCTGGCGTGCAGCAGGGGCAGGGGCTGATCGGTGTGCGCGGCCATGTCCAGCGCGGCATCGGCGGCGTCGACCTTGCCGCCCGGAAACACATACGCGCCGCCCAGCACATCGGACAGGCCGTGGCGCTTCATCAAAAACACCTCCAGGCCCGAGGGCGCGTCACGCAACAGCACCACGGTGGCGGCAGCACGCGGGCTGGTGGTGACGATGTCCAGATTCAATTCCATGGGCCTTGGGCTGCGGGTCGTGTTGGTGACAGATGCCGTCCATTACAGTACGGGTTTGCCTGAGACTATCAGAGTCACAGTTGTACACAGATCACCGACACGACAGACAGGACACAACAATGAACATGGACTTCAAGGGCAGGGTAGCCATTGTCACGGGCGCGGGCGGCGGGCTGGGACGCCAGCATGCACTCGCGCTGGCACGGCGCGGCGCGAAGGTACTGGTCAACGACCTCGGTGGCGCAGCCGACGGATCAGGCGGCTCAGGCAGTGCGGCGCAGGCCGTTGTTGACGAGATACGCGCCGGCGGCGGCGACGCCCTGGCCAACAGCGCTTCGGTGACAGACTTCGCGGCAGTTCAGGCCATGGTGCAGCAGGCCATGGCGGCCTGGGGCCGCATTGACATCCTCGTCAACAACGCCGGCATCCTGCGCGACAAGAGTTTTGCCAAGATGGCGCTCAGCGACTTTGCCCTGGTGATGGATGTTCACCTCATGGGCGCGGTGCATTGCACCAAGGCGGTCTGGGACATCATGAGCGCGCAAAAGTACGGCCGCATCCTGATGACCACCTCCTCATCGGGTTTGTATGGCAATTTCGGCCAGGCCAATTACGGTGCGGCCAAGATGGCGCTGGTGGGCCTGATGCAGACGCTCTCCATCGAAGGCGCCAAACACGACATCCGCGTCAATTGCCTCGCGCCCACCGCAGCCACGCGCATGACCGAAGGACTGATGCCGGAAGAAGTGTTGCGGGCCCTGAAACCCGAAGCGGTGTCGCCGGCCATGCTGGTGCTGGTGGCGCAGGACGCGCCGACGCGGACCATTTTGTGTGCCGGTGCCGGTGTGTTTGAGGCGGCGCACATCACGCTGACGCAGGGCGCGTGGATAGGCACCGGCGAACACGCGCCTGAAGAACTCGCGGCGCGGCTGTCGGAGGTGACGGCGCGCCACGGCGACATGGTGCCGCAAAGCGGTGCGGCCCAGGGCAGCCATGAAGTCGGACTGGCGGTGGCGCGTACAGTACAACTGCAGGGCGCCTGACCAGCGGCGCGCGGCCCGTGCAAAAAAAATGCAGCCGGGGCCACTGGACAATGTTCTGACGATTCGCCCGGAGGCGGAGGTCGGATACCTGTCGTTGTAGCGCGGCGCCCGGCTGACACATCTGCAGTGTCTGCCCCCGGCTGTGGTCCGGGCGCAGGCCGACGCAGATGGGTCATGTAGGTGGCGTCTGGCGTACCCCATGCAATCTTTGTTGATGACTGTCACCGCAGGTCACGCAACCACACGTAACGGTCTGAAAGAATTCTCGCCCCGGTCGGCAGCAGTCCTACAGCCTGACGCGCGGCATACCGACCCCACGCAAAAATGTCTGCTCCTAAATTGGAACCAGTCGGCAACCGCCGGCGATTTTCCAACTGCCCTTCAAAGGGTTTTATCTCAGGAGCTATTTATGAAATCGACTCAATCACTCACCGCCGCCATCACTGCTGCCGCACTGGTTATCGGTGCAGGATTTGCGTATGCCCAGTCGCCAACCACCGCCCCGGGCAACAATGGTGAAGCACAGACGCAGGGGACCACAACAGGCCAGCCTTCTCCCGCAACTGGCACTGTGATGCAGAACCAGCCTTCGTCGTCTTCCACCACAACCGGCTCGGGCGCGACGCTGGACAGCGGGACCACGATGAACAACAGCGGCAGCACCATGCAAAGCGACATCGGCTCGCCCGCTCCCCGCGCTGACCGCAACTAATTTGCGGCATGTGTAGCGCCATGCAGGGAGGGCGGAGTCTCTGCTTCGTCCTCCCTGTCTGGTTTCACGGCTCCCCCTTTCCTTTTTATTTTCAGCATGTCCACGCTGTCATCGCAGCTTGATGCCGTCCTCAAGGGGCTGGGCATAGGCTGCGCCGTGCTGGCACTGGCGCTGCCGGGGCATGTGACCTCCAGGCAAACACATGTGCGCGCCTTGCAGCAGCATGATCTTGCGCTGCAGGCCTTGCCACTGACAGCCAATTTCGGCGCCGAAGAGGCGCCGGCGCCGGTGCGCCAAATGGCCGACTGGGTCATGGCCTCGCGCGACCACCGTGGCATGCCGTTTGTTGTTGTCGACAAACAGCATGCGAGGGTGTTTGTATTTCAACCCAACGGCACGCTCATGGGTGCCACGGCCGCCTTGATGGGCGCCGCCATCGGGGATGACTCGGTCTCCGGCATCGGTGATCGCGAAATGTCGGCGATTTTGCCGCACGAGCGCACCACCCCGGCCGGGCGCTTTGTGTCCGTCCCCGGCACCAACATCCACGGCGAAGACATTGTCTGGGTCGATTACGAAGCCGCAGTGTCCATGCACCGGGTACGCGCCAAGGATCCCAGCGAGCGCCGACTGGAGCGCCTGGCCACACCCACGATTGAGGACAACCGTATTTCTTTCGGTTGTATCAACCTTCCGTCCACGTTTTATGACGAGGTGGTCAAACCCGCATTGGGCGCGGCCCGGGGCGTGGTCTATGTACTCCCCGAAACCAGGCCGCTGCACGCGGTGTTTGGCAACCACACCGCCCTGCTTCCGTAACGGTCCACGGTTGTAGGCAAAAACCTACACATCTCATGGCCAGGTGAAATCACCTGTCTGAGTTACATCTCGGGTTTTGTCTTATGTTGGCTAGCTTTATTGCTATAAAAAGCAGAGCAATCTATGGCTTTACACAGCCGGGTGCTTGCCTGCCTGTCCCTGCAGCAGGTAGGATGAGTCCTACATCGGGAGCTGTCCTGATGCAGGCTCCATCCACGCTGCTTCCGGGACCCGATGACGATCAAAAGCAAGACACGACACGCGCTGTGCGCCGCCGTAGCCGGCCTTGCATCGTTGCTGCTTGCGCCAGCTCTTGCATACGCAGCGGATGGCGTGGCGCTGCAGCCCGCGCTGCGCGCCGACTTTGGCGCTGAAGCAGCTTCCGCGCAAGCGCGTCAGCACGCTGCACGCGTCCTTGAACTGGCCGACAACCAGGGCCTGCCTTTTGTCATCGTCGATAAAAAAGACGCCCGCATTTTTGTGTTCCAGTCCAACGGCCAATTGCTGGGTGCCTCACCTGCGCTGCTGGGACTGGCCATTGGTGACCATTCGGTACCGGGCATCGGGGACCGTGAGCCCTCGCAAATCCTGCCTGCCGAGCGCACCACCCCGGCCGGCCGCTTTGTCTCCCAGCCCGGCCGCAATCTCCAGGGCGAGGCCGTGGTCTGGGTGAACTACAGCGAAGGTCTGGCGATTCACCGCTTGCGCCCCGCGCCCCTGCGCGAGCGGCGTTCCCAGCGTCTGGCCTCAGTCACGCCGGAAGACAACCGCATCTCGCTGGGATGTGTGGTGGTGCCCGTGGCTTTTTACGAAGAGGTGGTGGGGCCCGCACTGGGTAAAAACTACAGCGTGGTGTACGTCCTGCCCGAAACGCCATCCAGCCACGCGCTGTTCAGCGCATCACACTAGAAATCTGCGCGTCACCGCAAGCGGGTGCGCACGACTGCGGTCGAATTGCCGCTCAACATGACGCTGGCCGACCGTGACACATTCACCGCGGGACAGCGCGTGTCCGTGATCGAAAAAACCAGGTGACCATCGGGGAAAACGGCAGGCAGTGTCTGGTGCAGCTGGTAACGCATGTCCACGGGCGGAGCCGACGCGTGATAAACCACCTGGTTGGCGCGGTTGTAGACCGTGTAACAAGCCATCGCCTGCGTGCAGAGCAGAACCGGGAGCAGGGCTCCCAGGGTGTATTTCAGGACAGTTGTTGTCATGGCGCGCCTTTCAGGAAACACCATCATGGGTGTTCGCCGTGGCGGGCGTTGCGGGCGGGCCGCTGATTGTGCTGTCAGCGCGGACGCCGGTCGGCAGGGCTGCTGGACGTTTCGCCCGGCTGGGTACTTTGAAAATCAAGTGGCGCGCTGTCCGAGCCCAGCTGGGCAGTGGCGTCCCGCGCGGCAAACATGCGCTGCAAATCCTGCAGGTCCTTGAGCATGTCGTCTTCTGGTTCCGACATGATGCCGGTGGCGTCGGCAGGTTGCCCGGCCGGGCCACCCAGCCACACGGAAGGGTCCGGCATGTCGGGATGGGGGCAGCTCACCGCTGGGTCAAATTCCCACGACAGGCCATGCAGCCAGTTGGGTGCATCTGGCTCGAAATCGGAAATGGCCGCCAACAGGCCTTTCTGGAAAGCCACCATGTGGGTCAGCAACTGCAGGTTCCAGTGGCGCATGACCAGGCGCACATACATGCCCTGTCCCTTGCTGCGGCTGTTGACCACCAGCATCTGGCATTCGACCCAGCCCGGCGGCACCCCATGGGTGCGCAGAAAATCCCGCAGCACGACCTGCACCAGCTGGCGGCGGGTGCCATTGTCGGAGTTGTCCTCGATGGAGTGCGGCCGGCTTTCCTGGCTCTCGGCGGGGATGCTCATGGCGCCCCGGTTGGCCGAACGCGAGGTTTTGTTGCTTATTTTCAGTCCCAGCAACTTGTTGAACGCTTCTCTCATGGGTTTCCTTGCCGCAGCGGCGGAGCCGGCCAGGGGGTTGGGCCGGTACCCGGATGGTCGCCCAGCCGGAGGGGCAAGTCAAGGGCAGGCTGCAAGGCACAATGCCAGGTCGTCATCACCTGATTTGTTGCACCATGTCCTCCAGCCTTGAACTTGTCGAAGTCGAAACCGCAGCTCATCCCACGGCCACCGTCCTGCTGATGCACGGACTGGGCGCCGACGGCCGGGATTTTCTTCCTGTCGCCCAGGAACTCTCGCTCTCGGCGGTCGGTCCTGTGCGCTTTGTTTTTCCGAACGCGCCGGTGATGCCGGTGACCATCAATGGCGGTTACGAGATGCCGGCGTGGTACGACATTCTGGGCGCCGACCTGACCGATCGTCAGGACGAGGCCGGTTTGCGCCGCACGCAGGCTGCCATCAACACGCTGATTGCCCGCGAAACAGGACGGGGCATTGCGGCCAACCGCATCGTCATTGCCGGGTTCTCCCAGGGCTGTGCGATGGCGCTGATGACCGGGCTGCGTTACCCCGAGCGGCTGGCCGGCATCATGGGGCTGTCGGGGTATTTGCCTCTGGCCGACAAGCTTGCGGCAGAGCGCAGCGCCGCCAACCACGGCTTGCCGATATTTCTGGGCCATGGCCGCAGGGACGGCGTGGTGCCGCTGAGGGCTGCCGAGGCCACCCGCGATGCGCTGACCGCCCTGGAGTACCCGGTGGACTGGCATGCCTACCCGATGGAGCATTCGCTGTGCATGGAAGAAATTGCAGACATGAACGCATGGCTGTTGCGCGTGCTGGCGTAAGGGCTTTGTGCTTGCCGGCCAGCCTTGCCGGGGTCTGCCAAAGCGCTTCCTGCTCATTTTCATAAGAAAATGAGGGCTTCTGCCCATGTGCGGCGGGAATAGTTTGCTATAAAACTTATAGCCGAAGAAAAATGCGCCAACACTCCGCCTGACGCGGCCGGCATCGGCGCCTTCAGGCCTGCAGGCGCCGCCTGCAAACAAATGCCGCCTGTGATACCTTGCACGCCACGACAGAGATTCAGAGGGATGTAAACAATGAACAGCTTGCACGCGCGCCCAAATGCGCCATTGGCTGAGCGCCTCAGGGCGCTAGGCCCCGCGCAGCTTGAAGGCATGCGCCGCGGGATTGAAAAGGAAAGCCTGCGGGCGCAGCCCGGCGGTACGCTGGCACTGACCCCGCACCCGGCCGCGCTTGGATCGGCACTGACCCACCCGCGCATCACCACAGATTTCAGCGAGTCCCAGCTTGAACTGGTCACGGCCGCACATGCTGGCCTGAGCGATGGCGTCGCCGCTGCGCTGACTGAGCTCACGCAGATTCACCAGTTCACCAACCGGGCCATGCAGGCGATTGGCGACGAGATGATGTGGGTGTCCAGCATGCCCTGCGGGCTGCCCACCGACGAGACCATTCCGGTCGGGCGTTACGGTTCGTCCAATGTCGGGCGGGCCAAAAGCGTGTACCGGCTGGGTCTGAGTCATCGTTATGGCCGGCGCATGCAGACCATCTCGGGCATTCACTACAACTGGTCTCTGCCGGGTGTCTCGAGTGAAGAGTATTTTGGCCTGATACGCAACTTCCGCCGCCACGCGTTTTTGCTGTTGTACCTGTTTGGCGCGTCCCCGGCCGTGTGCTCCACCTTTGTCGCTGGCCGCCAGCACGAATTGCAGGCGCTGGGCGAGCACACCATGTACATGCCGCACGGTACATCGCTGCGCATGGGCCGTCTGGGCTACCAGAGCGATGCGCAGGCTTCGCTCAAGGTCAGTTACAACAACCTCGATGGTTATGGCGCTTCGCTGCAGGACGCGTTGACACGGCCGTATCCGCCGTATGAAGCCGTGGGCATCCGCAACCCGGGCGGCGACTACAACCAGCTGGCCACCAGCCTGCTGCAGATCGAAAACGAGTTCTACGGCACCATCCGGCCCAAGCGCGTGATCTACCCGGGCGAGCGGCCGCTGCATGCGCTGCGTGAACGCGGGGTGGAGTATGTCGAGGTGCGGCTGATGGACCTGGACCCCTTTGTGCCGGTCGGCATCGCGCCGCAAACCATGCATTTTCTCGATGTGTTCCTGCTGCACTGCCTGCTGTCCGACAGCCCGCCCGACACCCCGCAGGAGATCGCCGCGCTGGCTCGTAACCAGCACCGTGTCGCGGCCCGGGGTCGTGAGCCCGGCCTGCGGCTTGAGCGTGCCGGCCATGAGATAGAGCTCACCTCCTGGGGCGCCGCGTTGATTGACGAATGCCTGCCGGTTGCCGCAGCGCTCGATGCCGTGCAGGGCGGGACCGCCTACCTTGAGGCGGTACGCGCTGCACAGGCCAGCCTGCATGCGCCCGGGTCGCTTCCTTCTGCACGGGTGCTGCAGGCCATGGAAAAGGATCACGCCAACTCCTTTGTGGCCTTTGCGCGCGCGCAATCCGCAGCGACCCGCCAGACGCTGCTGGCCCTGCCGTTTTCTGAAGACATGCAAAAGGCGTTTGAGGCCTTGAGCCGCCAGTCGCTGGCGGGACAAAAAAACATAGAAGCCGCCGACACCATGCCTTTCGAGATTTACCGCCAGCAATACGTGTCGGCGGACCGGCTGGGCATCCGCAGCCTGGCCCACGCGGCGTAGTTCCGGCTCAGCTTATTCAAAGTCCTGCCGGACTCCCCTGAATGTCATCCCGGACTCGATCCGGGATCCATGCAACATGAACGACTGACTCGGCCCGCGCGCCATGGATTGCGGGTCAAGCCCGCAATGACAAGCCTGGTTGCAGTTGGCCTCGGCGACAATCTGCTGTCCCCGGAAAATAGGGGCGAGGGGTGAAAGCAGCGCCCCGCCAACCGAAAGACAATGACGATGGCCATCCAGTGGTTCCCCGGTCACATGAACCTGACCAAAAAAGCCATCAGCGAGCGCATCAAGGACACCGATGTCGTGATTGAGCTGCTCGACGCGCGCCTGCCCGGCTCCAGCGCCAACCCCATGCTGGCCGAGCTCACTGGCAGCCGGCCGGCCCTCAAGGTACTCAACAAGCAGGACCTGGCCGATCCTGCGCGCACCGCGCTCTGGCTGACGCACTACAACAGCCAGCCTGTCACCCGTGCCATCGGCCTGGACGCCAGCGAGACCACGCCCGCCCGGCGGCTGATCCAGGCCTGTCGCGAGCTGGCTCCCCTGCGCGGTGGCATGGTCAAGCCGATGCGTGTGCTGATTTGCGGTATTCCCAACGTCGGCAAGTCCACGCTGATCAACACGTTGACCGGAAAGCGCGCTGCCAAAACCGGCGATGAAGCCGGCATCACCAAACTCGAGCAGCGCATCTCGCTGGCCGACGACTTTTATCTCTATGACACGCCGGGCATGTTGTGGCCGCGCATCATCGTCGCCAAAAGCGGCTACAACCTGGCCGCCAGCGGCGCCATTGGCCGCAACGCTTTCAACGAGGAAGAGGTTGCGCTGGAGTTGCTGGATTACCTGATCCAGCACTACCCGAAAGCTGTCGAGGCGCGTTACGCCCTGAAAATCCCGTCCGGCATGAAAGACGAACAATTGCTCGAGGAGATTGGCCGCAAGCGTGGCGCCCTGCTCGGCAAGGGGCGCATCAATTTGCAGGCCGCCGCAGAAATCGTGATCCACGATTTCCGCAATGCATCCCTGGGCCGCATCACGCTGGAAACGCCTGAGGAGTTTGCAGCCTGGCTGAAGGCCGGCCAGACGCTGGACGCAGAGCGGCAGGTCAAGAAAGACGCCATCGAGCTCAAGCGCCTGATCAAGTTCAAGAGAATTCCGCGCCCGCAGGCTTGAGCAGCGCTGGTCTTTACTGCGCGGAGCCGCAGTAGCGAAACAGCAGGTCGAGCTGTGTCGACTTGTCAAACACCGCGTCAGCGCCACAGGCCAGGCAGCGTGAGCGAATGTCATCCGTGGCGTAATTGGAGAGCACCACCACGCGCTGTTTGGGCGAGCTTTTCTCGCAGCGCTTGAGCACCCCCAGCCCGGTACCCTGTAGCAGGAACAGGTCAAGAATCAGCAACTCCCAGTCTTTGGGGTGTTGCGCCAGCCACTGGCAGGCGTCGTTTTCGGTGCTGGCGTGACCCAGCATGCGCATCCCCGTCAGCTCGGTCAAGGTCTCTTCCAGGTTCTGCCTGATGAGTTCGTTGTCTTCGACGAGATAGGCCTTCAGGGGTGTCAGGCCTTTGTGGGGAGGGTTGGCTACAGCGCGGTCCCAGGCGCTGCTGACGGGATTCAGTGTGGTCACAGCTCCAGTGTCGAACCGGAGTGCGCCACAGACAGCAAGGCATGGGGCCGCAAGGATGTAGGACGCCGCGCCCTGACCCGAACGCTCCTGGCGCTGGCTCCACGCGTATTTCCACCCTTGCGCGACAAGGGTCTTTTGCTATTGAAAACGTAGCGTGTGGCAGGGGTCCCGGATCAGGTCCGGGACGGGCGTCAAAGCCGGGGCACTCAGCCCCGGCGCTTGTTGACGGTGAGACGGCGGCGACCGTACACCGCGATGAAGGCCAGGCCAAGGACCAGCGCAAACCAGCCGACCAGCGCAGCACCGGCCACGGTGCCCTGCATGCCCGGCGAGTTGATGAAGCGGGGTGCCAGCAGCACAGCCAGACCGATCAGGGCGCACAAAATGCCCTTGAACAGCAGCTCGTTGCTGGCTGGGGTGGAAGGGCGGCGGACGGGTGGAGGGGGCAGAGGCATGGCTTATTGTCGGGCAAACACAATAGGCAGCGTTGAAGATCGGGCATCGCAGACGCGACTGTGCTGCGCTGGTGATGCATTTATAGTGACCCCACATCCGGCCTTGCGCATGCGGGGCCGCGTCCAACCCTTGTCATCTCAGAGGCATGCCGTGACTCCAACCCCCTTTGCATCAGCCACCCCGCCACGCTTTGGCAGCGGCCAGGCCGTTCGCCGTCTGGAGGACGACGCCTTGCTGGCCGGTGCCGGCCAATTTACCGGCGATGTCACGCTGCCGGGCCAGACTTACCTGTTTTTTGTGCGCTCTCCGTATCCGCACGCGCGCATTGTGTCTGTGGACGCTGCGGCCGCGCGAGCCATGCCCGGCGTGCTGCTGGTGCTCAGTGGCGCTGAACTGGACGCAGCCGGTGTCAAAGCCATCCCCGGCTCCGTCGGCTTCCGCCGCGCCGACGGCAGCCCCAGCGTGGGTCCCCCGCGCCGCGTGCTGGCCCATGAGCGTGCCCGCTTTGTCGGCGAGGCGGTGGTGGCCGTGGTGGCACAGACCCTGCAACAGGCGCGTGACGCCGCCGAGGCGGTGATGGTCGATTACGAGGAACTGCCCATGGTGGTGGACATGCAGGACGCAACGGCTGCCGGCGCGCCTGTGGTGTGCGAAGAAGCGCCCGACAACATCGCCTGCGAAACCCGTTATGGCAACGTTCAGGCCACCGCAGACGCTTTTGCGGCGGCCCGCCATGTGGTCAAACTGGAGATCGTCAACCAGCGCCTGCATCCGCTCAGTCTGGAGCCGCGCTCGGTGCTGGCCGACCTGGACGCAAGCACCGGGCGCCTCACCCTGCGCATGAGCAGCCAGATGCCAACCGGTGTGCGCACCGCGGTGTGTGATGCCATGGGCATGGAAGCGGCGCAGGTGCGCGTGGTGGTCGGCGATGTGGGCGGCGGCTTCGGCATGAAAACCGGCGTGTACCCGGAAGACATTGCCACTGCCTGGTGCGCGCGTGCGCTCAAGCTGCCGGTCAAGTGGGTGGCCGACCGCAGCGAGGAGTTTGTCTCCAGCACGCATGGCCGCGACCTGCACAGCCACGCGGAGCTCGCGCTCGACGAAAGCGGGAAGATTTTGGCCCTGCGCCTGGCGTCACTGGCCAACGTGGGTGCCTATCCCACGGGCGCCGGCGTGGCCATCCAGGTGCTGATCGGCCCCTGGGTGCAGACCAGTGTGTACGACATCCAGACCATTGACTTTCATTTCAAGGCGGTGATGACCCACACTGCGCCCACCAGCGCCTACCGGGGCGCAGGCCGGCCCGAAGCGATCTTCACGATGGAGCGGCTGATGGACGAGGCTGCGCGCCAGACCGGCATCGACCGCGTGCAACTGCGGCGGCGCAACTTTGTTCAGCCTGAGCAAATGCCCTACAAAAATCCCATGGGCCAGATCTATGACTCGGGCAAATTTGAACATGTGATGAGCCAGGCGCTGGTGCTGGCCGACTGGGACGGTTTTGCTGAGCGCGCGGCGGATTCAGCCCTGCGTGGCAAGCTGCGCGGCCAGGGCATTGCCACCTTTCTGGAATGGACGGGCGGCAATGCGCTTGAAGAAACCGTCAGCGTCGAGATCAAGGCTGCGCCCGGCTCGGACGGTGTGATCGAGGTTTTCACCGCGGTCAACGCGATGGGGCAGGGCATTGCCACCACGCTCACACAACTGGTGGTCGATGCCTTTGGCGTGCCTGTCGAGAAAGTGCGCGTGATCATGGGCGACACCGACCGCGGCAACGGTTTTGGCAGCGCGGGCTCGCGCTCGCTGTTCACCGGCGGTTCAGCGATCGCGCAGGGCGCAGAGCGAACCATCGCCAAAGCGAAGGAACTGGCGGCGCAGGCGCTGGAAGCGTCGGAGCACGACATCCACTATGCCAACGGCAGCTTCAAGGTGACCGGCACCGACCTCCGTATCGACCTGTTTTCGCTGGCTGCGCGTCAGCCCGACCAGCGCATTTTCATGGACTCCACCACGGCCGTGGCCGGCCCGTCCTGGCCCAACGGCTGCCACATCAGTGAGGTCGAGATCGACCCCCTGACCGGTGCGGTGGCCGTGGTGGCCTATGCGTCCGTCAATGACGTGGGCCGCGTGGTCAACCCCATGATTGTGCGCGGCCAGCTTGACGGCGGGGCCCTGCAGGGCATGGGCCAGGCCTTGTGCGAACACATGGTCTACGACCGCGAAACCGGTCAGCCCGTGACGGGCAGCCTGATGGACTACGCCGCGCCGCGCGCCGACGATGCGCCGCCCTTCAAAACCGAAATGGACACCTCCACCCCGTGTCTGAACAACCCGCTGGGCGTCAAGGGTGTGGGCGAGCTGGGCACCATAGGCGCCGGCCCGACGGTCGTCAATGCGGTGGCCGACGCGCTGGCGCGCAACGGGCTGGCCGCGCAGGCACCGATGCTGCAGATGCCGCTATCGCCCTCACGGCTGTGGGAGGCCATGCAGCGCTGAGCGGGTCGGTCCAAATCAAGCCCGGCGCAACAGGCTGTCCAGCCGTGTGTCCCAGCTGGTCTGCGGAAAGATCTGCGCCAGTGCAGAGTCGGGCAGGGCAAAGGCGGCGCGCAGCACCTGGGCCAGCACCGACCGGTAGTCGTGGTGGGCCGGCAGGTCGCGCGCCTCATGCAGGTTGCCGCGCGCCAGGCCCGTCCACTGCCCGTGCCAGCGTCCGCCGTTGACCGGGTTGCCGATGACCCACATCGCATTGCCAAAACCATGGTCGGTGCCGCGGCTGCCGTTTTCAAAGGCGGTGCGGCCAAACTCGCTCATCACCACAACCACGTCGCCGGGCCCTGAGAACTCCTGACGCAACTGCGCGATGCCGCGTGCCAGATTGCCAAGGTTGTTGGCCAGTTGCCCCGTCACATTGCCCTGGTTGGCATGGGTGTCCCAGCCGCCTGCTGACAAAAAACCAATACGCAGCTTGCGGTCATTGCGCATCAAGGTGCCCAGGTGCTGCGCGTCGAGTTGCAGGCCCACCGGATCGGCTGCGCCGTTGCTGGCGGCCTGCATTTGCGCATTGAGCGCCTGCGCATTGCCGGGAGCGCCATCGCGGTCCAGTGCCGCGTCGCGCATGGCCATGTCGCGCCGGGCGCTTGCCGCCATTTTTTCGCTGCTGAGCTCCTGCGCGCTTTGCATGCGGCTGCCCGCGCCCTGGCGAAAAGCTTCACTGAGTTTGTCCTTGCCCGCATACAGGTCCAGCAAGGCCTGACGGGTCTGGTCGTTGGCCAGCACGCCGGTACGCTGCGCAGCCTGCCCGCGCGGGATCAGTTTCACACCCGCCGGTCCTGCCAGGATGGCCGGGTTGGCCTCGCCCACACCCAGCGCCGCCGTGACCGATGGGCTTTGCCAGGACGCCACGCGGTTGAGCCAGCCCGGCGTGGCACTGGTCTTGCCCGGATGGCCGGTCTCCATCTGGTATTGCGCGTCAAAGTGCGAACGGTTGGGTGCAGGCAGGCCGGCGGCGGGCACAAAGCCCAGCACACCTTGCTGCCACAAGGACAGCAGCGGCGCGAGCGCCGGGTGCAGCGCAAAAGTGTTGTCCAGCTTGATGGCTGTTTGCGCGCTACCGTCGGGCGCGGCGATGGCAATCACCGGCCGCAGGCTGTAGTAGTCGGCGTCGGTATAGGGCACAAATGCCGACAGACCGTCATAAGCGCCGCGCAGCATCAGCACCACCACGCGGCCAGCGCCCGCTCGTGTGCTGCCCGGGGGTGCAGCCTGCGCCCAGACGCGCGAACCGTGGAGGCCAGCCATGGCCAGGCCGCTGGCCAGCAGCAAGCGGCGGCGCTGAATTTGGTGGGGCTGTGTCATGGGGGTGTTTCCTGTGTGTGCTTCATTTGCGCATGAAATCGGGGCTGGCCAGCAGCAGGCCTGTGCGCACGACGGCTGGCTCGCGGGCGATGCGCTCGCGGTGCGCTGCGCTCAGAAAGGTATGCAGCCAGACCGGCTCGGACATGCGCGCGCCCAGCGCCACCGCATAGTCGGCGCGGCGGGTCAGCGCTTCCGGCGCCAGCCAGGTCGCGGCATCGGTCTTGTAGCCGTCGGGGGTCTGCCAGCCGTGCATGGGCTGGCCGGCCTGCGCCAGAAAACCCAGCGTCAGCGGGATATCGCGCCTGTCGTTCACGCCGCCGCCGGCGGTCAGCGCCGAGCAGGCAAAGTCCAGCGGGGTTTTGAAGAGCAGGTTGTCCGCATGCCAGAACTCCGGCGACTCCACCAGCGTGCGCATCAGCGCGCGCAGGTCGCCCTGCGTCTGGCCAAAGCTGGCGGCCAGTCTGTCCACCAGCGCCTGCGGCGGCTTGTCGGCCACAAAACTTGTGGCCAGCCGCTGCGCAATGCGTTTTGCGGTGGCCGGGTGGCGCGCCAGCATGCGAATGGCTTCTTCGCCTTCATTCATGCCGCTGCCGCGAAAGCTGCGGCCCAGAAGCACCTTGTCGCCGTTGTCATGCAGGCGTGGCGCAAAGCGGAAAGCCTCGCCCTGCTGCAGCCCGACCGTCCAGCCGGTGAGGATGCGGGCCAGCTCGCGCACGTCAGTCTGCGTATAACCCGCGTCCACGCCCAGGGTGTGCAGCTCCATCAGTTCGCGCGCATAGTTTTCGTTGAGGCCGCGCACATTGCTTTGCGCCTGGTCCAGGTACAGCAGCATGGCCGGGTGGCGCGCGCTGGCCAGCAGCATGTCTTCAAACTTTGCGAAGCTGTTGGCGCGTATGACGTTGACCACGTAGTGCCCCACAAAGGGCCGCACCGTGCCTTTGCCTGTGAACACATTGAGGTGGTTGAACCAGAACTCGGTCATGCGCGCCAGCAGCGCAGGCTCCAGATCCGGGCTGCTGCAGGCCATCAGGCGCCAGGCGGCGGCTGACTGCTGCATTTCGCGGCTGAAGCGCGGGGCATCGCCCGCATTGACTGGCATCGCTGCTGCAGCGGGGTTGGCTGCCTGCGCACGTGTGTTTCGCCTCGCCTCCCGTTCGGCCTGAAAGTTGCGGGCCAGTGTGCCCAGTGGTTCATTGAAAGCCGCCAGCTCAGCGGGAATCAAGGGGGGCCGCTGGCTGGCTGCGTGTGCAAGGTCTATGTGCTGCAGGGCCCAGGCCCGCGGATTTGCCTGAGCGGCCCGCGCGGTGGCGGCAGTGGGCCCGTACCCCAGGCGCGAGGTGGCCCGCCACGCGGCAGCTGCATCGCCTTGCGCCATGGCGGGGCTGCTTGACATGGCGAAGGCCAGAGCGCAGGTCAGCGCATAGGCGAGAGCGGCGCGGGGACAGTGGGGCGGCATGTGCGGTCTCCTGAGCAAATCATTGTGCACATGACCAACGCCTGGCGGTGCCTGCGGGTTGGCAGCTTTACAGGTCTTTACGGTTTGGCGCGTTGGCACCGATGTCCGGTAGTGGTCAACAGCTACCAAAGTAATAGCAAACTTGTCCCGCGATTAAAGGGCCAGGTGGCACTTTTGTCTGTGTGACGCAAGCTCGGCGGGAGTTTGGCGCCAAGGCGCGCAGGCGCGGCACCCTACACTGAGTGGCCGCCAGCTCCCTGGCACTGAAGGAGACACCGTGCCCCGCCTGCAACCCCTGCCACCTGAGACCACGCCGGAGCTCAAGCCCCACTTCGATTTCTTTTTGACCACGCTGGGATTCACGCCCAACAGTGTGCTCACCATGCAGCGCAAGCCCAGGCTGGTCCAGGCGCTGGCGCAGCTCAATGCCGCCGTGATGGACCCTGCCGGCGAGGTCGACCTTGGCTTTCGCCGCCTGATAGGCCATGTGGTGAGCAAGGTGGCAGGTTGCCTGTATTGCCAGGCGCACACCTTGTTGGGCGCAAAAAATTTCGGCATCAGTGACGCCAGGCTGGCCGACATCTGGAACTACCGCAGCAGCCCGCTGTACAGCGAGAAAGAGCGGCTGGCGCTTGACTTTGCGCTGGCAGCGGCAAGCCAGCCCAACGCAGTGACCGACGAACAGTTTGCCCGCTTGCAGTTGCACTGGAGCGATGGCGAGATCACCGAAATGCTCGGCGTGGTGGCCATGTTTGCCTTCCTCAACCGGTGGAACGACACCATGGGTACGCCACTGGAGGCCGCCCCCACGGCAGTGGCTGAGCAGGCCCTGGGCAGCCAGGGCTGGACAGCGGGCAAACACGCGACCTGAGAGCGCGTGCGCACACGCAGATACGACTTCGCGTAGGCGGTAAACCTTCGGTAAATCCACCAAAGCCTTACACGCGCTTGACATGGCCACGCCAACAATGTCTTCACTGGCTCACGAGCCGCCTTGAAAAAGCGGCGATCCAGCATGCAGCTCCCACTGCCGCTTGCCGACACTGAAATCTTTCAGCCACCGCAAGTTGCCCAAAGTGCTGTTGGCCATCCCACGACATTCAGGAGAACACCATGACATCGAAATTCCTCACTGCTTCCTTTCTGGCAACCGCCTTGTTGACCGGCCTGGCTGCAAGCCCGGCGATGGCCCAATTCAACAATAACAACAACACCAACACCCCCGGTGTGGACCGCGCGCAGCTGGCCATCAGTGCACGCATCCAGCAGGGCCTGAACTCCGGTCACATCACACCGTCCGAGGCGCAGGCGCTGTACGCGCGCGACCGCGACATCGCCGCGCGCGAGGCTTATTTCAAGTCCAACGGCAGCGCCACGCCGCAGGAGCGTCAGCAATTGCGTGCAGAGCTGGATGGCTTGAGCTCGGAAGTCGAGCGCATGATGGCCAACAACGACCGGGCCGGCCGCCAGCCTGGCAGCACGCCCGGCATCGACAACCGCGAGTACCAGATCAGCCAGCGCATCGATGAAGGTGTGCGTTCTGGCCGCATCACCCAGCGCGAAGCGCGCCGGCTGCACAGCCGCGAGCGCCAGATTGCCCAGCACGAGGCCAGCTTCAAGGCCGATGGCGTGGTGACCAAGCAGGAAAACCGCACTTTGCGCAACGAGCTGAAGGCATTGCGTGATGATGTCGAGCGCGCGATGCGCAACGACCGCCGCCGCGGCTAGGTCACTCTGGCTTGAAACAAACAGGGGCTCTGACCCTTTGGGAATGGGCGCAAGCCGCTATTGATCCAATAGCGTCGCTTGCGCCCATTTTTGCTGTGTGTCGCTGTCAGCAGCCCAGTTGGGTAGCCAAGTCGAGAAAGTCCCTGGCGTGCATGCTGTTGGCCGGGTCGGGCGAGACATCCTTGGGCCGCGTCGCGCCAAACTCTGCCGGCCGCTCGATGTAGGCAGTTTGCAGGCCGCAGGCACGCGCGGCAGCCAGGTCGTCCTGATGGGCGGCCACCAGCATCACCTGCGCGGGGTCCAGGTCAAACACCTTGGCCACGCCGAGGTAGGTAGCCGGGTCCGGCTTGTAGGCGCGAAACACCTCCGCCGACAAAATGCAGTCCCACGGCAGGGCGCCGCGCCTGGCCATGTTGGTCAGTAAACCGATGTTGCCGTTGGACAGCGTGCACAGGGTGTAGCGTTTTTTCAGGCGGGTCAGGCCAGCCACCACGTCGGGCCAGGGGTCCAGCCGGTGCCAGGCTTTGTTGAGGTGCTGTTTTTGCGCTTCGCTCAGATCGCCCAGCCCAAACTGCTCCAGCAGGCCGTCCAGAATCAAACGGTGCAAATCGTCAATCAGCGTCCACCCCAACTCGCCAGACATCACACGTCGCATGGCAGGCTGGTAGCCGGCGCGCCAGGCCAGCACAAACGCATTGCCATCTGCCTCGGGGCGCAGCAACTTCAGCTCTCTGACAATGCCGCTGTGCCAGTCCACCACTGTGCCAAAAACATCAAAAGCCAGGACCTGCGGGCTCGAAGAAAGGGGATGTGTGCTCATGCGCGCATTATTACTTTCGTATGCCACGTCCTTGCGAGGAAGTTGCCAATTTGCTGCATGCCCTTGTCGCGCACCAGACAAATAGGGCATGAGGACAAGGCAGGCGCTAAACTGGATTGGCATGCAGCGGTCGTCTCTTATGGCCGGCCATCCAAGGAAGACCTGTTTTTATGGGTAAGAAGAAGAATGTGTCCGGGTACAGCGCATGACTGAAACCCGGTTTCGCCAGTTGGCGGATGCCCTGCCGCACATGGTGTGGCTGATGCATGCAGACGGCAGCTGCAGCTGGTTCAACCAGCGCTGGATGGACTTCTCGGGGCTGTCGATGGAAGACAGCCTGCAGCGGGGGTGGACCCAGCTTGTGCATCCGGAGGACAACGCGCGCGTGGCCAGGAGCTGCGAGCCCGGGTTGGCTGCGGGTGAAGCGGTTGAAGCCGAATGCCGGTTGCGCCGCGCCGATGGCAGCTACAGCTGGATGTTGCTGCGCGCAACGCCTCAGCCCGCCGCTGACGGTCAAGCTGCTGAATGGCTGGCCAGCCTCACAGACATTGAAAGCCTCAAGCGCTCCACCGAGATGCTGGAAAGTGACCTGTTCATGACGCGCATTGCCGGCCGTGTGGCGCAGCTGGGCGGCTGGACCATTGAGCTGCCGGAACGCAAGCTCACCTGGTCCGACGAGAACTGCCGCATCCACGACGTGCCGCCCGGCTACCAGCCCACGCTGAGCGAAGGCATTGGTTACTTCCGGCAGGAAGACCGCGCCACCGTCACGCGTCTGGTCGAGACCTGCGCGCAGCATGGCACGCCGTATGAGTTCATCCTGCCCAAGCTCACAGTCAAGGGCCGTCAGATCTGGGTGCGCTCGCTCGGCGAGGCGGTGCGTGACGAAGCGGGCAACATCATCCGGCTGCAGGGCGCGTTTCAGGACATCACCGAGCAAAAAGAGGCCGAACTGCGCACGCTGGCGCTGGAGGCACGGCTCAGCAGCACGCTGGAAAACATCACCGACGGTTTCAGCCTGATGGACGAGGACTGGAGGTTTGTTTTTGTCAACAGCCAGGCCGAGCGCATGCTCAGGCGCAAGCGCGGCGACCTGCTCGGCAAAAACCTGTGGGAGGAGTTTCCCGGCATTGCGGGCACGGCGGCAGAGCGCGAATACCGCAACGCCGTCGCGGAACAGCGCACTGCGCGCTTCGAGAGCTTTTACCGCCCGCTTAAAACATGGTTTGCCTTTCATGTCTACCCGACCGAGGCCGGGACGGCGGTGTATTTTCAGGACATCTCGCAGCGCCGGGCCGACCAATCGCGGCTGCGCCTGCTGGAGACGGCGGTCTCGCGCCTGAACGACATCGTCATCATTGCCAAGGCCAAGCCGTTTGCATCGCCCGTGGCAAAAATCGTTTTTGTCAACGACGCGTTTGAGCGCCAGACCGGCTATCGCCGCGATGAGGCCATCGGCAAGGCGCCGGGTTTTATCTGGGGTGGCAACAACCGCAGCCCCCAGGCCGACCAGATCAATGCCGCCATCCAGGCCTGGCAGCCGGTGCGCACCGAAATCCTCAGCTTTACCAAGGACGGCAAAAAACTCTGGCTGGAGATCGACATCTCGCCGATTGCCAACGACGCCGGCGGGTTTACCCACTGGGTGGCGGTGGCGCGCGACGTCACCGGACGGCGTCAGCAGCAGGAAGAGATCCTGCGGCTCAATGCCGGTCTGGAAGAGCGGGTCAACCAGCGCACTGGGGAGCTGGCCGTGGCCAACAGCGAGATGGAGTCCTTTTCCTACTCGGTCTCGCACGACCTGCGCTCGCCGCTCAACACCATCCATGGCTTCAGCCACCTGCTGATCAAGAGCGAAGGTGACAAGCTCAGTGACAAGGGCAAGCACTACCTGGAGCGCATCGGTATTGCTGTCAAACAGATGGGCGACCTGATCGACGGCCTGCTGACCCTGGCGCATCTGTCGCGCCAGGAGATCAAGTCCGAGCCTGTGGATTTTTCGGCCATGGCCCGTGTCATCGAAGCCGCTCACCGCGAGCGCGAGCCGGGGCGCCGGGTGCAGTTCAACATCCAGGAAGGCCTGCACGCCAGGGGCGATCCCATGCTGCTGTCGGCGGTGCTGCACCACCTGCTGGCCAATGCCTGGAAGTTCACCTCCCGGCAGTCGATGGCCCAGATTGACGTGGGCCGCCAGGCGGGCAGGGATGGCCGCGATGTGTTTTTTGTGCGCGACAACGGCACCGGCTTTGACATGGCCTTTGCCCACAAGCTGTTCGGCATTTTTGAGCGTCTGCATTCACCGGGCGACTTTGGAGGCGCCGGCATAGGCCTGGCCACTGTCAAGCGCGTGATGGACCGCCATGGCGGGCGTGTCTGGGCCGAGAGCAAGCCCGGAGAAGGGGCGTGTTTTTATTTCACCCTGGGAGCGGTAGGTGCGGGCGCCAAGACGGAAAATACGCAATAAAACAGTTGCAGTTATTCGTTTTTCTGTTGCATAATAAATGCAATAAGGAGATTGCACATGGCCTCATCGACCGACCGCATTGAAAAAAACATGTTGCTCAAGGCGCCGCTGGTGCGCGTGTGGGGCGCATTGTCCAACGCCGAAGAGTTTGGCAAATGGTTTGGCGCCGACCTCCAGGGCCAGACCTTTGCGGCGGGCCAGCGCACCCGCGGGAAAATCACCATCTGCGGCTTCGAGCACGTCTTCTTTGACGTGATCGTCGAGCGCATGGAACCGCAAAAACTGTTTTCTTTCCGATGGCACCCCTATGCGGTAGACCCCGCCATCGACTACGCCAAGGAGCCGCCCACGCTGGTGGAGTTTGCGCTCAAGGAAGCCGAAGGTGGTACCTTGCTGAACGTGGTGGAATCGGGCTTTGACAACATACCCCCGTCGCGCCGCGACCTGGCCTTCCGCATGAACAACGGGGGCTGGGATGGCCAGATCAGGAACATCGAGAAATATGTCACCACCCCCTAAATCGCCTCCCGCTGCCTCGCGCCCTGCAGGCCCGGCTTCTGTGTTTGCCGCACTGGGTGACGAAACCCGGCTGCGCCTGGTGGCCTTGTTGTGTGTGGGTGGGGCGGTGTCGATTGCACAGCTGACTGCCACGACGGACATCACCCGTCAGGCGGTCACCAAACACCTGCAGGTGCTTGCGGAGGCAGGGCTGGTGCATGACATTAAGGTGGGGCGCGAGCGCCTGTGGCAGTTTGAGCCCGGGCAACTGGAAGAAGCCCGCCGCTCGCTCGAGCTGATCTCGCAGCAATGGGATCAGGCGCTGGCGCGCCTGAAGTTTGCGGTGGAGAGCTAGGGCCGCGCCATGGTCATGGCGGGCGAGTTTTTCCTGTCATTGCGGGCTTGACCCGCAATCCATGCTTCGCTGACTACTGCGGTAGTCCATGTGACATGGATCCCCCCGGATCGGGGTCCGGGGCAGGCTCCTCGAGTCCGGGATGACAGTCCAACGTTGTCATTGCGGGCTTGACCCGCAATCCATGCCCGCAGCTTTCTGGCGGTTGAGCGGGGATGGATCCCGGATCTAGTCCGGGATGACAGCCGCTCAGTTCGCTCAGGCTGCCTTGCGGCGCTGGCTGTAGGCCGTGGTGCGCTTGACGCTGGCGGTGCTGACGTCGTCGCCGGCGATTTTGGTGGCCAGTTCAGCCGACTTCTGCTCAATCTGTGCTGCCAGCTTGCTCAGCGCCAGTGCGCCCGGTGCGGTGGCGGCTGCCAGGGTGTTGAGGGCGGTGACGCCGGTTTTTTCTTCAAACAGGCTGGCGTTGGCAGCAGCACGCTCGACGCCAACTTCCAGCACCTTGACCAGTTGCTCAACCACTTGCTGGGCGCCGTTGGTCGTCATGTTCAGGCCCTTGGTGTAGTAGGCGCTGAAAGCCAGTTGTGCGGCGGTTGCGTTTTTGGCGGTCTCGGCGGTCAGCTCGGTGCGGGACTGCTTCAGGGCCTGGTTCCAGCGCTGCTCCAGCAGGCCGACCACGCGCTCGCCGCCGGCGCGGTAGGCGTCAATGACGTTTTTGGCGGTGTTGCCATAGGACTCGATCAGGTCAGAAGCAACGGTGGAGAGATTCTTGGCGCTCATGGGGTGTTCCTTGAAGGAAGTGGAGGGATGGCTTGATCCTCCGGGTTTTCCCTAGGGAGCGCGACCTAATGGGCTAGGTGTGCACAACCAGCCCGGGGCACCATGGCCATCAAAGCAGAGCTTGCTATATTTTAAATAGCAACAAGTCCCGATGATTCGTGGGCAGCAGGCTAATTTGGTGTCAAGGTAATCATGCCCTTGCGCACATAGTCGTCATACTGCACCCGCGGGATGGCCGTGAGGCCGCCCACGCCGTCGCCGGCGTCCCAGCTCAGCGTGGCGCTGTCAGGCTCCAGCGCGACCTCGACCCGCACGCGGGGGATTTGAATCGGCGCGCCGTCGCCCGGTGTGTAAGTGACGTCACCGGTGATCATGGCAAATTGGGACATGGGGTCTCCTTGGGGTTGGGCAGCGGCAGGCTGCCTTGAAATGGCTTCATGCCATTAAGCCCCGATGTACGTCCCGTGGCTGTCAGCCAAAAGCGCGTATTTAAGGCTAGCCGCAGGAAGCGCCCGCTGTGCGCGTGAAGGTTTGCCCCTGGGCCAGCGCCATGTTGCCTTGTGCTGCGGTGATGCGCAGGCTGTCGCCCGTGACCTGCAGCACCAGCTCGCCGCTGCTGCCCGCCGGTGTGCGCAGCTCTGTGCCGGTGATGGTGCCGGCCAGACCGCGCGTGCGCTCGCGCCAGGCCAGCGTGCCTTCAAAGGCCTGGTACTTCTGCGTGAGCCTGATGCTGACGCCGCGCAAGATGCCGCGTGCACACCACAAGCCCTCGACCCGCGCAGGCACAGTCCAGAAGTGGACTTTGCTCGACTTCTCCAGACCGACGGCCTTGTTGGGCACGGGCAGCACGGTGCTGCGATCGGGCTTCCAGTCGCCCATGTCCCAGTCGTGCGAGACGATGCGTGTGCCCGGCTTGAGCGCCAGCAGGGCAGGGCGCAACTGCATGTTCACTTCCGGAAGCAAATACATGGTGACCACGGTGGCGGGTGCCAGATCGGTCTTGAACAAATCCTGCTCGCGGAACTCCACCTTGTCGGCCACACCGGCAGTGCGTGCACTGGTTTTGCTTTGCTCCACCAGCCGCGGGTCAATGTCCACACCGAGGCCGGTCGCTTCAAAACGCCTGGCTGCCAGAATCACAATGCGGCCGTCACCAGAGCCCAGGTCAATCACATGGTCGCCACGCTTGACGCCGGCGATGCTCAGCATTTCGAGCGTGACGTTGTCGGGAGAGGTGATGAAGGGGACTTCTTCGATTTGTTGGGCTTGAGAGGCAGTCGATAAACATGAAAGAGTGGCGGCAAGGATCAATGCATGTGGCTTTGTCATCGGAACTGCTCAATTCATGCGATCGGCGTCCCGACCAAATCCTTGAACACCTGCTGCAAAACCCTGGGCTTCAACTCCGCAATCGAAATCAGTGTACGGGCCGCGCCAGACGGCTGGCGGCGGCCTTGTTCCCAGTCTTGCAAGGTGCGCACCGAGACGCCCAGCAGTTCGGCAAACTGGGCCTGCGACAGGCCGGACTTCATGCGGGCATGTGTCACCGCTGGAACTTCCACCCGCGCGGTCACCTTGCCTTTGCCTGCTGTCATTTCGCGCACAGACTGCAGCAGTTCTGCGCTGAGGTTGCGCTTGGCGTCGCGGCCGGACGTTTGATGAGGTGGCCGCATTTCAAACAGCAGGGTTGCGTACTGCCGATCCGGTCCAGCTCTGCGTCGGCAACTTAAGGCCTTGGGTCGCGAGTTGTTTTTTGGCCTGTGAAGATGCTTGCGTCAAGGCTTTGGCAATTTTGTCTCCCGCAATTACGGCGCTGCTTGGCGCGGCTTTTTTCATTGGGCGAGCTGTTTCAGATTGAGCCATTTTTCCGGGTCCTCCACATAAGTACGGCGGGCGGTCCCGCGAGCAATTGACTTGAGTGTGCCAGATGCATTATCCAAAACCGTCCAACGGTCGGCAAGCGGCAGGTACAAGGCATACAGGTTATGCAGGCTTCGTTGAAAGCGGCGCTCCACATCCGCCTGCGGTATGTTGTGACCGCCAAGTTTGACGCGTAGCGCTACCCGGTTGACGGCCAGCTCCGCACTGGGGAGCGCGACATAAAAAATCTGGACTTGGTAACCCTGCGCCTTGCAACGGCTGAGAAACAAAGCAAAGGTTCGGCTTGAAAGCGTGGATTCGAATGCAAAGCTCACGTTTGCTTTTGCCAACTCATGAAGCCGCTTAAGCATGATACGGCCTGCTTCAAACGCGACGGTTTCGGGTGAGTAGGCCGACAGCCCCGTCGCTATCTGGTCCGCATTGACAAACTCAAGAATGCCCAAGGCCTGTTTAAGTAAAAAAGGCGCGGCCGTTGATTTGCCTGCGCCGTTGGGCCCGGCAATCACCACGACGGTGGGATGCTTGGGTTTGGCGGGGCGGGTTACTTTCATTTAGCCCAGCTGTCCTTCATTCCCGTCACCCGATTGAACACAGCTTTCGCAGCGACGTGATCTTTCAAGTCAGTGACAAAGTACCCATGCCGCTCAAACTGAAAACGCTGCCCGGCCGCCACACCAGCCAGTGAAGGCTCCACATAGGCCGTCACGGTCTGCAAACTGTTCGGATTCAGCTCTTCCAGAAAATCCCTGTCGCTGCCACCGGGGTGTGCCTCGGTAAACAGCCGGTCGTACAGCCGCACTTCCGCCTGCACCGCATCACTCACCCCCACCCAGGTGATCACGCCCTTGACCTTGACCGAGTCTGAGCCCGGTGTGCCGCTTTTGGTGTCGGGGATCAATGTGGCTTGCACTTCGGTCACTTTGCCGCTCGCGTCTTTGGTGGCGCCTGTGCATTCGATGACGTGGCCGTATTTGAGGCGCACCTTGTTGCCTGGGAACAAACGGAAGAAACCTTTGGGCGGTGTCTCTTCGTAGTCGGTGCGTTCAATCCACACCTCTTTGCCAATTTTGAAGTTGCGTTTGCCCAGATCGGGCAGGTGCGGGTGGACTGGGGCGCTGCAATCATCCAGCAAACCTGCACCCATGACCTCGTCCCAATTCGTCAGCACCAGCTTGACCGGGTCCAGCACGGCCATGGCGCGTGGGGCTGTGGGGTCCAGCGTGTCGCGCAATGCGCCTTCGAGTGTGCTGTAGTCAATCCAGCTGTCGCTTTTGCTGACGCCAATGCGGTCGGCAAACAGTTGAATCGCTTCGGGGGTGTAGCCGCGCCGGCGCAGGCCAACAATGGTGGGCATGCGCGGGTCGTCCCAGCCGCTGACGCGTTTTTCATTCACCAGTTGCGCCAGCTTGCGTTTGCTGGTCAGCACATAAGTCAGGTTAAGCCTTGCAAACTCATACTGGCGCGGGTGCGGCGTTGCTATCAGACCGCCCTCGGCCAGGCGGTCCAGCAGCCAGTCGTAAAACGGGCGCTGGTCTTCAAACTCCAGCGTGCAGATGCTGTGGGTGATCTGCTCCAGCGCGTCTTCCACCGGATGCGCAAAGGTGTACATCGGGTAGATGCACCACTTGTCGCCGGTGTTGTGGTGGTGCGCGCGGCGAATGCGATAAATGGCCGGGTCGCGCATGTTGATGTTGGGCGAGGCCATGTCGATTTTGGCGCGCAGCACGGCGGCGCCGTCCGGCAGCTTGCCATCACGCATCTCGCGAAAGCGGGCCAGGTTCTCGGCCGGTGTGCGGCTGCGAAAAGGGCTGTTGGTGCCGGGGTGGCCAAAGTCGCCGCGGTTGTGGCGCATCTCGTCGGCGGTCTGCTCGTCCACATAGGCGTGGCCGGTTTCAATCAAATGCTCGGCCGCGCGGTACATGAAGTCAAAATAATCGCTGGCCTGGTAAAGATTGCTTTCGCCCTGGTTGTGCCAGTCAAAGCCCAGCCACTGAACCGCGTCCTTGATGGAGTCCACGTATTCGGTGTCTTCCTTCTCGGGGTTGGTGTCGTCAAAGCGCAGGTGGCACACGCCGCCGTACTCGCGCGCCAGGCCAAAGTTGATGCAAATGCTTTTGGCGTGGCCAATGTGCAGGTAACCATTGGGCTCAGGCGGAAAGCGCAGGCGCACCCTGGCGGGGTCGGGCTGGCCGGCCGCATGGTGGGCGGCATCGCCGGGGCTGCCGGCCCAGCGGCGGCTGGCATAGGTGCCGCCTGCCAGGTCGTGGTCAATGATCTGGCGCAAAAAATTGCTGGGTTTATGGATTTCTTTGTCTGCAGGGGAGGTCATGGGCTGATTCTAGGGGTGTCGGCCCTTACGTTTGGCAACGCCCTTTAACGTAAAGACGGTAGGCGAAAGCGACCGCCTTGCGTTTAATAGCCGTGTAGATGTTTTTTTGCCCCACCCTCTCTCAAGGAGACCCACCATGAAATCAATTCGTTCTGTTTGCATCAAGGCCGCGCTGGCCGCAGCGGCTGTTGTCGGCTTTGCAGGCGCTGCCCAGGCCAACGGCAATGTGTACTGGTCTGTGGGTGTTGGCTCACCCGGCGTGTCCGTCGGCGTGACCAACGCCTACCCGGTGTACACCCAGCCTGCGCCTGTGTATTACCCGCGGCCTGTGTATGTGCAGCCGGCGCCGGTTTATTACCAGCCCCAGCCGGTCTACTACCAGCCCGCCCCGGTTTACTATGGCCGCCCCTATGGGCACAGAAGGCATCACCAGCGTCATGGTGGTCACGGCTTTAACGGTCATGGCGGTCACAACGGACACAGAGGCCACTAAGCCCTTCCGGCAGGCATGAAAAAACCCGCAGATTCCGGTCTGCGGGTTTTTTGTTTTGGGGCTCGTCGTGTTTATGCCGGGCGCCAGAAAACGTAGTCGGCCTCATAGGGGATGCCCATGCGCATGCCCAGTTCTGACGCGCTACAGGGCTTGACCGAGGCCAGGCCGCCCAGGGTGCGCACCCGCTGCACGTAGCTGACGTTTTGCAGGGTGCCAGGTACGGGCGATGGTTCGGCCTTGGTGCGCTGCAGCGGCAGGCTGAAGCTGCCATTGGGCACCTCCACAAAATCCACCACCGCCGTGCGGGAGCCGTCCCTGTGCACCCATCCGGCACGCGGTCGCGGCCCGGGGGTGTGCACGATGTTCTGGCCATAGGTGTCGGTCAGCTCCACACTGGGGTTGCGCAGCAGCCAGGCGTATTCAAAAGGCTGGCGTTTGACAGCCTGGCACTCGTAGGTCAGGGTACCGCTGCCTCGCGCTTCAACCGCCACTTGGTGGCCGGGTGGCACACGGATGGCTTCGGGCAGGTCCAGCTGGGTGTTGTAGGGCGTCAGCGGCCGGTAGCCGCAGGCACTCAACAAGGTGCCGGCCGCGATCACGGCCAGGACGCTGCGCAGCCGGTTGGAAGACAGAGGGCGGCAAGAAGAATTATTTTCCACGGCAGTTCCAGGTGAAGAGATGTCTTCCGCAGTAGACCGCGGGTGTCTGTAACCGTATGTAGGACGCCGCTCAGCGGCCACGCGGGGAAATTTCGCCAGTGCGATGCGGCACCCGCGCCGCGGCCCGACGGACGGGTCAGCCTACCGAGTTGCAGGACAGGTCGTAGGGACTGGGCGCGCCCAGCCGTGTGCCGTAAATCGTGCAGTCCTTGAGCACCTTGCTCAGGCCCAGCGGCTTGCCGGGCAGTGCATAGCTGGCTTTATAAATGCCGGGTGCGTCGCCCACCAGCGCCGTGGCCATCTGGCGCGAGGCCAGGCGGGCTGCGAGCACGGTAGGGGGCTCTTCAGTCAGCACCCATTGGTAGCTGCCATCGCCACGGGCCACACGCTGGTAAAGCAGGGTGTCGTCGGTGCTTTGCTCGGCCACCTGGGCGGGAAGGACGGGGTCGGCGGGAATGTAAAGGCCTGCCTGCATGGGCGGGGTCAGGGGTTTGGAGAAGGTGCCGATCATGGCGGCCGTGCCGGTCACCATCAGCAAGGTCAAACCCAACGCAACGGAGATAACCCGAAACAGGTGGTGTGTGCTTTTCATGGCCTGGACTCCTTCAGCGCCCTGGAAAAGGGCTTGATTCAAGTAAACCGCAGACTGCGCAAGGGCCATGTAGGCGCTTGACGATAAGGCCTGACGGCTCACACCGCATGGGGGGCCTGCCGGGTCAGGGCAGTCGCCTCACGGCGGATGAGGGCCTTAGACCGGACGCCAGAAAATATAGTCGGCCTGGTACGGCAGGGTCACTTTTTCGCCCACATTGGAGGCAGCGCAAGGCCTGGTTTTTTCAACCCCGCCTTTGGTCTTGATGCGCTGGATGAAGCTGACGTTTTGCAGTGCACCCGTGCCGATCGACGGCTCGGCGCGTGCCAGTTGCATCGGCAGGTTGAAGTCGCCATTGGACGCCACGGCAATCTGGGTGCCTGTGATGCTGGATCCGTCCACATGTTTCCAGGTGGCAGGCGGGCCGGAATAGGCGACCACATCCTTGCCGGTGCGATCCAGCAGGTTGGCCTGCGGGCTGACCAGGGTCCATGAGAAGGGGCCGGCGGGGGTGGCGCGGCATTCGTAGTTGAGGATGCCTGTGGCCGTGGTTTCCAGTACAACGCGGTGCCCGGCAGGTACGCCAATGGCCATGGGCAGGGTGTCCTGGCTGAACTCGCGCGGCAGCGGTTGCTTGCCAGCGCAGGCGGCCATGAGCAGCGCGGTGCCGGTGACCATGACAGTGGTGCACAGCAGGCTTTTGCCCAGGGCGCGGAATTTGGTGTGGGTGCTTTTCATCTGCGGTCCTCAATGAGTTGTTGGATGGCCAACGCTCAGTTGAATCGCAGGATGTGTAAGCGCATGTAGGACGCAACGCCCGAGCGCTGCGGGCAGGAAGCGTGTTTTTCGCGCTGGCTCAGATGGCCTTGTAGAAGATGTTGTCGGCCTGGTACTTCACCACCTGGTGGTGCGCGGCGCAGGCCTTATTGCCCGTAACGGGGGCCGTTTTTGAGGAAGTCGAACTCCAGCGCTGTGCTGGTGCGCCCTTGCGCGGCATTGCGGTAGGGGAAGCGGCCAAAGCGGGCGATGATGTCGTGGTGCTCGGTGGCAAAGCGCAGGCGGCTTTCCATGCCGGCGCGCAGTGCCTCGGGTGCTTCTGTGAGCAACCGGCCGAAGCGGCGCACGCTTTCCTTTTGCAGCGCCAGATTTTCGGCGTGCATCAGGGGCATGTACAAAAACACCCGGCCCACCCAGGGCATGTGTTTGTCGTCCCCTCTGGCCAGGGCACCCGTGACCAGTTGCAGCGCGCGGGCGTCGCCGGAAAAAGCCCGGGACCGGCCGCGAAAGATGTTGCGGGTGAACTGGTCGAGCAGGATCACCAGGGCCAGCCTGTCCATGGGCGCTGCTTCCCAGTCCTTCAGGCCATCGTTGACCGCCAGGGTGACGGCCGGTTCAAACAACTGGCGGATTTTCTGATCGACTTCCAGGCCACCGGAAAACCACAGCGGGTCCATGTCCCGGCTGGGCCAGCCTGGAATGGGGGTTGTGGTGCCGTTGGAGCCACTGTTGACACCATCCGCCAGCCAAAAATCCAGGACGGAAGCGGCGGTGACGGAGGTGGAGGAGGTGGGCATGGCCGGATCCTGATAAAAAGTTACGCATTGGCAAACGCTCGTTGCACTTTACCCGTGAGGCGGCGATCATGCGACCCTTCGGGGTGTGACAAAACACCGGCTTGGCGGGATGTTTTCAGCCGGAGCGTCATTACAAAGCGGGGAAAACCCGGTCCCCAGCGCTTGTTGGCGGGTATTTCCTACAATTGGTCACATGAACAAGACCAAGATGTCCAGGCTGGCGCTGACAGGGGTGGCACTGGTGCTGGCTTTGGCGGCCGGTGGCTGGTGGTACAGCCAGCGCCTGGGCGCCCAGGAAATCAAGTTCCGCACCGCCGCGCTGGAGCGGGGGCCGCTACAGGCCACGGTGGCGGCCTCGGGCATGGTCAACCCGGTGTCGCAGGTGTCGGTGGGCACCCAGGTGTCCGGCCAGATCAAGGACATTTACGCTGATTTCAATTCCGAGGTGAAGGCCGGGCAACTGATCGCCATGCTGGACCCCGAGACCTTTGAGTACCGGGTGCGCTCCGCCCAGGCCGATCTGGACGCCGCCCGGGCCGCGGCCCAGACCCAGCAGGCCTCGCTGTCCAAGGCCAAAGTTGATGCGGAAGAAGCCCAGCGCGACTTCGAGCGCAAGGCGCAGCTGGTGGCGCAGCAGTTTATTGCGGCCTCCGAAGGCGACAAGGCGCGCGCCATAGCACGCAGCGCGGCCGAGAGCATCAAGATTGTTGTCGCTCAATTGCAAAGTGCCCAGGCCAATGTCAACCAGCGGGAGTCGGCACTGGCGCAGGCGCGCATTGATCTGGCGCGCACCCGCATCACCTCACCGGTGGACGGCATTGTCATCAAGCGCACCATTGAAAAAGGCCAGACCGTGGCGGCCAGCCTGCAGGCGCCCGAGCTGTTTGTGATAGCCAGGAACCTGCGCGACATGCAGGTCGAAGCCAGCGTGGATGAGGCCGACGTGGGCCGCATCAGGACCGGGCAAAAGGCGACCTTCACCGTGGACGCCTTTCCCGGCCAGACCTTTGAAGGCCAGGTGCAGCAGGTGCGCAAGGCAGCGCAAAACGTGGCCAACGTGGTGACCTATGTGGCCGTGGTTGCCTTTTCCAATGTGGGCGACCGCCTGCTGCCGGGCATGACAGCCAATGTTCGGGTGATCACCGACACGCGCACTGCCGCGCTCAAGGTGCCCAACGCGGCGCTGCGTGTGCGAATTGCGGGCGTTGAGGTGGCTGCCGCTGCGCCGCTGGATGCTATTAATTCGGGAGCGGCAACTCCAGGTCCCGAAAGGGCGGAAGGCCAAAAACCATCACAAGATGCAGCCGCCAGGCCGGGGGATGGCGGTGGGCGCGGCGGACCGGGCGCCGAGTTTCGCAACCGGCTGGTCAGCGAGCTGGCGCTGGACGCCGCGCAGGTGGAGAAGGTGGACGCGATTTACGCCGAAGCGCGTCCCAGGTTCATGCAGATGCGCGAGCTCCCCGAGGCAGATCGGCCCCGGGCCCGCGAGCGCATCACTGCCGAGATTCGCGCGCGCATTGCCGATGTGCTGACCGAGGCGCAAAAACCGAAATACGCCGCGATGGCCGCCGAGGCCGGCGCGCGGCAGGTGACGCGCGGCCGCATCTACCTGCTGGATGCCGATGGCAAACCCAGGGCCATCAATGTGCGTCTGGGTGTGAGCGATGGCAGCAGCACCGAACTGCTGCCCGGGCCCGATGCGGCCGAATCCGGTCTGCAGGAGGGGGCCACCCTGGTCACCGGCACAGTGTTGCCGGGTGCCGCTGGCGCGCGTCCCGGCAGTCCGCGCTTTCCCTTCTAGCAGCCTCTTGCCACAGTCTCCCCGTGAACCTCATCGAAGCACATGACCTGAGCAAGGTCTACACTGTGGGGGCGCAGACCGTGCATGCCTTGCGCGGGGTGTCGCTGTCCATAGCAGAGGGCGAATTTGTCGCCATCATGGGCGCTTCCGGTTCGGGCAAATCGACGCTGATGAATATTCTGGGGTGCCTTGATTTGCCAAGCACCGGCCACTACCGGCTGGCGGGTGAGGAGGTGGAAAGCATGGCTGCCGACCAGCTCGCGTCCATACGCAACCGGCGCATTGGTTTTGTTTTCCAGCAGTTCAACCTGCTGCCGCGTACCAGTGCGGTGGAAAACGTCGAGTTGCCGCTGGTGTATGCCGGCGTGCCCGCGGCAGAGCGCCGCGAACGGGCGCTGACCTCGCTGCACACGGTGGGCTTGAGTGAACGCGCTGCCCACACACCGGCGGAACTGTCGGGTGGCCAGCAGCAGCGCGTGGCGATTGCGCGGGCGCTGGTCAACCAGCCCCAATTGATTCTGGCCGACGAGCCCACCGGGGCGCTGGATTCGCAGACCAGCGAAGAGATCATGAAGCTGCTGACCGCGCTGAATGTGCAGGGCATGACGGTGATTCTGGTGACGCACGAGAGCGAGATCGCGGCCTGGGCGCGGCGCAGGGTTGTCTTCCGCGATGGGCACATTGTTGAAGATGTGCTGCAGGCAGCGCGTATGGCCATGCCAGCCCTTACCGGCGTGGAAGTGGCGCCATGAACTTTCTTTCTGCCGTTCGCAGCGCCTTGCGCGCGCTGGCGGCCAACACGCTGCGCAGCATACTGACCATGCTGGGCATCATCATAGGCGTGGCGGCCGTCATCACCATGATTGCAGTGGGACGCGGCGCGACCGAACGTGTGCAGGAGCAGATGAAGGGGCTGGGCTCCAACATCATGCTGGTGTTGCCCGGTGGCGCAAACACCGGCGGCGTGCGACAGGGCGCGCAGACCCGCAACCGCCTGACGGAAGAGGACGCCACGGCCATTGCCAGTGAAGTGCCGGAAGTGCAGGTGGCTGCCCCTGCGTCGCGGACGCTTGGCCAGGTGGTGGCCAACAATGCCAACTGGGGCACCGTCATCTTCGGCACCACCAACGATTACCTGGAGGCGCGCGAGTGGCCGCTGCAGTCGGGGCGGCAGTTTGAAGAGGCAGAAATGTCGGGTTCGGCCAAGGTGGCCATCATTGGACAGACTGTGGCCGGCGAGTTGTTTGGCGAGATGGACCCGATAGACCAGGTGGTGCGCGTCAAGAACGTGCCGGTCACGATTGTCGGCCTGCTCAGCCGCAAGGGGCAGAACTCGATGGGGCAGGATCAGGACGACACCATCCTGGTGCCGATCTCGACCTTTCGCAACCGGGTGCAGGGTGGCACGCCGGGCAACGTCAAGCGGGTCTGGCACATCCATGTGAAGGTGCGCGAGGGCCAGAGCATGAAAGTGGCTGAAGAAAACATCAGGCAGTTGATGCGCCAGCGCTTCAAGGTGCAACCCGGGGGAGACGACACTTTCATTATTCGCAATCTCACCGAAGTATTGCAGGCCCAGGAAGAGTCCAGCCGCATCATGACCCTGCTGCTGGCGGCGGTGGCCGGCATCAGCCTGGTCATAGGCGGCATCGGCATCATGAACATCATGCTGGTCAGCGTGACCGAGCGTACCCGTGAGATCGGCCTGCGCATGGCGGTGGGCGCACGCGGCAAGGACATCCTGACGCAGTTTCTGGTGGAAGCGGTGACACTGAGCGTGATTGGCGGCGCCATCGGTGTGTTGCTGGGTGCGGTGGCCACCTGGGCGGTCGGCAGCTTTGCAGGCTGGCAGGTCAGCATGACGGCCGCGTCGGTGCTGCTGGCAGTGGGTTTTTCCGGGCTGGTGGGGGTGTTTTTTGGCTTCTACCCGGCGCGGCGTGCATCCCGCCTGCTGCCCATTCAGGCGCTGCGCTACGAATAATTTGGTGCCCTGTCCCAGCGATAATCACGCTATATTTTCTGGAGCGTGCGTGGATTTATCAATGCTGGTCAAAGCGGCCGTGATGGGCATCGTCGAGGGGCTGACCGAGTTTTTACCCATCTCATCGACCGGTCACCTGATTCTGGCGGGCGCATTGCTCGGCTTTGACGACGACAAGGCCAAGGTGTTTGACATTGCCATCCAGACCGGCGCGATTTTTGCCGTGATTCTGGTGTACTGGCAAAAAATCCGCGACACCCTGGTGGCCCTGCCCAACCAAAAACAGGCGCAGCAGTTCGCACTCAATGTTTTTGTGGCCTTTGTCCCGGCGGTGTTGCTGGGCCTGCTGTTTGGCAAGGCCATCAAGGCCAACCTGTTCACGCCGGTGGTGGTGGCCAGCACTTTCATCATTGGCGGCTTCATCATTTTGTGGGCCGAGTGGCGGCAGAAAACCAATCCGGCTGTGGCGCGCATCCAGGAGGTTGAGGCCATGAACGTGATGGACGCGCTCAAGGTCGGGCTGGTGCAATGCCTGGCCATGATCCCCGGCACCAGCCGCAGCGGCGCCACCATCATTGGCGGCATGTTGCTGGGCCTGTCGCGCAAGGCGGCCACCGACTTTTCGTTTTACCTCGCCATTCCCACGCTGATCGGCGCGGGCGTTTACAGCCTGTACAAGGACCGTGCCTTGCTGTCGGTGGCAGACCTGCCGCTGTTTGGCGTCGGCCTGCTGTTTGCGTTTGTGAGCGCCTGGCTGTGCATACGCTGGTTGCTGCGCTACATCGCCAGCCACAGCTTTGTTCCCTTTGCCTGGTACCGCATCGTCTTTGGTGTGGTGGTGCTGGTCACCGCCCAGGCCGGCTGGGTGAACTGGGCGGGCTGATGCCCGTGGTTTTCGGCGTTTATGGGCGGGCCAGGCGTTCCGAGCGGCGCAGCGGACGCCACTGACCCTCCGGCAGCGCCAGACGGTTCACGATCACGCGCAGCACCTGGCTGTGGGAGACCATGCCCAAATGGCTGGCCGTTACTTCCACGCTTTCAGAGCGATCTGATTTTTTCTCGATGCAACCGCGCCAGCTGACAACACCGTCCGATTTGCTGTAGACCGCAGTGGTGGGCACGGGTGGGCATTCGCGCAAGCGGGCTTGCAGTGCAGGTGTGAGCTGCGAAGTGTCGCCGTTGACCAGCTTGTAAAGTGTGCCCGCATGGTTGGCGCCGCCCAGGGACGCGAAAGGCGTGCCAAGGGTGATCACCTGACGCACGCTGCCCGGGCAGCGCTTGGCGATTTCACGGGCGTAAATGCCCCCCAGACTCCAGCCCACCAGGCTGACCTTGCGGCCGGTCCGGGCGTGCAGCTCGCTGGTGTGCGCCTGCAAATCACTCAGCCAGTCGTCAAAAATGCCTTTGGGTCCGGTGTTGATGCCGCGGCCCCAGTCATGCGCTTCGAAGCCGGACCTGGTCAAAAAACCACGCAGATGAGAAGTGGTGAAGGGCGCGCCGCCCAGCCCGGGATACACCACGACCGGGTGGCCATCGCCCACGTGCTCAGCGCGACTGGCCAGTTTGGATGAACAAAAGTCGAAGGCTGCCCGCAGCGGCTCCATCGCCAGCAGCGACAAAGAGGGTGCCTCGAACGGAGGTGCATAGCTGTCTGTTGAACTCATGCCATCAACTGTGGCGATGGCGGAGCTGCAGGACTGTGAGCCCGGGCAGGGCGCACGTGTAGGACAAAATGCTGCACTGCAGCAGGCGAACCAACTGCCCGTTTGTGCCTGCTAAATCAGCTTTTCTTCCGGCGAGCTGATTTTTTTGAGCGGCTGGTTGCGCGTCAGGGGCGTCAGCAGTGGCACCTGCGTTTCGCCACCGCTCCACATCGGGTCTTCAATGCTGTCAAACACCTCGCGCAGCTTTTTGCCCCAGTTGTTGTGCAGCATGCGGAAGTAGGGATTTTCGTGGTCGATGCAGACCACTTTGTCACTTTGCAGCGCATTGATCTCATAGACCACCATGTCCAGTGGCAGGCCGACCGACAGGTTGGATTTGAGCGTTGAGTCCATGGACACCAGCGCACATTTGGCAGCTTCGTCCAGTGGTGTTTCGGGTGTGATCACGCGGTCCAGCACCGGTTTGCCGTATTTGGACTCACCCACCTGGAAGTAGGGCGTCTCCGAAGTGGCCTCAATGAAGTTGCCGGCTGAATACACCTGGAACAGGCGCATGCCTTCGCCCCGAATCTGGCCACCGAAGATCAGCGACACATTGAAATCAACACCCGCATGTTTGAGGTCTTCGGCATCACGGTCATGCACACGGCGTATCGCCGCGCCCAGCACGCGCGCGGCGTCAAACATGCTTTTGGCGTTCCAGATGGTGACGGGCGGACCGCCATCGGGGTCCTTGAGCTGCTCGATCTGAAGGATTTCGCGGACAGATTGCGAGATCGACAGGTTGCCCGCCGACAGCAGCACCATGAAGCGGTCTTGCGGCTTTTCGTAAATGATCATCTTGCGGAAGGTGCTGATCTGGTCCAGGCCCGCGTTGGTACGCGAGTCGGAAAGAAACACCAGTCCGGCGTTGAGTTTGATGGCGACGCAATAAGTCATGGTTCAGATGGTAGCTCAGGGCCTGTTCACACTATTCAGACAAGTGCGAACTGGCCCTAATCCGCTGAGGCGAGCTTCTTGAGTTGATAAAGGGTTTCCAGCGCCTCGCGCGGGCTCAATGCGTCGGGGTTGATCTGCCCCAGGGCTTTTTCCACGGGCCCGGGCTCCGCTGCGGCCTGCTCGGGTGGCGCGGCAAACAGGTCGACCTGCGCGCGCGTGGCGTCCTGCTGTGACTCCAGGGCGCCCAGCGTGTGCCGTGCCTGGTTGACCACGGCCGAGGGCACGCCAGCCAGTTTGGCGACGGCAATGCCGTAGCTCTTGCTCGCAGGGCCGGCTTCGATGTGGTGCAAAAACACAATGTTGGCGCCAGACTCCACCGCGCTCACATGGACATTGACGGCAGCGTGGTGGCGCGCCGGGAATTCCGTCAGTTCAAAGTAGTGGGTGGCAAACAGGGTGAAAGCCTGGGTCTTGTTGTGCAGGTGGGTGGCGATGCTGCCGGCCAGCGCCAGGCCGTCAAAGGTGGAGGTGCCGCGGCCTATCTCGTCCATCAACACCAGCGAGTGGGGTGTGGCGGCGTGCAGGATTTGCGCCGCCTCCAGCATCTCCAGCATGAAGGTGGACTGCGCGTTGGCCACATCGTCAGCGGCGCCTATGCGGGTGAGGATGGCGTCGATCGGCCCTAGCCTGCAGCTGGCGGCCGGCACATAAGAACCCATGCTGGCCAGCAGAACGATGATGGCCACCTGACGCATGTAGGTGGATTTACCGCCCATGTTGGGGCCGGTGATGATCTGCATGCGCTGCTTGCCGCCCAGGCTGGTGTCGTTGGCAATAAACGCGCCGCCCGAGGTCTCTGCCAGCCGCGCCTCGACCACGGGGTGGCGGCCTTGAGCGATGTCAATGCAGGGCTCTTTGACAAACACCGGAGCGGACCAGCCCAGGGTGAGCGAGCGCTCGGCCAGCGCGCACAGGGCGTCCAGGCTGGCCAGGGCGCGCGCCAGGCGGCTCAGGGCCGGGACAAAGCCTTGCAACTCGTCGAGCAGCTGCTCGTACAGCCATTTTTCCCTGGCCAGCGCGCGCTCCTGCGCGGACAGGGCCTTGTCTTCAAAGGCCTTGAGCTCGGGCGTGATGTAGCGCTCGGCGTTTTTCAGGGTCTGCCTGCGCCGGTAGTCGTCGGGCACCTTGTCCAGCTGCCCCTGGGTGACCTCGATGTAAAAGCCGTGTACCTTGTTGAACTGCACACGCAGGTTGGCGATGCCGGTGCGGGCTTTTTCGCGGACTTCGAGGTCCAGCAAAAAACCGTCGCAGTTGGTCTGGATGGCGCGCAACTCGTCCAGGTCGGCGTCGCAGCCGTGGTTGATGACGCCGCCGTCGCGAACAAGCGCAGCGGGTTCGTCCAGCACATAGCGACCCAGCAGCGCTGCGCAGGCGGGTGGGGCCTTCAGGTCCTCAAAGATATGAGCCAAAAGTGCCGACGGCCCTTGGCGGGCGGGAGGAAGCTGCTCTGTTTTTTGTAGCGTATCGCGAAGTGCGACCAGCTCGCGGGGGCGCGCCTGGCGCAGGGCAATGCGGGCGGTGATGCGCTCGACGTCGCTGCAGCCCTTTAACCCGGCCCGGAGTTGCTGCTGCAGTCCCTCGCGCAGGGCCGTGATCGCCTCCAGCCGCGCCTGGGCCTGGCTGCGATCGCGCCTGGGGCTGAGCAACCAGCTTTTGAGCGCGCGGCTGCCCATGCCGGTGGTGCAGGTGTCCAGCAGCGAAAACAGGGTGGGGCTGTCCTCACCGCGCAGGGTCTGGGTCAGCTCGAGGTTGCGCCGGGTGGTTTGCGGCAAGTCAATGAATTCGCCGGAGCGCACCACCTGCAGGCTGTGCACATGGGACAGGGCGCGCCCCTGTGTGTGCTCGGCGTAGCCCAGCAGCGCGGACGCTGCTGCATGGGCTTCAGACAGGTTTTCAGCATTCCATGACGCCAGTGACGCCACCTGCAGCTGGGCCAGCAGCCGGCGCACACCGAGTGCGCTGTCAAATTGCCAGGCGGGACGGGCGCTGACCGCGCATCGCAATGACTTCAGGTCGGCCTCAAAAGCGGCGGTGACATCGACGTTGTAGAGCAGTTCGCTCGGCGAGATGCGGGCGATCCAGGCCTGCAGCTCGTCGCTGGCGCAATGGGCCAGATGAATCTCACCCTGGGTGACGCTCAACCAGGCCAGGCCGCAGGTGTTGCGCGAGCCCTGATGCACGGCCAGCAGTATCGACTCGGTCTTGTCGTTGAGCAGCTCGGTGTCGGTCAGCGTGCCGGGCGTGACCACCCGCACCACTTTTCTCTCAACCGGCCCCTTGCTGGTGGCAACGTCGCCGACCTGTTCACAGATGGCGACAGATTCACCGAGCTTGATCAGCTTGGCGAGGTAGCCTTCCAGCGAGTGGAAAGGCACGCCCGCCATGACCACCGGTTCGCCTGCGGACTGACCGCGCCGCGTCAGGGTGATGTCGAGCAGGCGCGAGGCTTTTTCTGCGTCGGCATAAAACAGCTCGTAAAAATCGCCCATGCGGTAAAGCAGCAGCGTGTCGGGATAGTCCGCCTTCAGGCCCAGGTACTGGGTCATCATGGGGGTGTGTTTCACCCCGTCCGCAGCTCCGCCGGAAGTCTCTTCCTTTTCCTTAACTTCCTTTGAAATCAACACCTTAGCTCCAACACACCTTGTTTCAGTTCCCTAAATTAACCTTGCCTGACCTCAACTTCCGCGACCCTCATGGGGACTACCCGGGGACTTTAGGGGACTGGGCGCGGCTACACTGCAATTTCAGTCCCCCGGCAAATGCGATGCGGTCAGTTCCCCAGCGTAATGCCCGTAATTTTAGTCCCCCTCATTGGTCCCCAGAGGAGAAGCGATGAAGACCGATTTGACCATCAAGCTGATCAAGACGCTTACTCTTGACCAATTGCCCGTGGGCATCGACGCCAAGGGGCACCTTGTGTTCGCGGACAACTTCCGCGAGATCAAAGGCAAGCCCAATTCCAAATTCAAGCCAAGCTATATCTTATGGGACGCCAACCGCGAGGCTCCCCCCGGGTTCGGCGTTCGGGTCGCGGCCAAGAAAACATACGTGCTGCGGCGCAAAGTGAACGGCAAGTCGCTGATGCCCACCGTCGGCAATTTCGCCGACTTCAACCGGATCGAGCTCGCGCGCGCGAGGGCTGCCGACCTGGCCCGCACCATGGTCGAGACGGGCATGAATCCCAACGAGCTGGCTCGCAAGGCGGCCAGTTCGGAAGTGACCCTGCGCGAAGTGTTCGCCCGCTACCGCCAGCATCTGACCACCAGAAAGCAAAAGCCGGCCACCGCCGAGACCCTTCGCGTCATCGACCGGGTGGTTGAGAAGCACGCGGGCTATGGTTGGCTGGACAAGTCGATTCATCAAATCACTTCCGACGCCATCGAAAAGAAATATGTCGGGAGCAAGGAAGGCGTCGCCGCCAAGGAACAATCCTTTCGAACCGCCTTCACCGCCGTCCGTTGGCTGATCAAAGTCGAAGCCATCGCCGCTGCTGGCGAGCGGCGCGCGCCTCGCGTGGCCGCCAACCCGTTCGAGATACTCGGCATCAACAAACACTTCCGCACGCCCGACCAGATGGACAACGAGCGCGAGGAGAAGGGCAAGCGCAATCCGCTGCGGCCGTCGGCGTCGCTGGGGCCGTTCCTCGAGGCCGCTTGGAGCAAGCGACTGCAAAACGACAACGAGACGGGCGTCCACTTCCTCATCCTCATGCTGCTGTGGGGGTGCCGCAAGAGCGAGCATGCCAAGTGCGTGTGGCATGAGCTCCTCACGTCTACTGGGCCTGCAGGAGCTGGGCGCAAGACTACTAGCAACATCTGCCTCTCGGACGATCCTGACTGGGGCCCCTACGTTTTCTTCTACAAGACCAAGAACGGGCGCAACCATCGCCTTCCGCTGACTCCCATGGTTCACGAGCTCTTGAAGCTTCGCCAAGTGTCTGCGGCCAGTGAGGCGGCTCGCCGAGGCTTCGAGGCCAAGTCGCGCAAATACGTGTTTCCAGCCCGCAGCCCGTTGTCCAAGGCGGGGCATTACTCGGACGCGACCGACCTGCTCGGTTCGCTGCGCGAAGAGATTGGCGTTGAAAAGCTGACCCCGCACGACCTTCGCCGCTCGTTCGGCGCGATGATGACAGACCTCAACGTGCCAGAGGGCATCAAGAGGCGGTTTTTGAACCACGCGCGCTCCGACGTGACGGACATTTACACCCAGGCGGAGTGGCAAATGCTGCGCGAATGGCTTGGCAAGATCGAACGGGCGATGTTTGAGAAGGCTCCGAACGTCTACAACACTTTGCGTCGTCCCGAGTGGGCGCCCATGGTGGCTCCGTCGCCACACGTCTGCAAGCCGCCGAAGCCGCGCACTGGCAGGCCGCGCAAGAAACCTTCGCAAGAGCCAACCCAAGTGGCATAGGCTGCCTCGGCTAACATCGGGACTGAACCCGGGGAGGCTTTATGTCAGGCGAAAGCAAAAAAGTGGCGCAGTTGTCAGAGGAACTCAGGTATCGCGGAGAGACGATGCGGCGCAGCGATGTGCTCACGCTTATTTCCCAGCTACCCGACGACGTTTACCTCACCACGAGCGAGGCTGCGGTTTTTCTGAGGCGGTCGGTCAGCAAGATGGAGCGGCTCAGGATCGCCGGCACCGGGCCCGTCTACATCCAAGACGCGCCGATGCCAGGCTCAAAGGCGACCAACCTCGCAGTCCTCTACGAAAAATCTTCGCTCAAAGCCTGGGCGAAGGACAACACCGCCGGCAGCGCCATGGAGCACGCGACGCTTCACGGGCGAACCTTTGCGACGCTCCACGACGTGGTGGAGGAGCATGCGTTCTACATTGACGCGGTCGGCCGCGTGGAAGGTTTGGTCGAGAATTTCACCATCGGCGAAGTTGTCGATGGGATCGGCAAACGGCAGATCTCTTGGATGGCGGCCGTGGAGGGAGCAAGCCGCCCATGGACATCCTTGTCCGCGCACCGCGCGTTCGCCGAGAGCATCGCCGAAACGCTGTCGCGGTCGCTTCGCTCCATTGAGCAGAACATTGAGGCGACGGACATCGGCGAAAGCGCCGCCGAAGGCGCCAAGTCGCCTAAGCCGCCGGGCTTGAGGTGAGAGCCCACGCTTCCAGGCGGCCCACTGAGCCGACGCACACCCCCTCTGCGCGCGCTTAAGCGCGGGTTCCCTCAGCTTCCCTCACAGCGGTTTTAAGCCGTGTTTGAGGTCCATAGTCCCTCCTTGGCGACGCCATCGCGCCGCGATTTTTGGAGGACAGCATGGGAAAAATTAGTCGAACCGGTTGGATTATCAACATCACCGTTGACCTCGCGCGCAACGTTAGCTGGCGAGGGCAAGACGGCGAAGAGACGCGCGTTGATCGTGAAGCCGTCCGGAGCTTTATCAAAGACAACTACATCCAACTTTCCAAAGGCATGCCAGAAGACGGCGACGACCTGGAGGCGGACGAAACCGTATACCGCGTCCAGCTGGTGCAGTCTCCAAATGGCTGCTACCGCTTCGTTGGACCGGATTATTGGCAGATCAGACGGGAGCGAGCGTCGCGTGCGGAGCGCGCTCGTCGAGAAAAGACGGCCAAATCGGAGCGAGGGCAGATTCGAAAGGAGACTTACTCCGTCCCTAGACCTGTGAAGACGAGGTCGACCGCCAATAGGCTATGAGCTCAATGGGGCGCTTGCTCATGCGGTGACGATGGAGGGAGCGTCGGTGCCGTTCGTTCCCCGCTTGCAACTCCGGCGGCGATGCATCCGTCGAAGGCATCTGTTTAACGAGCGTTTGGCTTCGCGCGGAAACGACCAGAAAGCTTCTCCGCCACTTCAATGACTGTCTCGCGGTCTCTGGGTGAGAGGCCTTTGAGCAGCGCGCCGAAAGCCTGAGCCTGATCCACCTCGCGGTCGCTGGCCGTGAGCAAGAACTCGTCCACTCTGCAGCCGAAGCACTCGGCGAAGTCGAACAAACGCGCGACGCTAGGCGTCACCGCCCCGCGCTCGATGCGGGAGATCGCCTCGCTTCCAATCCCGATTTGGTCCGCGACTTCTTCTTGGGTCAGGCGCGCCTCTACCCTGCGGCGCGAGATCGCCTCTCCAATTTGCTTCGCAATGCGCGCTTGGCGCTGTTCGTCCATAGGTGTTTCCGATCAACCTCGATGGTCGACTGGCAACCTATTTGTGTGAAGGACTTAACAGGTTGGTTGTCAACCCTACAGGTAGAATGGTCGTTATGGGAGGGCGCTGGGCTTTGAACCGCGCGAACCCAACCAGGAGAGAACATGGACCACCCCATCGGGGCCTCGGCGACGCCGAGCCCGGACCGCGCGAGCCCGCTTGCCGGCCTCTACGAGTTCACCAGGACGCACTTGTCCATCGTCAATGGGGTGGTGCTGGCCGCCGGCACCCTCGTGGCGATCTTGGACTTCCTGGGGCCCCGCCTCTCCATCCTTCCGACGTTGATCTACTCCGCGACCGCCGCCATCGTCGTTCTGATGATCTTGGCGGCCATCGCCCCGCGCTTAGTTGGGCGCGCCTTGTCCGCGTTGGGATACGCCGCGCGGCGCGACGACCTCATCCCGGTGTGGAAGCGGCCGCTGTGGCAAGCCACCATCGTGGTCCTCGGGGCCGTGTCGCTCGCCGGAGCCGCGTCCATCGCCAAGGCCAGCGAAGGCGGGATCGCGGCGAGCCATTCGCCGACGCTGCGCACGCTGCAAAGCCAGCTCCTGTCGCTTGACCGAGGCATTGCTGGCATCAGTCAGGGCGTCGCTCAAGCGAACACCAAGCTCGACCAGATTGCGCTCGCGGTGGACCCGAACAACCCAGCCGACCGCTGCGCGGATCTGGGCTGCGCCGTCATGGGCGGCGCGAGCCCGGCGGCGGTCCGCAAACTGATCGAGAAGGGCGCGAAGGTCCCCGGCGACCCCATCAACGACGGCGTATATCTGCTGGCGGCGGCTCTGTCGTCCAATCCCGGGCGCTTCGAAGTCATCGACCTGCTGGCGAGCCAGGGCATCGACAAGGGCATGCTCATGCACGCCCAAATTCGCGACCGGGGCCGCGTCACCAAAACGGGAGCGCTTGCCGCCCGCGACGTAGTCAGCGCCGCTCGAATGTCTGAAAACCCAATTGCCCGGTTCATCCAGATGCCGTCGGGAGACGCTGGGGTCGATGCTTGGAACGACGCGATGGGATGCTTCCTAAGGACCTCAGGCGGCGTGAGCCTGTTGGAGGTCGCCGCCCTCATGGGCGACGCCGACTTGGCGCGGCATGTCTTGTCCGGCGGCGTGGCGCTTCCCAAGCGTCCTTTGGCTTGCTCGTGGCAAGGGGCGGGGAAAAGCGGTTCGGCTCGGGTCGACATCGACCCAACTTCCGGCAAGTTTCTGCGGGCTCGCGCGGTCTGACCCGGCCCCTAATTCAACCAAAGGAGCGAGAGATGGGACAAGTGATATTTTTGACCGCGCTGGGCCTTCCAGTCATGTATTTCGGAGGTGTGTTCTTCGGTGGGCCACTGGTGGGCTGGCTCTTCGTCGCGGGGTCCATAGGCCTCATGGCCCTGATCGTGTGGGGCAAGAAGGTGGGGTGGGACCGCTTCGCGAAGTTCGTGGAAGCCGACGGCGAGCCGGACTACCGCTTCGATGATTTCGCTTTTCCGTCGAGCATCGCCATCAATCGCCGGGCGGGCAAGGTCTACCTTCGCGGCGATGGAAAGATGCGGAGCTACTCGTTTGACGACGTGCGAGGCTTCCACACTATGGACGAGCGTGCAGGACGAATCATCGGCTGGGGACTGGGCGCCGGCATGGCCGCTGCGGCCGAAAACCAACGTGCAAAAGACCGGGCTCGCAAGGCCTCGGGATTGTTCGTCACGGTTCGCGACATCGACCGCCCCGAATGGCAGGTGCACATGAAAGCCGCCGACCAAAAGAAGTGGCTGGAAATCCTCAATCAGATCGTCGTCGAAGGTTCGAGCGAGGCTCAACGCTCCCCTGTCGCTGCCTAAGGCCGACTGCGCATGGCAGGCGCTGGCAAAAGCGGGACGACCAGAGTGGACTTCGACCCCATGAACGCTAAATTCCTGCGCGCGCGAGCGGGCTAAGAACAGCCAACGTTTTTACAACCCGGCGCGTCGTGCTGCGCGCGCCGACAACAAGGAGCAGGGACATGTGGGTGTTAATTGGAATCATCGCGGGGTTCATCGTCGGCTGCATGGCTTGGTTCGTCTTAGGGACGACTGGAGCGTCGCAGCAGATATTCCTCTATGGCGGGGCAATCGTTGGCGGCTTCTTGGGCTACAAGCATTCTAAGAAGGATGGTCCATCGGACAAGTGAGGACGACATGGCAACCCACATCGACCTCATCGGCCAGACGCTCCTCAACGCGGAGCTCCGCAATGGGCTCGCCGCCAAGGACGCCCAGCATCACGCGCACCGCATGAGCGAGATTCGCGCGGGCGCTACGGTTCCCCCAGGAGAGCTCAAAAAGAAGGTTGGCTCGTTGGAAGAGGAAAACCGGAAGCTGGAAAAGGCCGTCCTGATCAAGGAGGGGGTTGCCAATCAAGCTCGTGCCGGGGAGGCCGCCGCGGTCGCAGCTCTTGCCGAGCGAGACGCCATCATCGCCGAATGGATGCATACCAATGAAGCATTCAAGCGCCTGGCCAGGCAGTATGGGAAAAAGTTGGGCCTGCCCGATGATCAGCGTCAAGAAGACTTGGATAATCATATTCTCAACATCGCTGAGGAAGATCCGAGGTTTACTGAAACCGAGACGGCGAAACGTGCAAAGGGTCGCTTAAAGGTGGCGGGCAAATAATTCTTGCTTTTTTGAACTCCTCGTCTTGAGGTCCCCTGCGAGCTGTCGTCCCGCTCGGTATGCCGCGCTGGAAGGTCGCCCTTGCCGAGATTTGATGGAGTCGCTCATGGTGTCGCGCTCCATAGCCTACTGATCAACCAAGGTTCCGGATTTGAGTCGCGCGGCGCGGAAATCAAAAGCGGCGGAAAATGGGGACATGAAGATATTCGTCAGCTCCCTCATCTCCGGCTACGAACCACTGCGCCAAGCCGCTCGAGACGCGGTCGTATCCTTAGGGCATCAGCCCGTCATGGCCGAAGATTTCCGCGCCCAAGCCAACTCGCCCCAGGTCGCGTGCCTTCAAGGGCTGCGCTCGGCCGATTTGGTGGTCCTGATCTTGACGGACCGCTACGGGACCGCGATGCCTGGCTCGGGAGTCTCTCCCACCCACGAGGAGTATCTTGAGGCGCGCGGCGCCAAGCAAATCTTGCTGTTCGTGCAGGAAGGTGTGGAGCGCGAGCCCAAGCAGGAGGAGCTGCTGCGCGAGGCGCAGGGTTGGCAGGGCGGGCTGTTCCGCGAGGGCTTTCGCGACGCTGGCGAGCTTCGGACGCTGATTACCCGGGCGATCCACGGCTACGAGCTCGCCCACGCGGCTGCTCCGGTGGACACAGCGCAGCTCGCGCGCGATGCGGAGGAAATGCTTGGGCGCGACCGGCGCGACGGGAGGCAGGGCGGGCCGACGCTGAGATTCGCGTTGACTACTGGGCCCGCGCGGCAACTCCTGCGCCCGGCCGAGCTGGAGCGCGACGAGCTGGCCGACGCCATCCAACAGCAAGCCATGTTCGGAAATCCCCGAATTTTCGACCGCGATGGCCGATCCTCCCGCTCCATCGAAGGCGACGCTCTGGTCCTGGAGCAAGAAGGCGGTGTGCGCGTGTCGCTGAGCGAAAGCGGCCGCATTGAGTTGTGGCTGCCCTTGGAGCGGCAATCGAGGCGCGAACGCGGATTCGGGGGGGTGTTTTCCATCATCGAGGAGTCCGTCGTGCGCGAGCTCGGCAACGCCATCTCGTTCTCCGGCTGGCTTCTGGAACACGTGGACGCAACGCATCGGGCGACCCACGTCGCGATGGCGGCCAAGATCGACGCGGCCGACCACATGGGGTGGCGCACCCAGGCGCAGCAGGATGCGAGCCCGAACTCCGGCGCCATGCGGATGGGCGGAGCGCCCGAGCGGGCGTCGGTGCTCGACCGTCCGCGCGCGGCGCTGAGGTTCGACGCGGCGAGGCTGGCTGAGGATTTGATGGTGCCGATGCGCAGGCAGTGGAGAGCCTAAGGTCGTTTCGGACCTGACGTTTGTAGAGCAGTAGCCGAGTCGCGGGAGACGTGGACGGGGCGGCTGGGCTGCATCTCCTCTCGAGCTCCGGCCTTCGGCCCACTGGAGCTCGAAGGTTCTAGGGATACATACACCCGACGCACCTCTAGGTGGTGCAATGCGGTGCACCCCTGCGGTGATGAGTCAGGCCTTCAGGCCCAGGGCTGCCCGAGGCGCGATTAGCGTGTGGGTTCGATCCCATAGAGGACGGTCTCGAAGGAGTTGAACGCGTGCGACCGGAGCCGAAAGCTTCCCTCGTAACCCAGCTCGCGCAGAAGGATCGGCAACGTGGCCATGTGCAACGGGTCATGGTAGCTTGCGAGGGCGATCCTTGGCTGGCAGCGCTGAATTGTGGCCGCGCCTCCCCGCAACGCGAGAGGCTCGGCCCCCTCAATGTCCATCTTGATAAAGTTCACGCGCTCGCGCCCCACCACGGAGTCGAGCGGCACAGTGCGGACCCATACCGTGCCTTCCCCCATGTGGCCCGCGGAGCCATCAGGGGTGAACTCTACGTCTCTAGTGGAGTCCGCCAACGCGCATGGAACCAGAATTGCCTCGCCTTCCCAATGCTTTGCGGCCAGCTTGGCATAGTTGTCCATGTCTGGCTCGAAAGCGGCGCACCATTCGAGCGCCCAACCACGTGCGTGGATGTAGTCGATGGTGTCGCCGTCGAACGCGCCGGCGTCTACGAATCGGAGCGGCAGCACAGGCAGCGGCAAAGACGCGGGGAAGTATTGATCGGGCTCGGGCTTCGGAGCCGAACCGCCAAGCAATCGAAATTGCAAGACTTCCATGAATATCTCTCGGCTCCTTTCCTCCGAGATGAGAGCCAAGCCTTCGGCAAGTAGGTCTCGCGCGTCGATGCTTGTCTGGCGGGGGGCTAGCCAGAAATTCTCAATCTGAGGCACGAAGTCGATTACCTCCTGGAGAAGGTAGACCCGCTTGAAGCCTTGGGCGAGGAGCTGCCGACGCACGAGGGTGGAGTCGGTCTGCGGGTTGTGGAGCGCGACTACCACGGGGATGGCTTTCATCGCGGACGTGGCGTTCTCTGTCCGGCCGCATCGAACGCCCTCGATCGCCGCGCCGTCGCGAAGATTCGCGTCCAGGAAAAATTCCACGGCCTTCCCTTTGCTTCTCAAAGCGGCTGCAAGCTTCTTGCCTAATCGGCCGGCTCCGTAGATGCCCCACGTCGTAGTCGCAGCGCAGGCGTCGAGGTCGCGTTGTCGCGCCTCAGTAGCGGAGTCAAGGCATTGGTTGAGCGCGCGAAACGCATCTGAGGGCTGCATGTAGGTCTTCCGGATGAAATTCCAGATAACCAAAAACAGAGACCCTAATCAAGAGTGGACGGCGGTCGTCGCTGATTTAGTGCGAGCAAAACCAAAATCGTTTGTATGCTCCGAAGGTAAAGCGCATCAACACTCTTCGGCGACGGCGCTCGCGATAGCGCGCGCGAGAGCGTCTACTGCTGCGAGGAGATTTTCGAGACGCTGCTCCAGAACCAATAGTCGGCTCTCCGAGGACTCGCGGGCAGCGGCTATTTCCGCTGACAGGTCGGACAGGTCTTCAACGGATAGCGCGGCAGGTCCTCGGCTTATCGCGATTTCCAATGCCCGCTGCAAAGCGTTGCCCGGACCGCCAGCGATTGATTCGCGCGCGGCGAGCTCTCGAAGCTGCGCCTTGCGGGCTGCCCCAAGTCGAACGGTCACTTGCGACCGGTCCCAGTCGCGTTTGCCAGTTCTCGGCTCGCTGTTCTTCTTCACCGTGTCACCTCGAACTCGAGCTTACGGCTGCGCAGTTTCGCCACCAGCATGCGCGCGAAATCCCAGTTCAGCCCCAGGGGAGCGGCGAGACGATCGTTTTCGCTTCCGCGAGTTGCGTAGTCGAGCGACGTCCCTTTTGCTCGGCTGCGCTTCATCCGCTTGCCTAGAGCTGCGATGGCGTCGCCGCGCCGCTTCTTCGGACCCGCGCCCAAGTGGGTTTCGGCATTGACCAGGCCCAGTGCCGAGGCGTTTACGAACATGGTGGTGGCGAAGCGAGAGCGCGAAGCGGCGACATATGTCCACTCGCGATCCGACATGGCGGGATTCGCCAGCACGTAGGCGGAGTCGAATGTCCTGCCTTGGGAGCGGTGATTGGTCGACGCCCAAGCCAGGTCGAAGCGCGCGAAGCTAGCGGGAATGGGCACATCGCGGCTTCCTCGCTCGTTGGCCTCGTCGAGCTTCACGACCAGCATAGGGCAGGGGCCACTCATCGCGATTTGCTTGATCGTTCCCGTCGCTCCGTTGACGACGCCCAGGACCCGCTCGTTTTGGGTGAAGACGACGCGGTCGCCAGGCGCGAACCTCTTCACGTCACGATTCTCCTCGCGGTCGATGATCTCGATCTCGCAGCCCTCGATGTCGCGCACGGAGCCTGCGTCCACCTGGCGGGCTCTTACCCGCGTGTTGACCTCGCGGACTTCGGCTCGCGTGCCAGCGATAATAGCCTTGCGTTGGATGGGCGTCTTGTCGCTCGCCCAAGCATCGACCAGCGCGTCAATGGTCTGGTCGATCCCTGCGATCAGCTTCAACCTGCCTCGCGTATCGAGGGTTTGGAGGGCGGAGAGCGCGTCGCCCTTCGCAAATTTCTCCACAACTTCGCGCATCCACTCGTGGTCAAATCGTGCGCGCCACTTGGCGAACGCCCGCCCAAGCTTAGGATCCTTGGAGCACACTGCCTCCATCGCCTCCATGCGACGGTCTTCGGGCACCAGGCGAAGGGCCTTGGCTTGCTCGGGGGTGACGCCGCCCGCGCGTCCTTTCGCGCGCGCGTCGAGCCAATCGAGAAGCGGCGCGAAGTCGGTGCGCTGCCGCTGGATCGCCGAAATTTCCGCCTTGCCGTGCTCGCGCATCAGGGAGGCGAAGATGCCGCCGGCCCCAATGGGTTGCAACTGCTTCGGGTCGCCGACGCATACGAGCTTGGCCCCGGCCTCTACCACCCGCTCTTGCAGCAGGGCGAAATCCACTGACCCCACCATTCCCGCCTCGTCGAGGATCAGGACCGTCTTCGAGTCAAGCTTGGCTCGGCCCTCTCTGAGCGACAGCAGAAGGCTCGCGATGGTTCGCGATGGAATGCCCGTCTCGCGCGAGAGGTTCAGCGCTGCCGCCGCCGACTGGCAGCAGCCGGTGACTTTGAGCCCCGAGTCGCGGCACGCGGCGCCCGTGGCTTTGAGCATCGTGGTCTTGCCCGTGCCGGCCCATCCTTCGACGAAGGCGATGGCCCCGGTGCCCGACACCACGTGCAGCGCGGCCTCGCGCTGCTGGCCCAAGCTGACCGGCACGCCGAGCTTGGCGCGGAGCTCAGCCTCCAAGGCGTCGAATTGGCGATCCACCAATGCAGGCGCGACGCGGTGGCGTCGATCTTGTCCCGCCGCGCGCGCGCGCTCGTTGACGAGAGCCTCAAGGTCCTTCGTCGCGCGCGAAGTGAAGACCTCCGTGAGCTGCTCGGTTGCCCCTAAGCAAACCACTTGGTCGAATGCCAAGAAGCGGGACAGCTCCACCAGGCACTCGGCGGCGGAAAGCCGCCCCATGGCCCTCTCGCATATCAGGCAGAGCGCGTCTTGCGCCGTGGCGACCGAGTCCGACTCCATGAGAGCCCCAAGGATCTCCGCGCAGTCAACCGCAAACGGTTCGGACGCAGCCGCCGGCATGCCTCTCATCGCGGCGACGCTCGCGGGCGTGATGCCCAGCTCCGCCGCCTGACGAGTGAATTTCACTAGGAGTTCGGGGAGCGGTGGCTCGCTTTTAGCGGCGCGGCTGTTTAGCGCGGCGACTTCTCGGTTCGCTGAGTCGCCCAGGTCCAAGCCAGCCGCCTGCATGCGTTCGGCAATCTCTTGGCTGCGTTTGGAGAGGGAATCGCGCTGCGTGTCCGTCACTCCGCCGATGGTGAAATATGGCCCCGACGCTTGGACGTCGAACCCCAGCCCCCTCAGCCTGTGAGCGAGCTCGACTCGGAAAAGGATGCCCGTGGACATTTTCCGGTCGAACTGCGGACGGTGCTCCAAGGCCGACCATTCATCGATGCCACGCCTCTTGCCCACATTGAAGAGGAAGGCGTGGACGTGGAGCTGGGGGTCGAGCGCGCGGCTTGCGAAGTGGGTGTAGCACGCCGCGATGGCGGCTTCCGCCTTCTGTTTGACGCGTCCTGCATGCCCGTGCCTCGTGATGGCGGCTTGCTCGGCATAGTCAAGCGCGGACTTGGCAGAGTCGCGGAGCACTTCGAGCAGGGCCTCGCGGGTTGGATCGTCAGCTCCCGCGAACACGGCCGAGAAGTCCTTGGGCGCGGAAAACGTCATGTCCAAGCCCATGACGTGCGCGTCTCCAGCTCCTTTGACCAAGGGAGCGCCGGTGACGGGGTGGAAGCCCTTCGCTAGGCGTTCGACGTGCTCAGCCTCGGCCACGGCGTCTAGACCCAGAAGGGCAGAGGCTTTGCACGCCCAGAAGGGACGTGGCCCAAGCTCGCCGCCTTTGCGCGCGTAGTCATCGAAGTCGGAGCGCGCTCGGGTGGAAGGCTCCCCCAAATAGTGCAGGTAGCCCTTGCCGCCAGACGCGGTTGTATTCGACGCGGCGTTGATCTTGACGATTGAGAGCATTGCCGCGCCTCCGCAGTTGAAAAGAAGGGCGCGAACGTCCACGCCCTTGTGAATGTCACAGCCGAAGCGGCTCTTTTCGAGCGGCCAGGAACGCAAGGAATTCCTGAGCCAGCGCGGCATGCTCGGGACTACCACCCAGCGGCGCCGCAGGCATGCCGATGTGCCGATTCAGCATGTTCTGCTCCATGCGAGCGAGAATTTCGTCGTCTTGGGGATTGAAGTAGCGCATCGTCATCTTCGCGCTCTTGTGGCCCGCCATCTTCATCAACACTTCGGGCTCGAAGTTCTTCGCGAGTCGGTGGCGCGTGATCCCCTCGTGCCTCAGATCGTGGAACACGTAGTCTTCAATCCCCAGCCGGTTGATCATGCTCCTGAACGTGTTGCTCACGCCACGGCTGCTTGGCAAACGAAAGAATACGCGGCCGTTTCGCAATCCGTTGTCTTGTTGCAGCTCCTCCAAGACTTCAAGGGCTCTTGGCGTCAGATAGATTTTTCGCGTGCTTTTTGTCTTCGAGCGTCGCGCGGGCAGCGTCCACACGCGCCGCTCAACATTGATCTCCTTCCAAGGCAGCTGCGCCATTTCATCTTGTCGCGCGCACGTTTCGATCGCGAAATCGAACAGTAGCTGGTAGTGCCGTGCCGCTTCCATGGGCGCGCTCCGCTTGCCGGTCTTTTTGTTGAGCTTCGATCCAACCAAGCCAAGCCCCGCGCGGATTCGCTCTTCCTCGTCGCCTTCAAGGCGGCGTTCGCGCCCGTCGTCCCATCCGGGATCGAGAAATTCCGTGGTGAGCCCAAGACTCGGTTTTTCAATCCCGAGCGACTCGGCTTTCCAGTTGCAGATCCGCCGGATCACGCTCATGTAGCAGTTGATGGTGGAGTCGGCGAGGCAATGGTCTCGCCTCCAAGCTTTAGTTTTTCGCAGCTTTTCGCAGAAGTTCTTTGTCCACGTCTTGTCGAGTTCGCAGACGCGCGCGTCTCCCACGAAGGCTTTGATCCTGCTGGCGTAGGGCGCGTAGCAATGGTCACGGTTCACCTCCACGAAGTCGTCGGCCACCTGCGAGACTTTCATCGCCGCCAAGGCGGCCACGCCCTTCGGCTTCATGCCGCGGCGATACACCCGGTCAGTCTCGGGAATTGAGCGCGACGCGCGGATCATCTTGATCGTGTTTTGCTCGTATTCCTCGCACTCCTCGTAGTTGTCGAACGTCTTGGTCGCGCCTGTCTCGCCCCGCACTCGAATCTGCGCCTGGAACGCGACGGGAACTCCGTTCTTCTTGATGGTTTGGATCGCCATTTTTTTTCTCCCTGATCTATTTCGGCGCTGTTTTATCGGCTCGGCGAGCGTCCTGATCCGAGGGCCAACTGACGAATGGCTGCATTGACTTGTTCAAATTTGCAGTGGACGCGCAGTGAGCCTGGCGCGGGGCATCGGCGTTTGATAACCTGAATGAACCCTCGAACCTGCATCCACATTGGGAGAATTGAAGAATGAATGCCACCCCCGCGCCAGAGTCGGTCACGCTGTTTTTCAAGAATGAAAATTCGGACAAGAATTACCGCGTCAGGCGTGATGGGTTGACGACTAAATCTTTCCCATGAAGAACTATTGATCTAGTGCGTTGATTCGACCGTTTGTGCCGATTTTGATTTGAAGTCAACGTCGAAAATGGTTTACGACTTTGTGCTCGCGAACGCTGCGAACGGCCCGAACCGGGCGTCACTGTTCATCGCAGTATCAGACGAGCGGTCTCATCCCCCACCATCAACCGCCCGGCGCGTCGCCTTCGGGGATGGCTTCGGCGTGAGCCTATGTGTTCATGGAACACGAATCTCTCTCAGCCACCCCGATGCTGCTCCAGTCCGAACACGACAAGGTGCGCGCACTACTTCGAGCCCGGTATCGCGTGCATGGGGAATATGTAAGCGCGCCCACCGTCGCCAGGATCCTTGGGCTTGGGCGCACGACGGTGCATGAACAATCCAAAGCAGGGCGCTTTGTGATTCCGCATCGTCTCGCGAACCGGAAGCCGCTGTTTTTGCTCGACGACCTGGTCGATTGGATGGTGGGCGCAAAGAAAGACAACGCGGCCGCAGCCTCTCCGGCCGCGGCTCCGGCACCCGTCAAGGCCGGAGCCCGTCCGGTATTTCGCTACCCGAAGGCCGAAGCAGCCTATCTGCTCGAATGCGAGAAGCGCGGCATCCGAGCTCCCCGCTAGGGAATCGCCGCGCGCACGGTGGTTCCCGGCTCCGGACACCGCGGACCAGTGAAATTGAGCTTGCCTTCATCGTCGCTGCGAACATCGCTTCGCGCGGAGCTGCTGCCTGCGGCGCGCGAATAGTCGACTCATTCCTTTTGGAAACGCTTTACGTGGTTGGCACCCCTGTTGGCGCATCGCCGATTCGCTGAGGCGCGCGTTGGTGGCGTTCCGTCGTAGCCTACGCGCATACGGTCGCGTCATGGGCACCGCTGCACCTACGATGCCAAGTCCCCTGAACTAAGAGGACAAAGCCCTTGGCCGATGGAAACCGAGAGGCTTAGTCCCCTGATCCACGATGCTCAGTCCCCTCATCCACGAACCCAAATCCCCTCGACCCCCCAAATCCACGATGCCGAGTCCCCTGGCCTACGATGCCAAGTCCCCCCAGGATCAACCTTCTAAAGAGGTTTTAGATAAAGAATAAGAATGCAAGACAGCGCGGCTTCGCCGCGAACCTCCCGCGGACCGGGCCTGCCGGCCCGCCCGCGTCCCCTCCTGGAAGCCCTGAACGCTGCCGCAGCGACGCTGCGCCCGACGCTTCCGCGTCGGTGGCCGGCGCGCGATGGCGCGCGCGGCGATTACGCGTCTCAGAGGGAGCAACGGCGGCATCAGGGGACTTGGGGTCGTAGCAGCAATTGATTATGCGTAGCGGAGCCTGCGCAAGCGCCGTTCGCGAGCGCGCGCAACGCGTCACAGATTGGGTCCGGCTCGCCGGCTTTTCGCCGCTTTCTTGCGCTCGGTGGCGTCGCGCTTGGCCTGAGCCCTGCGCTCCTCCTCGGCCGGCCAAACGAACGTCGCGTTCTCCGCCCCTTTGACCATTGTGATCCACCATGAGGTCCATTCCTTCTCCGGCCTCTCCCAATTGACGCACTCGAGCAGCTCGGGGCTGGCCGAGAGAATGTCCTCCAGGGCCGCTTGGAGGTGGGTGGGGAAGTGGCTGAGGTTCGACCGGGCTCCGCACAAGGCGGCCAATTCAACCAACCTGTGCTTCGTCTTGTAGGCTGGTTGGTGGGTGGAGAGGAAGTCGTGCAGCCAGCGCGCGATGTCCGATTTCAGCCTTTTGCGCCTCTCCCCATCCACGGCGAACTGCTTGTGGTCGCGCAGCGCGGCCAGGAGGTCCAGGCTGATCGCCACCCTCCACCCGGAGATCTGTTTGTCGGCGGATTCCAAGAGCTTCGCGCAGCCCGTGGCGCCCTCCGGAGTTTTGTAGACGATCTGCGCCGCGGCGAGCCGCTGAAGGCTCGCTGCGATGGCCGCAGTGGTCTTGCCCGTTGGCGACCTGCCGAGCTTGTCCGCGATGCGGTTGGCGGACAGCTTGAATTCGACGCCTGCGCCGCCAAACGTCTTGGCCGCGCTCAACGCGACTTCCCAAACACGCTTGTCCTCCAACGTGAGCATGGGTCCGTCCAACGTGATCTCCATGTCCTTTTCATAGCACGCGACTTTCCGAACGCCCGAGAGGCTTTTGTCGAATCTCCCCACGCTGAACAGCGCGGTGCGAGAAGCCATGCCCGGGAACCTGTCCAGAAACTGCGAGGCGGGAATCGGAGTGGGCGTGGGCGCTGGGATGGACGGCGTTACGAATGGGGCGGCGTTCGCCCCCACTGCGTGGACCAAAGTGAATGGCGCGCTCGGGTTGACTGGCGGCGCGGAAGGCGAGGGCAGCGCCGCTTCCGTGGGCTCTCCGGGCTCGGGCTGCTGTTCGTCCCAATCGTCGGTGTAGGGCTTGTGGAAGTGCTGAGTGTCTTGCATGCGGGACCTTTGAATCTTGAACTGCGGGAGCACAGCAACTCAAGCCTGCGAACCGTTGTCAATAGATCCGCATGCGGATGCCCATAAATATTCTTCTCGGGTGCGCTCAAGAGCACGCAACGTCGGGTTGCGCTTTTTGGAACTACAGAAAGCGTCAGAGCGAGCCGGCGCGCCCAACCACCACGCCATGGATGCGCAACGTAGACGGGTCTTCCACCAGGATCGGCGCGAAGTCCGGATGGCACGATTCGAGCGAGACCGACATGCCGCGCGCGCGAAGCCGCTTGACCACCTGGCCCTGCCCGGCGATGTGGGCGAGCACCACGTCGCCATCCTTGGGCTCCAGCCTTCCGTTGACCAGCACCAGGTCGCCGTCATTGATGCCGGCGTCGCGCATCGACCACCCGCGCACGCGCGCCCAGAACGTGTCCTTCTTGTCGGCCTTGGCCAACTCGTCGAGCAGGGTCGTCTCCTCGGTCGCGACGCTCGAATCAGCCCATGCGGGCGAGCCCGCTGCCACGGCCTCGGGAAAGATGAAGAGGGACTTCTCGGCGGCGGCCGGCATGCGCCGCTCGCGCTCGATCTGGTCCGCGTATTGCGCCGCGAGAACGCGGCCCATCCGGCGCATGCCCTCGATCACCTCATCGGGATCCACGCCGTCGCGCGCGAGCTCGTCGCGCAGCTCCGCCTCCGTCATCTTGTTGATCGCGTCCCACACAGGGTCCGAACCAAATTCGTCTCTCTTGCCCATGGCTTCCTCTCCTCGTCGTGTCAGTGGACGCGCCCGGCGCGGGCTCGCCTCAAAATGCGGTGCATGGCGGCGTCGAACATTTTTTCGTTCATGCCGCAGGTCTCCCTCGTCTCTTTAGGCGAAAGGCCCGCTACGATTCCGCTGAGCACTTGCCTCGCCGGCTCGTCGCCTTCGAGCTTGTCCCTCAGGTCGTCCGCCGCCTTGCGCCCGAGCCTGAGCTTCTCGACCTCAAGGGCTTCGTCGAGCACAGAGGGTGTGGCAGCCAAGTGCTGCATGTTGGACATGAAGTCCTCGAAGTCCACGCTCCTCGCGCCTCGCCGCTTCTGCGCCGTGCGCTCGCCTTTCGCGATGCTCCGCATGGCGTTGCCGAGGAACACTGAGAAATGGATGTGCAAGGGCCAGTTGCGTCGCCCGTCGAGGGCGCGCACATACGCCTCATGCAGCAGGTCTTGGGGTTCGGAGTAGCACGTGCCTGGGATAAGCGCCGTCGCCATTTTTCGCAGGATGAGGAAGTCGCGGGCGTTGAGCGTTGACCAAGCGGCGATGAGTTGTTCGGTGTTTGCATGCGCCATGCGCTCCTCCTCGTTGTGTGTGACCAAGCGCTGGAATTCGCGCGGCGTCTCCTCCATAGGCTCGCGAGACCTCCGATTCGATGCGCGACGTCTCAAGCTCGGCGACGGCCGGCGCCGCGCCGCCGGGCGTCGGGTTGTTGTCCAATTCGCGTCTCCCGCGGGCCCATCGATGAGGAGGGCATATGGGCGAACAAACTGTGGTGGACTGGGGCAACGCGACACCAGGGCCAGCGTCGACTCGCAGGACCGATCCGCGCCTATGGATATTGGCGAGCATCGCGCTCGGAGCCGCGCTCTCCGCTATGGTCCTCTGGCTTTCATGGCGCGCGCTGCCGCTCCTGCCCGCGCCGCTTGGAAACCTTGGCGCCCACGCCTCGCACTGGGTGAAGCTGATCCTCCGGCTCGGCATGCCAAGTTGGTTCGCGCAGGAGGCGGCCGCTTACGCCAGCTTCTGGGCCTCCGCCTCTGGCGCGGATCGCTTCGCGATTGGTTGGCGTGCAGTGGTGGGAGCCATCTCTGCCATCACCCCCGCCATCTGGCTTGCTCCGCGGATGCTCGTGGGCAGAGACGGGCTAATGCACCTTCGCGGCTCGCGACGTTTCACTGGGCCGGCCGCCGCGCGCGAGCTCAAAGAGCGATTGGCGAGCAGGGTCAAGAAGCGGCCGGACCATGACATCGCGCCAGGGCTGGCCTATCCGTCTGACTTGTGGACCAGGCACGTTCTATTCGTTGCGGGAACCGGAGCAGGGAAAAGCACGGCCTTGAAGCCTCTGATCGAGAAGGTGATCAAAGCGGACGAACAGGCCTTGATCTTCGACCCCAAGAGCGAGTTCACCATGGGCTTCGCCCGCCCGGAGATCATGGCCCCTTGGGACGCGCGGAGCCTAGCCTGGGACTTGGCCCGAGACATGCGCAACGCCTTGGACATGCGCAGGTTCGCCGTGTCGGTCATTCGGGACAGCCACGATCCGATGTGGTCGAACGCCTCGCGTCAGCTCCTCGTCGGTCTGATGATCTTTTTGAAGCGCACGCGCGGCACGGATTGGGGATGGCAGGAGCTCGCTGACCTCGTCTCCCAGCCGCAGCCGCAGCTCTTGGCGATCATGAAGAGGTGCCACCCCGAGGCCATCCGGGCGGTCGAGAAGGCGTCAGTCACCTCGGCCGGCATCTTGATCAACCTTTCCGCGTTCTGCTCCCCCATCTTCGACTTGGCCGAAGCCTGGGGTGACGCGCCGCCGGAGCGGCGCGTCAGCTTCGTCGACTGGACGCTGGGGCGCACGAAGCACCGGCAGATCATCATGCAAGGCCACGGCGCATACGCGGAGCTGACCAAGGCCTACGTCGAGGGCATCGTGGGGATCGTGTCCGCGATGGTCAACAGCGTGGAGATGGTGGACGACCCCAAACGCAAAATCTGGTTCATCGCCGACGAGCTCCCGCAGATGGGCAAGATTCCGATCCGCCCCCTGTTCGAGGTCGGCCGCTCGCGGGGGGTGCGGTGCGTCGTGGCGTGCCAGGACTTCGCCCAGCTCGAAGAAATCTATGGCGCCTCCATGGTCAAGGCGGTCGTGTCGATGTCCGGCACCCTGCTGGTGGGGCAGATGATGCAAGGCGACACGGCCGAGGCGCTGTGCAAGGCGTTCGGGAGCAGGGAGATCGAGCGCGCGAACGTCTCCACCGCCACCAACGGGGCGGGCGCGCAGGGCGGATCGCGGTCGCTCTCTTTCGCGCGGGAGGAGGTCGCCCTCTACAAGCCCAGCGAGCTGTCCAGCCGCCTTGGGCTGACCCAGGATGGCAAGGGCGTGCGTCTCATCCTGTTCACCGAGGGCAACGCGTTCGAACTGTTCTGGCCGCACTACGGCCTGCGGACCGAGCGTGAGGGGCACGTCCCGGCGCCTTGGACCTTGGGCGCAGGAGGCGACTTGGCCGACGATCCCTCGGGAAATGAGAGCCCTAATCCGGCCAGCCCGCCGCAGATCGCTCACGGGGGCGCGCCCGACGCGGCCGACCTTGGCAGCGGAGTCGGCTCACCCGGGGCTCGCGCGTGAAGCCGGCGGAGGTCCGGGCCCTATACGCCCGCGCTCGCAGGCTTTCGGTGAAGCTCGGGCAGTGGGCGGCGGCGTCGCGCAACGTGCCCCTGTCGGTGCATGGCGTCGAGTGCAACGCCCACGTGAAGCTGCGCGTGTGGGAGCGGCGCGAGCGCGAAGTCGACCGCGTCGATGGCGAATGCTTGGTCTACCTGTCGGCGGACCTGGGCGCTGGTCGACTCGGCGCGTGCGGCTGGCTGCGATACAGCTCGGCCACCCCACTGGGCCCCAGTTGCGAACTCCTGTTCGAATGCGCGTTTCGCGAGGCTCAAGCCAGGCTGCTGTCGCTGCCTGATTTCCTGGCCCACTCCGAGCGCGCCGCGCTCGCGGGCGCGACGACGGAAGCACCCGGCCCCACCAAGCCACGGCCACGTTTGTCGCTTTGATTCCCACCTGTCGGCGCGACTACAGGCCGCGTCGAAAGAGTCCATGAGCAACGCCAATGAGGCATGCCCACCGCGGAGAGCGTCATGCCTAAGCCATTCCTGACCTTGCCCATGTCCCACTTCGTGGAGCGCTCGACCCCCCCGCGCGAATCGCACGATGAGATCGAGATCGTCGACGATTCGAATGGCGACCTCGAGGCGCCCGCTCCTGACGACGCGGCGACGAACGACGACACCTCAGATGGCGGCGGCCAGTGGGCGCCCACGGAGTTGGCGATGCTGCGCCATCGCCTGTTCTACGCGCGCCGGGTTATGGAAGCTAGGTTGGTCCGGCTCGTGAGCGGCTCGGATGACTATCCCCCGGGACTCGGACTCGGACTCGACACGGGCGCGCGACTCGCTGCGCGAGACGCGCCAGGGGAAGCGAACAAGCCGGCGCTTGATCGCTGGAAGCCCGAACCGGGAGCAGCGATCTCCGTCGGCCTGGGCCTGAGCGAGCCGCCCCGCCAAGTGAAAGATCGCCGGGGAATCTTGTCTTGGGCCGACCAAGGGCGCGATGCGTCGCGCGCTCGCGCTGATTGCGACTGTGAGAGGCGCTTCATCGCGATGACGAGGGAGGAGCTTCTCCGCCAAATCCGCGAACTGAGGGCCACCGAGATACCGGAGGCCATGCTTCGGCGCAGCTATACGCGGCACGGGCTTATGGCGCTTCTGTGCGGACACCTGGGCAAGGCTGAATCGCCGTCTCTCAAGCCTCCAATGAGCCATCCAGCAAAGCCGAGCGCTCGTTGAGTCGATTTGAGATGGCGCGGGGGAACAGAAACGAAGGAAAGGGAGAGCTGTGATGGACAACGGGCAGCTGAAGCACGCGGCCGATTCGCGACGAGATCGAGGCGGCGACCCTGTGGTCGACGTGAAGTCGCAAGTCGCCAGAACACTCATTGAAGCGATGGAGAAGGGGCAGACCCCTTGGCAAATGCCGTGGAGCTCGGCGTCGCTTCGCCCAACCAACGCAACTTCTCTCAAGGGCTACCGCGGCGTGAATAGGATTTTGCTTTCTCTCGCCCGCTCGGCCAGCGGCGCCTTATACGGGGACAACCGCTGGGTCACCTACCAACAGGCGCAGTCGAAAGGGTGGCAGGTGCGGGGCGGAGAGAAGGGCA
>JAKFXR010000062.1 GCA_021731285.1 Polaromonas sp. | reverse complement strand
AAGCCACCCTCTCCTTCAGCAACGGCAGCCCCAGTGTTGACCTGCCGGTGTACCACGGCAATGTCGGTCCGGACGTGGTCGACATCCGCAAGCTGTACGCCCAGACCGGCATGTTCACCTATGACCCGGGCTTCCTCTCGACGGCAGCCTGCCAGTCGGCCATCACCTACATTGACGGCGACAAGGGTGAGCTGCTCTACCGCGGCTACCCCATCGAGCAGCTGGCCACCAACTGCGACTACCTCGAAACCTGTCACCTGCTGCTGTACGGTGAACTGCCCAACGGCGACCAGAAGAAGGATTTCGTCGGCCGCGTGACCAACCACACCATGGTCAACGAGCAGATGCAGTTTTTCCTGCGTGGCTTCCGCCGCGATGCGCACCCGATGGCCATCATGACCGGCCTGGTCGGCGCCCTGTCGGCCTTCTACCATGACAGCACCGACATCAACAACCCCGAGCACCGCGAGATCGCCGCGATCCGTCTGATCGCCAAGATGCCGACGCTGGTGGCCATGGCTTACAAGTACACCGTGGGCCAGCCCTACATGTACCCCAAGAACAACCTGAGCTACGCGGGCAACTTCCTGCACATGATGTTTGCCACGCCTTGCGAAGAATACAAGGTCAACCCGGTGCTGGAGCGCGCGCTGGACCGCATCTTCATCCTGCACGCCGACCACGAGCAAAACGCCTCCACCTCCACCGTTCGCCTGTGCGGATCTTCCGGCACCAACCCTTTCGCGGCCATTGCCGCTGGTGTGGCCTGCCTCTGGGGCCCGGCACATGGTGGCGCCAACGAAGCGGCGCTCAACATGCTCGGCGACATCCAGAAAGCCGGCGGCGTCGAGAAAATCGGCGAATTCATCAAGCAGGTCAAGGACAAGAACTCTGGCGTCAAGCTGATGGGTTTTGGCCACCGTGTTTACAAGAACTACGACCCGCGCGCCAAGCTGATGCAGGAAACCTGCAAGGAAGTGCTCAGCGAGATGGGTCTGCAAAACGACCCGCTGTTCAAGCTGGCCATGGCCCTGGAAAAGATCGCACTGGAAGACGAATACTTCGTCTCGCGCAAGCTCTACCCCAACGTGGACTTCTACTCCGGCATCGTGCAGCGCGCCATTGGCATTCCGGTGCCGCTGTTCACCGCGATTTTCGCGCTGGCCCGCACCGTCGGCTGGATCGCCCAGCTCAACGAGATGATTGGCGACCCCGAGTACAAGATTGGCCGTCCGCGCCAGCTGTTCAACGGGTCCGTCCAGCGCGACGTGAAGCCCCTGAGCGCCCGTTGATCCCGGCTCCCGCCTCCTGAACCAGCAGAGCCCGCCCGTGGCAACACCGGCGGGCTTTTTTGTGCCGCCCGCCACCAACTGAAGGCCGCCTTGAAATTCATTCCGTCCGCTGCCGAGTTGCGTTCAATCCTCGTCCCCGCTGCCGGGCCCAGAGCCTGCAGCTGTGCCATCGGGGCCTGTCCGGGTTGGGAGAGTCTGGCCGAGTACCGGTGGGAGGCCGGGCAGATGACCCAGGTCGCCACGCTGCGCGACCCGGCGCTGGAGGCTTTGGGCGAGGAGGCCACGCTGGAAGAAAAACACCCGCAAGGCACGCGTTACGACTCACCCGATGCACCGGTGGCCATCCAGTTTTTCCCGTACAACCGCAGCGATGTCTGGCACTGCAGCCGCTGTGGCCGGCACCTGCTGCGCTACACCGAGTTCGGCGGCTACAACGTCGACCCGCGTGTCCGCGCGCTGGATCCGAAACGCATCATCGACTGACCATCGCTATTATTTAGATAGTAAAAAAGGTCCATCGGCCAAGGGCCACGGCCCCAAAAGGCCCAATTCACCGGGCGAAACACCGCCGACCCAGCCAGCAGGCAAGGGAGTCATCTCATTTAGCGATGACAAAAAGATCTTTTAAGCTGCAAAATGTCGGAAACATCGTTAACCGCGATGGCTTTGACCTCTTTATGAAAAGCTCGGAACGCAACTTCGCCCGCCGCATAGACCTGACCTCGCTGCAATTGTTTGTGGCGGTGTGCGAGCTTGGCAGCATTGGCAAGGCCGCTGAGCGCGAGTTCATTGCCGCCTCGGCCGTCAGCAAACGGCTCAGCGATCTGGAAGCCGCGCTCGACACCCCCCTGCTCTACCGCCACACCCGCGGTGTGGACCTCACGCCGGCCGGCCAGAGCCTGTTGCACCATGCACGCTCGGTGCTGTTCAGCCTCGAGAAAATGCAGGGCGAACTCAGCGAGTACGCCGACGGTGTGCGCGGCCATGTGCGCATGCATGCCAGCATCTCGGCCATCGTGCAGTTTTTGCCGGAGGACCTGGGCGAATTCATACGCCAGCACCCCGAGGTCAAAATCGACCTCGAAGAACACCTGAGCACCGAGGTCGTCCGCGCCGTGCAGGAAGGCGCTGCCGATCTGGGTATCTGCAACACGGCCGACGGCAGCGGCGACCTGCAGACCCTGCCCTACCGGCAGGACCGGCTGGTGCTCATCGTGCCGCGCGGCCACCCGCTGCGCACGCAGGAAGCCATTGCTTTTGAGGACACGCTGGATTTTGACCACGTCGGCCTGCACTCCAACAGCTCCATCTACCTGGCCATGCGCGACGCTGCCGCTGCGGCGCGCCGCACCATCAAGCTGCGCATCCACGTGACAGGGCTGGACGCCATGTGCCGCATGATTCACAACGGGCTGGGTGTGGGTGTGATGCCGGAGCGCGCTTTTGAGCTGATGCATGGCGTGGGCGAGCTTGAAGCGGTCGCCCTGACCAACGACTGGGCCGCCCGGCAGATTGAACTGGTGGCACGCGACTTTTCCAGCCTGCCCGTCACCGCCCGGCTACTGGTCGACCACCTCACCGCGCACACTGGCACAGGGCACCCACTCTCAGCCACTTAAAATCGAAGACCACCAAGGAAAACACATGGGACGCACCCTCTACGACAAGATCTGGGACGAACACGTCGTCCACACCGAAGAAGACGGCACCGCCATCCTCTACATCGACCGGCATCTGGTGCACGAAGTCACCAGCCCCCAGGCTTTTGAAGGCCTGCGCGAGGCCGGCCGCAAGGTCTGGCGCATCAGCTCCATCGTCGCCACCGCCGACCACAACACACCCACCACCGGCTGGGAGCTGGGCTACGACGGCATCACCGACCTGGTGAGCAAAGAGCAGATCACCGCGCTGGACAGCAACATCGCCGAGTTCGGCGCGGCAGCCTACTTCCCCTTTCTGTCCAAACGCCAGGGCATCGTGCACGTGATGGGGCCTGAGACTGGCGCCACCCTGCCCGGCATGACGGTGGTCTGCGGCGACTCGCACACCTCGACCCACGGCGCTTTTGGCGCACTGGCCCACGGCATTGGCACCAGCGAGGTCGAGCATGTGATGGCCACGCAAACCCTGCTGGCCAAAAAAGCCAAAAACATGCTGGTCCAGGTGGACGGCACGCTGGCGCCCGGCCTGACCGGCAAGGACATCGTGCTGGCCATCATCGGCAAAATCGGCACTGCTGGCGGTACCGGCTACACGATTGAATTTGGCGGTTCTGCCATACGCGCCCTGAGCATGGAAGCGCGCATGACGGTGTGCAACATGGCCATCGAGGCGGGCGCCCGCGCGGGCCTGGTCGCGGTGGATGAAAAAACAATCGCCTACGTCAAGGGCCGGCCATTGGCCCCCACCGGCGTCGAATGGGATCAGGCGGTCAAGTACTGGACCACGCTACAGTCCGATGCCGACGCAAAGTTCGACACCGTGGTCAAGCTCGACGCCAGCCAGATACGGCCGCAGGTCACCTGGGGCACCTCGCCCGAGATGGTGCTGTCCATCGACGACCGCGTGCCCGACCCCGACAAGGAAAAAGACGCCAACAAGCGCGACGCGATTGAGCGCGCGCTGACCTACATGGGCCTGCAGCCGGGCAAGGCCATCAACGACATCATGGTCGACAAGGTCTTCATCGGATCCTGCACCAACAGCCGCATCGAAGACATGCGCGAAGCCGCCGCCATCGTTCAGAAAATCGGCCTGAAGGTCGCCAGCAACGTCAAGCTGGCGATGGTCGTGCCCGGCTCAGGTCTGGTCAAGGACCAGGCCGAGCGCGAAGGCCTGGACAAGATTTTTGTCGCCGCAGGGTTTGAATGGCGCGAACCGGGCTGCTCCATGTGCCTGGCCATGAACGCCGACAGGCTCGAGCCCGGCGAGCGCTGTGCATCGACATCCAACCGCAACTTTGAAGGCCGGCAAGGGGCCGGTGGCCGTACGCACCTGGTCAGCCCTGCGATGGCCGCGGCCGCTGCAGTACACGGGCACTTCGTCGACATCCGGAAGTTTTCGTGACCCCCCTTCTCGTCTCACTGCGTGTAGCCGGATCCCCCCTTGAGGGGGCGGCCTCTGTGGACCGGCAAAGCCGGATCCACGCGGCCACTGAAAAAGACCGGCAGGCGCAGCACTTCGATTGACCGAAAGAAAGATCAATATGCAGAAATTCAACATCCACAAAGGTCTGGTCGCTCCGATGGACCGCGAGAACGTCGACACCGACGCCATCATCCCCAAGCAGTTCCTCAAGTCCATCCGCAAGACCGGCTTTGGTCCCAACCTGTTCGATGCCTGGCGTTATCTCGACGCAGGCTTTCCGGGCCAGGACCCGGCCAGCCGCAAGCCCAACCCGGACTTCGTGCTCAACCAGCCGCGCTACAAAGGCGCGTCCATCCTGCTGGCACGGAAGAACTTTGGCTGCGGCTCGTCACGCGAACATGCGCCCTGGGCGCTGGACCAGTACGGCTTTCGCGCCATCATCGCGCCCAGTTATGCCGACATCTTTTTCAACAACAGTTTCAAGAACGGCCTGTTGCCCATCGTCCTGAGCGAGTCCCAGGTCGGCAAGCTGTTTGACGAGGCGCTGGCTTTCCCCGGCTACCAGTTGACGATTGACCTGGAGCGCCAGGTGGTCATCAAACCGCAGGGCGAAGAGATACCCTTCGAGGTCCAGGCTTTCAAGAAATTCTGTCTGCTCGGCGGCTACGACGACATCGGCCTGACCCTGCGCCAGAGCGACAAGATCAAGGCCTTTGAAGCCGAACGCCTGGCTACCAAGCCCTGGCTGGCACACACCCTGGTCGCCTGATTCATCAACAAAAGCAGCAGTCGGCCCTTGAGGGGCGGACTCCTCCCGCTATCAAAAAAAGAGCACCATGAAAATCGCAATTCTTCCCGGTGACGGCATTGGCACCGAAATCGTCGCCGAGGCCGTCAAGGTCCTCAAAGCACTGGACCTGACATTTGAAACCGAGACCGCGCTGGTCGGCGGCGCGGCTTACGAAGCCCATGGCCATCCACTGCCTGAAGCGACGCTCAAGCTCGCGCAAGCTTCTGATGCGGTGCTGTTCGGCGCCGTCGGCGACTGGAAGTACGACAAGCTGGACCGGCCGCTGCGTCCCGAGCAGGCCATCCTTGGCCTGCGCAAGCACATGGGCCTGTTCGCCAACTTCCGTCCTGCCATCTGCTACCCGCAACTGGTGGACGCCTCCAGCCTCAAGCGCGAGCTGGTGGCCGGGCTGGACATCCTCATCATCCGTGAGCTCACCGGTGACATCTACTTTGGCCAGCCGCGCGGCCGCCGCGTTTCACCGGACGGTCATTTCCCGGGCGCCGAGGAAGCCTTCGACACCATGCGCTACTCGCGCCCTGAAATCGAGCGTATTGCCCATGTTGCCTTCCAGGCAGCACGCAAACGCGGCAGCCGCGTGACCAGTGTGGACAAGGCCAATGTGCTGGAGACTTTCCAGTTCTGGAAAGACATCGTCACCGAAGTTGGAACTCAGTACCCCGACGTGGCGCTGGACCACATGTATGTAGACAACGCGGCCATGCAACTGGTCAAGGCGCCCAAGAAGTTTGACGTCGTGGTGACCGGCAACATGTTTGGCGACATCCTGTCCGACGCCGCCGCCATGCTCACCGGCTCCATCGGCATGTTGCCTTCCGCCAGCCTGAACACCAAAAACCAGGGCCTGTACGAACCCAGCCATGGCAGCGCGCCAGACATCGCCGGCAAGGGTGTGGCCAATCCGCTGGCCACCATCCTCAGCGCAGCCATGATGTTGCGTTTCAGCCTGAACCAGCCCGAAGCCGCTGCCCGCATTGAAAAAGCCGTGGACGCGGTGTTGACGCAAGGCCTGCGTACCCCGGACATCTACAGCGAAGGCACGACCAAAGTGGGCACAGTGGAGATGGGCAACGCCGTCGTCAAAGCCTTGAAATAGAGCCCCCACGGTCGCTCACTGCGTGTAGATCCCTTCCCCCCGAGGGGGCCGCTGCGCCTGCGGCCCGGCAAAGCCGGTTCCGCGGCCCCGACTTGCCTTTATGTTCGTGGTGATCAACCGACAGTTTTTCATCGCCTGCGGTATTTGCCAGCGAAGATGGGTCTGGGCCTGGTTACAATAGCCCCATGCGTAAAAACCCCGCACTCATCCGCCTCGTCGCCGCTTCGCGCGCGATGGGCGCTGCGCCGGTTTTTGCCCAGATCACCAAAACGACAACCATTAAAGGCTAGCAAGCCTGGTTCGTCGTGCCCTGCCGGCCCGATGGGCCGGGCCAAAAAGCATATTTTTTGAAAAGGGCAGTGCAATGAAACTCGCAGGAAATCTCACAGGACTCGTAGGCTGGCGCGGCATGGTCGGCTCGGTGCTGATCGACCGCATGCAGGCCGAGGGCGACTTCGACCTGATCGAGCCGGTTTTCTTTTCGACTTCCAACGCCGGCGGCAAGGCCCCGGCGCAGGCCAAAAACGAGACCACGCTCAAAGACGCGTTCGACATTGCAGCCCTCAAAAAATGCGATGTCATCATCACCGCCCAGGGCGGTGACTACACCTCCGAGGTCTATCCCAAGCTGCGCGCCGCCGGCTGGACCGGTCACTGGATTGACGCGGCCTCCACACTGCGCATGAAAGACGACGCCATCATCATCCTGGACCCGGTCAACCTGCCGGTCATCCAGAAGGCGCTGGCCAAGGGGGGCAAGAACTGGATTGGTGGCAACTGCACCGTCAGCTGCATGCTGATGGGCGTGGGCGCGCTCTACAAGGCCGGTCTGGTGGAGTGGATGACCAGCATGACTTACCAGGCTGCGTCTGGCGGTGGTGCGCAGCACATGCGCGAGTTGCTGACCCAGTTCGGCACCCTCAACAGCGAGGTCAAGGCCTTGCTGGACGATCCGAAGTCTGCGATTCTGGAAATCGACCGTCGCATACTGGCCAGGCAGCAGTCCCTCAACGCGACGGAAACCGCCAACTTTGGCGTGCCTCTGGGCGGCTCCCTGATCCCGTGGATCGACAAGGACCTGGACAACGGCATGAGCAAGGAAGAATGGAAGGGCGGCGCCGAAACCAACAAGATCCTCGGTCAGGGCGCAAGCTTCGGCACCGCAGAAACACCGGTCGACGGCTTTTGTGTGCGGGTCGGGGCCATGCGCTGCCACAGCCAGGCCCTGACTTTCAAGCTGAAAAAAGATGTGCCTCTGGCAGACATCGAGGCCATGATCGCGGCCGACAACGCGTGGGTCAAAGTGGTTCCCAACAACCGCGAAGCCACCATCCGCGACCTGACCCCTGTTGCCGTCACAGGCACCATGACCATCCCGGTCGGGCGTCTGCGCAAACTGGCGATGGGCCCCGATTACCTCGGAGCCTTCACCGTTGGCGATCAGTTGCTGTGGGGTGCGGCCGAACCTCTGCGGCGCATGCTGCGCATTCTTCTGCAGGCTTGAGGACTGCGCGGCAAGGCCGCGCAATCAGTAAGCAGTTGTGTCTGGACGTTGCCCTCAGACAACAACTCCAAGATGTAACTCGACGCTAACGCAGGGTGTCAAAACTTAAGTGGCGTCTTAGCTTGTCAGCCTAATGCCTTGATGTTAATGTTGTTTGTCGAAAATTAGCGTTGAGGTTTTTGTGCCGACCAGCAGAATAAAATTTAATGCAGCCCGAGCGCCGGTGGCTCCAATTCCCATGAATCAACCCCGCCCATGGCGTATCGGTGCCGTGGCCGCCGCCATTGCACTGCTGGGCAGCCTGGCCAGCCTGCAGGCCCACGCACTGGCATTGGGACGCGTGACCGTCCAGTCGGCTTTGGGAGAACCTCTTCGCGCAGAAATAGAAGTTGCCGAGATCAATGCCGAAGAAGCCGCCAGCCTGAGCACCAGTGTGGCCGGGGCGGATGCCTTCAAGGCCGCCGGACTGGAATACAGCGCTGCCGTGACCGGTGTGCAGATCACCCTGCAGCGCCGGGCGGATGGCCGGTCCTTCCTGCGTCTGCGTAGCGACAGGCCCATCACCGAGCCTTTTGTGGACCTCATCGTGGAAGCCCGATGGTCGTCGGGTCGCATCGTGCGTGACTACACGATGCTGTTTGACCCGCCCAACCTGCGCCAGGCCGCTCCGGCGCCCCTGCCTGCGCCTACCGCGCCCATGGTCTCGCGGGCGCCCACGCCCCAGGCGCCGCCGCCCGTTGCCCTGCCGCCTGTCGTCGCTGCCCAGCAACCGTTCTACCCCTCCAGCCCCCCACCCTCACGGCCGGCCCCGGTCACCAGGGCACCGGCACCCCAGGCCGCCAGCGCCGACCGGACTCCCTCATCGACCGGCCAGACAGTCACCGTCAAGGCCGGCGACACCGCCGGCAGGATTGCCGCACAAAACAAACCCGCCAACGTGTCGCTCGACCAGATGCTGGTGGCCCTGCTGCGCAGCAACCCCGACGCATTCATCGGTGGCAACATCAACCGGCTCAAGGCCGGGACCGTGCTGGAAATGCCTGGCGCCGATCAGGCCGAAGCCGTCTCCCCGAGTGAAGCCAGCCGGACCATCGTTGCCCAAAGCAAGGACTTCAACAACTTCCGGCGCCAGCTCGCTGAAGGTGTACCCACCACACGTATTGCCGGCGCCGACCGCCAGGCCACCGGCCAGGTACAGGCCAAGGTCGACGACAAGGCCACCGCGGCAGCCACCCCTGACAAGCTCACGCTGTCCAAAGGCGCACTCAAGAGCAAGTCGGCGGCGGAAGAAAAAATCGCCCAGGACCGCCAGAGCAAAGAGGCCGCAGCCCGCGTGGCCGAACTGTCCAAAAACATCGCCGACCTGAACAAGCTGACCGCAGCAACGCCGCCAACGGCGGCAGCGGTAGTCACACCTCCCGCAGCAAAACCCGCTGCGACCGCCACCCCGGCACCCGCTCCAGTCGCCAGCCCCACGCCTGCAGTGGTGCTGCCAACGCCCGCTGTTTTGACCGCTGCGCCGGCAGCAGCCGTGGCGGCCTCAGCCCCTGCGGCCGCTCCTGTTGCAGCAATGGCTGCCGCCAGCGCCCCGGTTGCCACCACAGCGGCTGCGCCCGCCGCCATGGCTCCCGCAAGCAGTGCAGCGCCTGTCGCCGCGCCCAAGGCCAGCGCCAGCACAGGCACGCCAGCCCCCAAAGTGGCAGCCCCGCCCCCAGAGGAGCCTGGCCTCATCGACGAGTTGCTCGGCAACCCGCTCATTCTTGCAGGCGGCGCGGGCCTGCTGTTGCTGTTGGGCGGTTTGAGCTTTTACCGCGCACGCCAGCGAAAAAACGCCGTGTCTGTGGACAGCTCATTTCTGGAAAGCCGCCTCCAACCTGACTCCTTCTTTGGCGCCAGCGGCGGCCAGCGGGTGGACACTGCAGAGTCCAATATCACCGGTTCCTCGATGGTGTATTCGCCCAGCCAGCTCGATGCCGCGGGCGATGTGGACCCGGTGGCCGAGGCCGACGTGTACCTGGCCTACGGCCGCGACCTGCAGGCCGAAGAAATCCTCAAGGAAGCCATTCGCGTCAGCCCGGGCCGCATTGCCATTCATGCCAAACTCATGGAAATCTACGCCAAGCGGCGTGACACCAAGTCGTTTGAATCGGTGGCCGCAGAAGCTTTCCATCTGACCAAAGGCCAGGGCATCGAGTGGGCCCACATGGCCGAAATGGGCCGCGATCTGGACCCCGCCAACCCGATGTACCAGCCTGGCGGCCAACCTTCGATGCCAGCCGTCGCCGCCATCGCCGGAGCTGCCGCCGTGGGTCAGGCCCTGCAGACCATGGCGCAAGCGCCCGAACCGGCCCCTGAAACTTCAGGCGTCGACTTTGATCTCGACCTCGACTTTTCCCTGGACGACGAGCCCGCTGCTGCTGCCCTCGCCCCCGCGCCGGTGCCAGCCCCTGCACCCTACACCGAACCCACCGTCGCCATGCAGGCAACTGCCGCGCCAGCCGCCGGCAACAGCATGGACTTCAGTTCGGCCACCCTGGCGATGCCCGCCGTGGCCACCGCCGCACCAGCCCCTGCGCCCGCGCCAGTCGCGGCACCCGAGCCGGCGCTGGACGGCGGCATGAACTTCACCCTGGACGACGACGACGCGGTGCCCACCACCCAGTCCAACACCCTGGAAACCTCCAGCGGCATGCTTGAGTTTGACCTGGGCGCCCTGTCGCTGGACCTGGACAGCCAGACCACCGAAAGCCAGAAGATCACCACGGCCGCGCAGCCCCTCACGGAAACTCCTTCCTCGGCCTTCCAGGGCCTGGAGGAAGAAGACCCGCTGGAGACCAAGTTCTCGCTGGCTGAAGAGTTTCGCGCCATCGGCGACGTCGAGGGCGCACGCTCACTCGCCGAAGAAGTGCTGGCGCAATCGAGCGGCACGCTCAAAGGCAAGGCCCAGGCCTTCCTCAACGCGCTGTCCTGAGCTGGCCCTGTTTTTCCTTCCCCGGAGCCACCCGTGAGGATTGCTCTTGGGCTCAGTTACAGCGGCACCGGCTACGAGGGCTGGCAAAGCCAGTTGTCGGGCAACACGGTGCAGGACCAGCTCGAAAAAGCGCTGGTCAAATTCACCGGATCACCCCTTCGCACCCTGTGCGCCGGACGCACCGACGCCGGCGTGCATGCGCTGATGCAGGTGGTGCACTTTGACACCGGGCTCAAGCGCGACCTGTCCTCCTGGGTACGCGGCGTCAATGCATTTTTGCCGCGCGACATAGCGGTGCAGTGGGCTCACGACGTGCCGGACGACTTTCATTGCCGCGGCAGCGCCATCAGCCGGCGCTATGCCTATGTGCTGCTGGAGTCACCGGTACGCCCGAGTGTCGAGGTCGGGCGCGTGGGCTGGGTGTACCGGGACATGGACGAGGCCGCCATCCGTGCAGCCGCCGCCCAGTTGATAGGCGAGCATGACTTCAGCTCTTTCCGGGCGGCCCAGTGTCAGGCCAAATCGCCCGTCAAAACCATCGCCCGCATCGACGTGTCCAGGCAGGGCCCCTACTGGCGCTTTGAATTCGAGGCCAATGCCTTTCTGCACCACATGATCCGCAACATCATGGGCTGCCTGGTGGCCGTTGGCCAGGGCACGCAAGCCGCGGGCTGGATAGCCGAGGTGATCGCTGCCCGCAACCGCGACGCGGCGGCGCCCACCTTCTCGCCCGATGGCCTGTACTTCCTGGGCCCGCGTTATGAAGCCCACTACGGCCTGCCGGATCGCACATCCGCCTATGATTGGTTGCCATGACCACCCAACGTACGCGTATCAAGATCTGCGGCCTCACCCGTGAGGAAGATGTGGACGCGGCCGTGAGCGCGGGCGCTGACGCAGTGGGTTTTGTCATGTACGCGGCCAGTCCGCGTCATGTCAGCGCTGAACGCGCCGCTGAGCTGGCCAGCCGCCTTCCGCCCTTCGTCACGCCGGTGCTGCTGTTTGTGAACGCGGCCGCTTCCGACATCACGGCTGCCTGCGCGCGGATACCCAACGCTGTGCTGCAATTTCATGGTGACGAAACGCCTGAAATCTGTCTGGCGGCAGGCCGCCCCTTCATGCGCGCAGCCCGCATTCCGCTGAATGACCCTCCGGCTGGTGAAGCCCTCTTTGATCTCGTAAAATACGCGCAGGACTTCAAAGCCGCCCAGGCCATACTGCTCGACGCTCATGTCGAGGGTTATGGCGGAGGCGGGAAAACATTCAATTGGTCACTTCTTCCTCCAAGCGTCAACGCTCACCTCGTTTTGTCTGGTGGACTCACACCTGCAAATGTGACCGATGGCATTTTGCAAGTACGGCCGCGTTGTAAAACGCTGGCCGTTGATGTGAGCTCGGGCGTCGAGATCTCCAAGGGGATCAAGAGCTTCGAGAAGATCAATCAGTTTGTCGCAGCCGTTCGCGCCGCCGACGAATAGTTCAAAACCCTTGCGGGACAGACCAGGCTACATGAGCGCAGCGAATGAGCTGCTCTGTCCTCAACCGATCAAGACCATGTACGACTACCAACAACCTGATCCGACAGGCCACTTCGGAATTTACGGCGGCAGTTTTGTCTCCGAGACCCTCACCCATGCGATCAATGAGCTGAAAGACGCTTACGCCAAATACCAGCACGACCCCGAGTTCCTCGCAGAATTTCACTACGAGCTCAAACACTTCGTCGGCCGGCCCTCCCCCATCTACCACGCCGCACGCATGAGCCGTGAGCAGGGCGGCGCGCAGATTTACCTCAAGCGCGAAGACCTCAACCACACCGGCGCACACAAGATCAACAACACGATAGGCCAGGCCATGCTGGCCAGGCGCATGGGCAAGCCACGCGTGATTGCCGAAACCGGCGCCGGCCAGCACGGCGTGGCCACGGCCACCATCTGTGCGCGTTACGGCCTCGAATGTGTGGTCTACATGGGCAGCGAAGACGTCAAACGCCAGAGCCCCAACGTTTACCGCATGAAACTGCTGGGCGCAACCGTGGTGCCGGTGGAGTCGGGCAGCAAGACACTGAAAGACGCGCTCAACGAAGCCATGCGCGACTGGGTCGCCAACGTGGACAACACCTTCTACATCATCGGCACCGTCGCCGGCCCCCACCCTTACCCGATGATGGTGCGCGACTTCCAGAGCGTGATTGGCGAGGAATGCCTGACCCAGATGCCCGAGATGACCGGCGGCAAACAACCCGACGCGGTGATCGCCTGCGTCGGCGGCGGCAGCAACGCCATGGGTATCTTCCACCCCTACATTGCCCATGAAAAAACGCGCCTGATCGGGATTGAAGCCGCCGGCGAAGGCATGGACAGCGGCAAGCATTCGGCATCGCTGCAGCGCGGCGTGCCCGGCGTGCTGCACGGCAACCGCACCTATGTGCTGCAAAACGAGGACGGCCAGGTGACCGAGACCCACAGCATCAGCGCCGGCCTGGACTACCCCGGCGTCGGCCCCGAGCATGCGTTTCTGAAAGACATTGGCCGCGCTGAATACATCGGCATCACCGACACCGAAGCGCTTGCGGCTTTTCACTACCTGTGCCGCACCGAAGGCATCATCCCGGCACTCGAGTCCAGCCATGCGGTGGCCTACGCCATGAAGCTGGCCAAAACCATGCGCAGCGACCAGTCCATCCTGGTCAACCTCTCGGGCCGGGGCGACAAGGACATCGGCACGGTCGCCGACCTGTCGGGCGCTGATTTTTATGACCGGCCGTCGATGCGTGGGCACACGGTCAAAGGGGGAGCCTCCACATGAGCCGCATTACCCCTGTGTTCGAAGCGCTCAAAACGCAAAACCGCAAAGCCCTGATTCCCTTCGTCACCGCCGGTTTCCCCTATGCAGACATCACACCGGAGTTGATGCACGCCATGGTGGCTGGTGGCGCCGACGTGATCGAGCTGGGTGTGCCTTTTTCAGACCCCAGCGCCGACGGGCCCGTCATCCAGAAGGCGGGTGACCAGGCCCTGGCCATGGGCATAGGCCTGGTGCAGGTGCTGCAGATGGTGCAGCAGTTTCGCCAAAAGGACAGCAACACACCGGTGGTGCTGATGGGCTACGCCAACCCCATTGAAGCCTATGACATCAAACGCGGCAAGGACAGCTTTGTGCGTGATGCATCGGCAGCCGGTGTGGACGGCATTCTGGTGGTGGACTACCCGCCCGAAGAATGCGAGGCCTTTGCCGCCACCCTGCGCGCGCACCAGATGGACCTGATCTTTCTGCTGGCGCCCACCTCCACCGCCGCGCGCATGGCGCAGGTGGCGCAAGTGGCCAGTGGTTATGTCTACTACGTCTCGCTCAAGGGCGTGACGGGTTCCGGCGCGCTGGACCTGGGCGCGGTCGAGGCCATGCTGCCGCGCATACGCGAACATGTGCGCGTGCCGGTGGGCGTGGGCTTTGGCATACGCGACGCGGCCACCGCCACGGCCATCAGCCGGGTGGCTGACGCAGTGGTTATTGGCACCCGCATCATCCAGTTGCTGGACGGGCAACCGCGCGAGAAGGTCGCCCTGGTCGTGCGCGATTTTCTGGCCGGCATACGCCAGGCGCTGGATGAATCGACAGCCCCGGCGAAGCGCGCATAATCCCCCTTCTTTCCGGTTTTGCCCTCAAAAGGACTGACCCATGTCTTGGCTAGAAAAACTCCTTCCCCCCAAAATCACCCCCACTGATCCGACCGAGCGCCGCAGCGTGCCCGAGGGCCTGTGGGTCAAGTGCCCAAGCTGCGAGGCCGTGCTGTACAAGACCGACCTGGAAAAAAACCAGAACGTCTGCCCCCAGTGCAGCCACCACCACCGCATGGACGCCCGGGCCCGGCTGGACTCGTTTCTGGACCCCGAAGGGCGGTATGAAATCGGCCAGGAAGTGCTGCCGGTGGACCCGCTGAAGTTCAAGGACAGCCGCAAGTACCCCGAGCGCCTGAAAGAAGCGCTGGAGAACACCGGCGAGACCGATGCGCTCATCGTTATGGGCGGCGCAGTGCACAGCATTGGTGTGGTGGTGGCCTGCTTTGAGTTTGACTTCATGGGCGGCAGCATGGGCAGCGTGGTGGGCGAGCGTTTTGTGCGCGGCGTACACGCCGCCATTGAGCAAAAAGTGCCCTTCATTTGCTTTACCGCGACCGGCGGCGCACGCATGCAGGAAGGCCTGCTGAGCCTGATGCAGATGGCCAAAACCAATGCCTCGCTGACCCGCCTGGCCAAAAAAGGCCTGCCTTACATCAGTGTGCTGACCGACCCGACCATGGGCGGCGTGAGCGCGGGCTTTGCCTTTGTGGGCGACATCGTGATTGCCGAGCCCAAAGCGCTGATCGGTTTTGCCGGCCCCCGCGTGATCGAGTCCACCGTGCGCGTGACCCTGCCCGAAGGCTTTCAGCGCGCCGAGTTTTTGCAGACCAAAGGCGCGGTGGACTTCATCTGCGACCGGCGTGAATTGCGCAAAACCGTGGCCGATTCGCTGGCCATGCTGCTGCGCCAGCCGGCCGACGCGGTGGCCTGACAAGTCAGATGTTATGCCGCAGACTGAGGGCCGCTACCTCTATTCCGCCTGGTTTCGGGACGCGGCAGCGGAGCCGGACGATCAAGACTACGAGTGGCCAGCTTGCTTCGTGATTGAAGCGCCCTCTGCAGTCGATGCTCAGGGATGGGGCGACTACCTTTCAAAGGGCTTCTCTTCGCGACGTGAAACAGAGATGTTCTTGAGGTCTCGCGTCGAGCCTGCAGGGGCAGTTGAGTCTCTGCCGCTGATACGCGCGGGCCAAGAGGCAACAGATTCGGAGATTGGTTGGTGAATTAGCTGGCGCGGACGCTGTCTCGAGGGGTCCAAATCGCCAACTACTTCAGCGCTCCTTTATTAATAGCTAAAACCCCCCGCCCTACAAGGGCGGAGGGCCGATTTCACGCACAAACCGCAATAGCCTACCCGCCGGACAGACTTAGGGCCACAAACAAAACCCAAGCCTGCGCGATCATGGGAAGATAGCTGCAACGCATTTTCACGGCCTGACCTGATGCCCGACGTCCTCACGCTTTCCTCACTCCCGCTGTTTCCGCTGGAAGCGGTCCTCTACCCCGGAGGCCTGCTCTCCCTCCGGATCTTTGAAGTCCGTTACCTCGACATGATCGGCAAGTGCCACAAGACAGGCGCGCCGTTTGGCGTGGTCACTCTGACCCAGGGCTCTGAAGTGCGCAAACCCGGGGACGGCCCCAGCGGCGACGGTTTTGCCAATGAAGTGTTCAACACCGTGGGCACGCTGGCCACGATCGAGGAATTTGCGGTGCCGCAGCCTGGCCTGATGGTGATCCGCTGCACAGGCGCGCAGCGCTTTGAAATCTCCAGCCGCGAAAAGCTTCGCCACGGCCTGTGGATTGCCGACGTCGTGCGCCTTGGCGACGACCAGCCCGTCAGCGTGCCCGCCGACCTGCAGCCTGCAGCGGCCGCCCTGGGCAAGCTCATCAAGACCCTGCAGGAGCGCACCCTGCCCGGCGAGCAGATGCCGCTGCTGCCGCCCTACCGCCTCGACGACTGCGGCTGGGTGGCCAACCGCTGGTGCGAGCTGCTGCCCATGCCGCTGGACCTGAAGCAGCGCCTGATGGCACTGGACAACCCGCTGGTCCGGCTGGAGCTGGTCAGCGACATCCTGGGGCGTACCGGCATCGCCATGTAAGACCGGCGCGGCCCGGCGCTGGCAGCCCGGCAACGCAGCCTAAAATCAGCGGTTTGCTGCATTTCCGCCTTCGCCCCTGGCGCGGCCGGCCCGCTGCTGTTTTTTCCCGAGAACTTTTCCGCATGTCCAACAACCACACACACCCTTCCCCGGCAACCGCGCCCGCAGCAGACGAGAACCAGCTCATGGCCGAGCGCCGCGACAAGCTCAAGGCCATGCGCCAGCAGCAGGCCGACGGCAAGGGTGTGGCTTTTCCCAACGACATCCAGCCGACGCACCGCGCCGAGGCCCTGTTTGCCGCCTACGACGGCAAAACCAAGGAAGAGCTGGAGCCGCTGGCCGTGACGGTGGACGTGGCCGGCCGCATGATGCTCAAGCGCGTGATGGGCAAGGCGAGCTTTGCCACGCTGCAGGACGCGTCTTTTGGCCCCTCGGGCGGGCGCATCCAGGTTTACATCAACAACGAAGGCGTGGGCGAAGACGTGCACAACGCCTTCAAGCACTGGGACCTGGGCGACATCATCGCTGCCACCGGTACGCTGTTCAAAACCAAAACCGGCGAGCTGTCGATTCACGCCACCGGCATACGCCTGGTGACCAAAAGCCTGCGCCCCCTGCCCGACAAATTCCATGGCGTGGCCGACCAGGAAGTGAAGTACCGCCAGCGTTATGTGGACCTGATCACCGACGAAGCCGCGCGCAAGCGTTTTGCGGCCCGCAGCAAGGCCGTGTCCACCATGCGCAGCTTCATGGTCGACAACAACTTTCTGGAAGTTGAAACGCCCATGCTGCACCCGATTCCGGGCGGCGCCAATGCCAAGCCTTTTGTGACGCACCACAACGCGCTGGACCAGCAGATGTTTTTGCGCATTGCGCCCGAGCTGTACCTGAAGCGCCTCATCGTCGGCGGCTTTGAGCGTGTGTTCGAGATCAACCGCAGCTTTCGCAATGAAGGCATCAGCGTGCGGCACAACCCCGAGTTCACGATGATGGAGTTTTACGCCGCGTGGTGGAACTACCAGGACCTGATGACCTACACCGAAGACCTGATCCGCCACGTCGCGATGAAGGTGGCGGGCGGCACGCAGCTCACTTACCAGGGCAAGCCGGTGGACCTGAGCCAGCCCTTTGAGCGCCTGACGATTCGCGAGGCCATCATCAAACACACCGATGCCGGCGCCAATGTGGACAATGCGGCCTGGCTGCTGGACGCCCTGAAAAAACTCGGCAAACACAGCGCCAAGGACAAGCTGGAGGCGCGCTCCCTGCCCAGCCTGCAGGTGACTTATTTTGAAGAAACGGTGGAAGAAAAGCTGTGGCAGCCCACCTTCATCATGGAGCACCCGACCGAGATATCACCGCTGGCCCGGGCCAACGACGCCCGCCCCGAAGTGACCGAGCGTTTTGAGCTTTACATCACCGGCCGCGAGTTTGGCAACGGCTTCAGCGAGCTCAACGACGCCGAAGACCAGGCTGCGCGTTTTCACGCGCAATCCGACGCCAAGGACGGCGGCGACGAGGAGGCCATGCACTACGACGCTGACTACGTGCGCGCGCTGGAGTACGGCATGCCCCCCACCGGCGGCTGCGGCATAGGCATAGACCGCTTCATGATGCTGCTGACCGACAGCGCCAGCATTCGCGACGTAATTCTTTTCCCGGCGCTGAGGCGCGAGGGTTAATCCTCAGCTGCCGGCGCGGCCCGGCGGGTGCTCGGCAAACCACTGGGTAATGTCAGGCATGTGCTGCTCGAAGTTGCCCGGCGCGGAGAAATTCAAAATGCCCGCACGCACGGCGCTGCGGTTCTCAAAATCGTGCGGAGAGCCGCCAGGCACGAGCACGAACGATCCCTTCGCGGCGTCTATCCACGCGCCATTGACGAAAAAACTCATCACACCTTCGAGGACATAAAAAGTGTCGTCCTCGGGATGCGCATGCGCTCCCGGGCCTTGCGTATGCGGCTCCAGCCACCACTCGGAGATCGAATACCCGCCCGCGGTTTCCGCACCATCGGCCTTGAACACAGCAGAGATGCGGCCCATGGGGTAGGGCCGGCCTTCGCCAGGAGCGAGGATTACGGCGGGTCGATGGGGTGGAGATGTGGGCGTGTTCATGCTTTAGGTGGAAAGTTCAGGCTTCATCATGTGCCCTTTTCCCTTCGCGCCACTTCCAGACCGGACCGTCTTCCGGATGTTCAATGACACCCACACACTCGAAGCCGAGCCGCTTCAGGACCATGGTCGACGCCCCTTCCTCGGGCAAGGTGTGTGCGATGAAGACCTCCGCAGTTGCAGTTTTCCGCGCCTCGCGCATGAGTGCGGCGGCCATCTCGCTGGCGATGCCCTTGCCTTCATTTCCGGGGAACGTGAAGTAGGCGATTTCGGCTTCTCCATTCACTGGAGGACCTGCAAACCCGCAGGTTCCAACGATATCCCCGTCCTTTTCTGCCAGATAGCTCGTCCACGGCGAGACAAAGCCCTTGCGCTTGTAGAGGTCCAGGTTAGCCTGAACCATCTCGGATGCAACCGCAAGGTGTTTGCACGCGTCCTGCACGGCTGGCGATAGCTGGGGGTCAATTCGATGCAGCCGCAAGTGCTCTCCTGTCAGTCATGAGGTTTTCGGTACCCGCACTATAGCCTCAGCATTTGAGGGCTGCTGATCGAACTCAGCCGCGCCCTGAAGCGGTATCGGCCGGTGCGATTTGCTGGGCGTCGACAGCACCTTCTTTTTGCAGAATAACCAGCCCGATTCCCCCGAGTATGGCAACGGACGCCAACACAAAGCGCAGGGTCACGGCCTCACCGAGAAAAATGATACCGCCCAGGGCCGCAATAACAGGAACACTGAGTTGCACAGTCGCGGCATTGACAGCCCGCAGCGCGGGCAATGCGGTGTACCAGATGGCATAGCCTATTCCGGAAGCCAGTGCGCCCGACGCGACTGCGTACATGACTCCTGCGCCATCCAGTGATGCGCCCTGGTAGGTAATTGCGCTTAATACTCCCGCGACGGGAACCGCTCGCAGGAAATTCCCCGCCGTCACCCGCGTGGGGTCACCTGCACCCTTGCCGCGCAAAGAATAAATGCCCCACGCAACCCCGGCTCCCAACATCAACAGAGAGCCATACAGAGGCGGTGCCGTCAGGCCTGGCAACAACAGACCAACCAGGCCAGCGAGGGCAAGCACAAGTCCGGCAAGCTGCAGTCGCCGCAGGCGTTCTCCCGTCCAGATGCCGCGGCCGATCATCGTTGCCTGGACCGCACCAAACAGCAACAACGCGCCCGTTGCGGCGGGCAGGCTCACATAGGCAAATGAAAAGCCCGCAGCATAAGCAAACAAGGCCAATGCCGACGGCCAATTTCCCCTGCCGGGAAGGGTGCCGCCATTCATCCGCACCAGCAGCCAAAGCGTCACCGCTCCGGAAAACAATCGAATCGAAGTAAAGCTGGCTGCGTCAATGCTGGTGTCTTTGAGAGCGAGCCTGCAGAGAATTGAATTGCCCGCAAACGCCATCATGGCCAGTGAGGTCAGGGCAATGGTTCGTGCAAGCGACATGGCATGCTCTGGCAAGGGCTGGCTACGCGGTTTGGGCGCCAAGCTCGGGCACCACTTTGCCCTGGCTGCGCAGGTAGTCCACCATGGCGCCGACGACCAGCTTCACGGGTGGCCGGGCAATCATGCGGCCGCGCCATGCCAAGAGATTGGAATGCTCCGCCGTTAGAGGAACCGTGTGACGTGCGGCAAAGAACTGCGCCATGTAAAAAGCAATGTCTGCGTAGCTGTACTGACCGGCGATGTATTCCCGGTCGGCAAGCAGTTGCTCCATCCGCAAGTAATAGGCCTCAATGCCCGCCTTCGCGCTCTTCCACTCCGGCGCCTCGACAGGGTCGGGGTTGGCGCGCATGCCCATCAAGCGGATGACGTGGGGGAAGAACACTTCGTCAGACGAGTGCTCCTGCTTGCGCGCTTCCGCTCGCGCAGCAACAGACCGGGGCCAAAGGGGTGGCTCGGGCCAACGGTCCTCCAGGTACTCAAACAGCTGCGTGGAGTCGAAAAGCTCAACGTCGCCATGCGCGAGGACGGGCACCTGGCGTTTGGGGTTGATGCGCAGCACCTCGGGGTGTTTGGGCGTGTAGCCGAGGTCAAAGTCAAACGGCACCATCACCAGCTCAAACAGGAGGCCCTTCTCGCGCGCGGCGATTTCGACCTTCGCACCAAACATGCTGAGCGGGCCGGAGTAGAGGGTGAACTGGTTCATGGCCATTCTGAATTGTGAGGCTTGCCCGAAAAAGGCTGGCCCTCGGGTTCATAGTGCATGCCACTGCGGGCCTGGCGTTCGAGATGGCAGAGCTGATCAGTGTGCACACATCGCTCGGACATTGAGGACTTTTCCGTTGTCGGCGATGATCTTGCAACGGCAAGCGGCGGAACCGGGAACGCGAACTATCGTCACGCCGTCGTTCTCGTGGTGGATCGCATATTCCCCTAGTGACTTAAAGCGATCAAGCGCGTCGACAAGGACGCTGCCAGTGGGAATGCCTTCACATGCGCTACGAACCGCTAAATGGTTGCTCGCGCTGCTGTATTGAAGCCAAGCCCACGCTGCGAAGGTAACTCCAACCAGGACCAGTGCGAAGGTGGCAACGACTCGTCGGACGCGCATGGGTTCTAACGCCGAAGCCGAGGGGCGCTGAAGGCGTCCAGCTTGGGCGCCCAGTTATATTTCTTCACGACGCTTGTCCTTTGCAGCCTTCACCCTTATGTGCCCCGTGACAAGAAGGATCACCAAACAGACTCCGACCCCTGCCCATCCAAATGGAGGAACGTAGACGCCCGTTGGCATGCCCGAGAAACCGAAATAGAAACGGGCGCTGACTATGACGCCATACCAGCCGGCCCCAAGCAATATGGCTGTCATCAACGCATTCCAATCCAGTTTGACACTCCACGCGACGACCAGACTTACAGCGGCAGCACAGGCAAACTTCCAGTCGAAACCCATCAGCATAGTTCGTACAACGAAAATTGGAACAAATGCAAAAGCAGCCATGAAAGCCCCAAGGGTTGCCGCTTGGCGAAGACTGACGGTAGGCCCGAGATTCAGCATTTCGATGTAATTAACGTAAAAACAACTGGCGACGAAGGCCTGCGCGGATGCGGTACCCGCACTATAGCCGCAGCAAAATCGCTACATTTTTTATAGCAAAATCTTCCCGAATTTAAAGGGCGAGCAGCCGGTTGGATCAATAGCAAGCAGCTCCCAGGCTCACGGCGCCCAATTGACCATCCCTTCTGAAGCAAATCGGCACTCCGCCCTTTCAGGATGGACATAGTTTGCTACTCATTTAATAGCAAATAGCGATCCAGAATTACAGCAACCCCGCCCCAGGCGGAAACACCGGCGGTGGCGCCGGCGCTGTTGGGTCAGCTGCAAGAGTCGCAGGGACTGCAGGCGCCGGCTCAGCCTTTTCCACCGGCATGCGCAGGTCGTCCAGGTAGTCGCGGGTGATGTTGAGGGTGCTCTTGATGCCCAGGGAGGTAAAGCGTTTTTGCAGCCACTCCTTGCCGCACAACATGCCCAGGTCGCGCAGTGAATGGATCAGGCCCTTTTCTGTCGATGCGCGTGTGGCCGCTTCAAACTTTTCCAGCGCCTGGCCGCCGTCTATGCGGTGCATCAGCACGTCTTTGTAGTGCGCGGCCTCCAGCTTGCCTTCTGCGAGCAGGCGTTTGACAAAGTCGATGGCGCGCATTTCGGCAATCAGGGCGGCGTTGAAGGTGATCTCGTTGACGCGGTTGGCAATTTCAGCCGAGGTGGTGGGCAGCTTGCTTCTGAGGATGGGGTTGATCTGCACCAGCACAATGTCGCGGCTGTCGCAGCGGTAGATCAGCGGGTGAATGCCGGGGTTGCCGGAGTAGCCCCCGTCCCAGTAGTGGTCACCATCGATCTCCACCGCCTGAAACACCATGGGCAGGCAGGCCGAGGCCATGACGGCGCTGGCCGTCAGGCGCTTGCCCGAGAACACCTCGGCCTTGCCGCTGGCAACCCGGGTGGCGACCACAAACACTTTGGGCGTTTCGGGTTGGCGGGCGGCGGCCAGGCGGTCAAAGTCCACCTGCTTTTCCAGAAAGTCTTTGAGCGGGTTGATGTCAAACGGGTTGCTCTGGTAGGGCGACATGGAGCTGGACCAGTAGCGCGTCATCGCGTCCGTCCAGAGCTTGGTCGATGAGTTGCCCGTGCCCATGAGGCCAAACAAAATGCCAAACGGTGCACGCTGCATTTTGGACAGGGATGACGAGAGCGCGCCCATGTCGACAATGCCGTTCCAGAAATTGTCCAGCGCCTGGCGTGCTGCCTCGTGCCGCTGGATGCGGGTTTTGCCTTCAGACAGCGCAAACCCGTGCGCCAGGGCCACGGCATTCATGGCGCCAGCGCTGGTGCCGCTGATGCCTTCAATGTCGAGCCGGCCGTCGTCGAGCAGTGCATCGAGCACGCCCCAGGTGAAAGCACCGTGCGAGCCGCCGCCCTGCAGCGCGAGGTTGATCAGGGGCGGCGGCGCGCCGGCAGCGGCCGAAGGTTCTGGTGCAAATGGAAGGTCCATACAGTCAGCTTAGCAAGAATCGGTCTCAGGCCGGTGAATGGCGGCCTTCTTGACGCGCACCACTAAAATCGCAGGCTGCCCATGCCCGATTGACAAGCACCATGAACTACCTGACGGGCTACCCCGATACCCTGCAAGTCCAGGTGCAAGAACTGGTCACGCAGAACCGTCTGGGGACCATGCTGCAAAAGAAGTACCCCAGCACACACGACATACGCACCGACAAGGCGCTGTATGGCTATGTGATAGCTCTGAAGAACGAGTTCTTGCGCAATGCAGATGCACTGAGCAAAGTCGCCTATGACAGCAAGCTGCAGGTGATTGCCCACGCTCTGGGCACACACACCACGGTGTCAAGGGTGCAGGGCAGCAAGCTCAAGAGCAAGCGCGAGATCCGTGTGGCCAGCCTGTTCAAGGAGGTGCCGATCGAGTTTTTGCGCATGATCACGGTGCATGAGCTGGCGCATTTGAAGGAAAAGGCGCACGACAAGGCCTTCTATCAGCTGTGCACCTACATGGAGCCGCAGTACCACCAGTTTGAGCTGGACTTGCGGCTGTACTTGACGCATGTGGATGCGGGGGGTGAGGCGCCGTGGGCACCCCCTGGCTAACGCGCCTCAGTGGCTATGCAGCTTTTCCTGCAACCAGACCTTGATCAGCGACTGGTAAGGCACATCGCGTGCGTTTGCCGCGGTTTTGATGGAGTCCAGCAGATGCTGCGGAAGGCGCAACGAGATTGTTTTCGTTGTGGGCTTCAAATTCGGCAAAGTAACCTTGCGGGCCCTGGACCAGTCAAGGTATTCGGCCGAGTCGTGTTTGGGGTCGCGTGACTCCCAGAACGCACGCTCCTGCGCTTCGCTCACAAACTTGGATATGGCTTTATTCGTCGGCTTGTTCATAAATGGCTCGCTCCTTTCGGTGCATGTCCCGGGCTGAGACAACCCGGATCAAAGTTTCAGACTGCCGCAGAGTGAAGGTGATGTGCAGAGTTCGCCCTTCGTCCGTTTTGCCCAAAGCATGAAGCCGTGACTCCCCTTGGCTATGCGCAACATCTTCCAGAAACAGCAGCGGCGCGTTGAAGAAGATTTGTTCCGCCTCTGCAGTGGACACACCGTGCTTCTCATTTTTTCGGGCATTGCCTTTGTCCCAGTCGAAACCGGCGATCCGGGTCAGGTCAATCATTGATGTATATTATCATCATATACAATATTCCGCCCGGAAGGTCGGTCTCCCAGACGTCCAATCAGGGGATCAGGCCCATGGCGTGCATATAGGCCGGGTGCACCATCAGCTCATCCCAGGCGATGGCTGGCGTCGCAGGCAGCAAGTCCAGCCGGCGCAGCTCGCTGGACTCCAGGGCCTCCCACGCGCCTTTGAGCAAACCTTCGGCCATGCCGTCCAGCAGCTCGTCCACCGCCTTGCCGCCGTCCACCGACTGGTTGCAGAGCAAGACCATGTCGCAGCCGGCGTTCAAGGCGACCACCGCCGCCTCGGTGTAGTTGACCTCTTTGCCGTCGATGATGCGGGCGCCGGCCATGCTCAGGTCGTCGCTGAAAATCGCGCCGCCAAAACCAAGCTGCCCGCGCAGGATGTAGGTCAGCCATTTCTCCGAAAAGCCCGCCGGCCGCGCATCCACCTTGGGGTAGATCACATGCGCCGGCATCACGCTGGTCAGCGTGGTGTTGAGCCAGTCATAAGGCGCGGCGTCCTCCGCCAGAATGGCCTTGAGGCTGCGTTTGTCCACCGGGATGTCGGTGTGTGAGTCGGCCTTCACAAAACCATGGCCGGGAAAATGTTTGCCGCAGTTGGCCATGCCGCTTTGCAGCAGGCCGTGCATGAGGCTTTTGGCCAGCAGGCCGACCACACGCGGGTCGCGCGCAAAAGCGCGGTCGCCGATCACGCTGCTCTCGCCAAAGTCCAGATCGAGCACCGGTGTGAAGCTGAAGTCCACACCGCAGGAGCGCAGCTCGGCGCCCAGCACATAGCCGCAGGCGGTGGCGGCATTGGTCGCGGCCATGGCGTCTTTGAGCCACAGCTCACCCAGCGCGCGCATGGGCGGCAGGTGGGTGAAGCCATCGGTTTTGAAGCGCTGCACGCGGCCGCCTTCGTGGTCCACGCAGATCAGCAGGTCGGCGCGTATTTTCTTGATGTCCTTGCACAGGGCAGTGAGCTGGGCGCGGTTTTCCCAGTTGCGCGCAAACAGGATGATGCCGCCGGTCAGCGGGTGTTTGAGGCGGCGCTTGTCGGTTTTGCTCAGGGAAAGGCCGGCAATGTCGATGATCAGGGGGGCGTGTTGGCTCATGGGGACTCTGGTTTAAAAAAACTGGTTAGCTGCATTGGTGTTCGTTGAAAGTTTGGCCCGGTCTTGTCATCCCGGACTCGATCCGGGATCCATGTAGGCACAACGCAATTGCCGAATCAGCGCGGCATGGATTGCGGATCAGGTCCGCAATGACAAGCGGGAAGATTTTCATTGCGAACCGGCATTGACGGCATGGGTTTTATCGGCCGGATTGTGCTCGACCACCACAAAACTGGCGGCGTAGTCGGTTTCGTCGGTGACGCTGACGTGCGCCCTCAGTCCACGCGCCTCAAACCATTCCTTGAGCGCGCCATGCAGCACGATCTCGGGTTTGCCGCTGGCGGTTTTGGCAATTTCGCAGTTGCGCCAGCTCATGGGCAGGCGCATACCCATGCCCACGGCCTTGCTGAAAGCCTCTTTGGCCGAAAAGCGGGTGGCCAGGTAACGCAGGCCGCGCTCGGGCCAGCGGGCGCTGCGCGCCTTCCAGGTGGCCAGCTCGGCGTCGCTCAGGATTTTTTGGGCAAACCGCTCGCCATGCCGTTCGAAACTGGCACGCACCCGCCGGATATCGCAGATATCGGTGCCCACGCCGTAAATCATGCGGGCTTGAAATCCGGCGCAAAAGCCTGGTCCATGCAGCGCAGGTAGTCCCTGACGGTGGCGTCGTAGCCCAGCTCCAGCGCGTCGGCGATCAGCGCGTGACCAATGGACACTTCCAGAACACCGGGCACCTGGTGCAAAAACTCGGCGAGGTTGTCGCGGTTGAGGTCGTGGCCGGCATTGATGCCCAGGTGCGCAGCCGTGGCCGCACGGGCAGCCACCGCAAACTGCTCCAGCACCTTGCCTTTGCGCGGTGTGCCCCAGGCCCGCGCATAGGTCTCGGTGTAAAGCTCAACCCGGTCCGCACCCACCGCCTTGGCAGCAGCCATGGCCTCGGGCACCGGGTCCATGAACAGGCTGACCCGCACGCCACGGTTGTGCGCTTCTTCTATCAGGGGCTTCAGGCGCGCGGCATCGGCCGGAAAGCTCCAGCCGTGGTCGCTGGTGAGCTGGTCTTCGCTGTCAGGCACAAAGGTGCACTGGTGCAGCGGCAGGCCGCGGGCCGACAGGTTGCGCACAAACTCCATCAGGTTCTGGAAAGGGTTGCCCTCAATGTTGAACTCGCGGTCTGGCCAGTCTTTCATCAGCGCGGACAGCTCGTACACATCGTCGCTGCGAATATGCCGCCCGTCAGGGCGCGGATGCACGGTGATGCCCTGCGCGCCGGCCTCCAGGCAAAGCTGGGCGGCGCGCAGCACATTGGGAATGTCCAGGTGCCGGGTATTGCGCAGCAAGGCAACCTTGTTGACGTTGACCGACAGAACGGCGGGGTGTAGCGGGGCAGGAGCGTGAACAGGTGACATGTGGGCAACCGTTGGTTAAAAGGCCTGCAGATCCATCATCATCTGCCGGGTTTTGAGAACCTTCACATCGCAATGGTAGTGCAGCAGCGCCCGCAGCAGGGATTTAAGCTCGGGGAGGTGGTTGACGCAGGCCTGCACGGTGTCGGTAAAGGGGGCGTCGTCGTCCAGGGAGGCCTGCAGCGCCAGCCACTGGCCCCCCAGGAGGCTGGCCCGGTCGTCGTCATGGGCCTCGCGCAAGCCCGACTCGGCCACCAGGACGTAAGGGCTGCCCTCCTCCAACGGCGCCAGCGTGGCGGTCTGCGCGTCCAGCGTTGGCAGCAGGCCGATATCACGCAGCAGGCGCAGCTCAAAGGCCCGCAACGCCACCTGCAGGGTGTCGGCGCTCTGGCTGGCGAGCAGCTGCACGGTGGCGGCATAGGCGTCAAACAGCACCGGGTGCGGGTCGTCCCGGGCCAGCAGGCGCATCAAGAGCTCGTTGATGTAATAGCCCGACAGCAGCGCGTCGCCCGTCGGCATGACATGGCCGCCCTGCCACTCGGCGCTGCGCAGCATGCGGATTTCGGCGTCACCGCCAAAAGCGATGTGCAGCGGCTGCAGCGGCAGCAGCACCGGCCGGAAGTTGGAGCTGGGCTTTTTGGCCCCGCGCGCCACCAGCGCAATGCGGCCATAAGTGCGTGTGAAGACTTCCAGAATCAGGCTGGACTCGCTCCAGTCGTAGCGGTGCAGCACATACGCCGGCTCGTCAGTAATGCGTTTCGTGACCAAGAGGACAGTGCCAGATAAAAGCCCGGCAGCTCAAGGCCACGCGAAGAAAATACCAGCCGGGGCCGCGGATCCGGCTTTGCCGGTCCGCAGGCGCAGCGCCCCTTTTTTCCTTGCAAGGGGCAGCGCACCGCCGAAGGCACGCGAAGCGACAAGCGTGGGGGCTCTATTCATACCCGAATGTTTTGACTCTGGCCTCGTCGTCGGCCCAGCCGGAGCGGACCTTGACCCAGATCTCGATGAACACCTTGCCTCCCGTAAGCGCTTCGAGCTCGTGGCGCGCTTCGGTGCCAATGCGTTTGAGTTTTTCGCCCTTCTCGCCAATGATCATGCCCTTGTGGCCATCGCGCTCGACCACGATGGTGGCGGCAATGCGGCGCAGTTCGCCCTCCTGCTCGAACTTGTCGATGATGACGGTCGAGGTGTAGGGCAACTCGTCGCCGGTCAGGCGAAACAGCTTTTCGCGCACGATCTCGGCCGCCATGAAACGCTCGCTGCGGTCGGTCAGCTCGTCGGCGCCGTACATCCAGGGCTGCTCGGGCAGGTATTTGTCGCAAATGCCAAACAGGCGGTTCACGTCTTTGGCATTGTTGGCCGACATCGGCACAAACTCGGCAAAGTTGTGGCGCTCCTGCATCTCCTTGAGCCAGGGCGCGATGTCGGCGCGGCGGTGGATCAGGTCAAACTTGTTGGCCAGCAGGATGGCCGGGGTGTTGGCGGGCAGCAGTGACAGCACCTTGGCGTCGGCCTGGTTGAACTGCCCGGCCTCGACCACAAACACAATCAGGTCCACGTCGTTGACGGCGCCGACCACGGTTTTGTTGAGCGAGCGGTTCAGGGCATTGCCATGCCGCGTCTGAAAGCCCGGCGTGTCGACAAACACATACTGGGTCGGTCCTATCGTGCGCATGCCGGTGATGCGGTGCCGCGTGGTTTGGGCCTTGCGCGAGGTGATGCTGATTTTTTGCCCGACCAGCGCATTGAGAAGCGTGGATTTGCCGACGTTGGGCTTGCCAACAATCGCGATCAGGCCGCAGCGCTGGCCTTCTGCCGGCGGAGCGTTGTTGGCCCGCGATGTCATGGCTTTGGCCAGCATGGCCTCCAGCGCGTCGTCCTGCGGCGGTACCACGGTCGGTTCTGCCGCTGCTGCGGATTTTTTGGGGGGTTTCTTGCCTGAAGTCATGTATTTCGGTGCCGTGGTGCCTGTTGACGGCTGCATGCGCAGGCGCCGGGGTTCTTCAGTCGAGCGTTTTGACGTAAGCCAGCATGACCGCCGCGGCAGCCTGCTCACCTGCACGCCGCGATCCGCCTATGCCGCGCTCGGCCCGCCCGAACTCACTGATTTCGCATTCGACATCAAAGGTCTGCTTGTGGGCCGCCCCGAGGGTGCCGACAACGCGGTAAATAGGCAGGTTCATTTTGCGGCCCTGCAGCCATTCCTGCAACTCGGTCTTGGGGTCCTTGCCGATGGCCTGCATCTGGGGGTTGATTTCAACGTCTTTGAAAAGGCGGCGCACCAGCTGTGCCGCCTTGTCAAAACCGGCGTCGAGGTAGACCGCGCCCAATACGGCTTCCAGCGCATCAGCCAGGATGGAGGGCCGCTTTTGCCCGCCGGATTTGGACTCGCCCTCGCCCAGGCGGATCAGTGCGGGCAAGCCCAGATCGACCGCCAGCTTGTGCAGCGTGTCCTGCTTGACCAGGTTGGCGCGCACACGGGACAGGTCGCCCTCGGGCAACTCACTGAGGCGCTCATACAGCAGGCCTGCCACCGCGAGGTTAAGGACGGAGTCCCCGAGAAACTCGACCCGCTCGTTGTGGTCGGAGGAAAAGCTGCGGTGCGTCAGCGCCTGCTGCAGCAGGCGGGGATTGGAAAACTCATGCTCCAGGCGCTGTTGCAAGGCCCGCAAGTCGGGGCTCAAAGGGGGTGACGCACCCACTTACTTGGTTTGGCCGGTGTATTTGAGCAGCAGGTAGGCAGGCCCGCCGATGTGGATTTCCTTGTTGTAGGCAAAAGCAACCACGGTCTTGTCGCCCTCTTTGGTTACCACGAGGTCTTTGCCGGAGATCGCCTTGAAATCGTCAATCTGGGCAGCCTTGTCGAAAATGGCACGCACTTCAGCGACAGTGCTGCCCTCTTTGGCCTTGGCCGCGGCCTTGGTGATGGCCTGGTATTCAATCAGGGTGGGAAAGGCCTGGGCCGCAATGACGCCAGCGAAGGCGAGCACAGCGCCCACAAAAATTAACCCGATGAGTGAAATGCCGCGTTGCCGATTTTTCATGTGTTTCTCCAGCTTTCCCATGTGAGTCTCCCTGCCGTGTATCCGCCGCTTTGGGTAGCCTGGCGGTTCAGTCAATGCCACCTATGCGCTTGAGGTTACCAAAATTCATCCAGACAAAAAAGGCCTTGCCGACGATGTTGGCCTCCGGGACAAACCCCCAGTACCGGGAGTCTTCAGAGTTGTCGCGGTTGTCGCCCATCATGAAATAGTGGCCTGCGGGTACCTTGCAAACCACGCCCTCGATACTGTAGCGACAATTTTGCTTGAAAGGGAAGTCATAACGCGAGCTGATAAACGGCGCGCGGTCTTCGTCATTGAGCAGCCGGTAGGTCTTGTTGCCGCTGGTTTCCCTGAATTGCTTGGCATAACGCAGCGCGTCTTCGTCAAAAAAATCGGGCAGCGCGGCCCTGGGAAGCGGCTTGCCGTTGACGGTGAGTTTCTTGTTCAGGTAGGCCACCTCGTCGCCCGGCACGCCCACCACCCGCTTGATGTAGTCAAGGCTGGGCTTGGGCGGGTAGCGAAACACCATCACGTCACCGCGCTGGGGATTGTTGTTGTCCAGGATCTTGCGGTTGATCACTGGCAGGCGCACGCCATAGTGAAACTTGTTGACCAGGATCAGGTCGCCGATCAGCAGGGTCGGGATCATCGAGCCTGAAGGAATCTTGAAAGGCTCAAACAGGAATGAGCGCAGGAGGAAAACAATCACGATGACCGGGAAAAGCCCTGCCGTCCAGTCCAGCCACCAGGGCTGCATGATGAGTTTGCTGCGCGCGTCCTCGATGTTGCCGTCTACCTGGGTGATGCCCTGGCCGGCAAGCTCGGCCCGGCGCGCAAACGCCTCCTGCTCAAGCCGCGCGGCGGCCTTGCGGCGCTGTGGCCAGAAGTAAAACTTTTCGGCGAGCCAGTAAATGCCGGTGACCACGGTCGCCAGAAACAGCAGCAGCGAAAAGTTGCCCTCCACCATGCCGAAGTACCAGGCGCCGCCATAGCCGACAAACACAGCCAGGACCAGCGCGGTCAGCGTACTCATGAAGCCCAGCATTACTCTTCTACCTGCAAAATGGCCAGGAAGGCCTCCTGGGGCACTTCGACGGAACCGATTTGTTTCATGCGTTTTTTACCCGCTTTTTGTTTTTCAAGAAGCTTCTTCTTGCGTGAAATGTCGCCGCCGTAACACTTGGCAATCACGTTCTTGCGCAGCGCCTTGATTGTCTCACGCGCAATGATGTTGGCCCCGATGGCCGCCTGGATCGCCACGTCGAACTGCTGACGTGAAATGATCTCGCGCATCTTGCCCACCACCGCCCGGCCCCGGTAGGCCGACTGGCTGCGGTGAACAATGATGGACAGCGCGTCGACCTTCTCGCCGTTGAGCAAAATATCGACCTTGACCACGTCGGAGGCACGGAACTCCTTGAACTCATAGTCCATGGACGCATAACCGCGCGAGACCGATTTCAGCTTGTCAAAGAAGTCCAGCACGATCTCGCCAAGGGGCATCTCGTAGGTCAGCATGACCTGCTTGCCGTGGTAGGCCATGTTCATCTGCACGCCGCGCTTGAGAACGGCCAGGGTCATGACGGCGCCCACATAGTCCTGCGGCATGTACAAATGCACGGTCACAATGGGTTCGCGGATCTCGTTGATCCTGCCGGCATCCGGAATTTTGGACGGATTTTCGACCTTGATGACGCTGCCGTCAGCCTGCAGCACTTCATAGACGACGCTGGGCGCGGTGGTGATCAGGTCCTGGTCAAATTCGCGCTCAAGCCGCTGCTGGACGATCTCCATGTGCAGCAGGCCCAGAAAGCCGCAACGAAAACCGAAGCCCAGCGCCTGGCTGACTTCGGGCTCGTAATGCAGCGAGGCATCGTTGAGCTTGAGCTTTTCAAGGGCGTCGCGCAGGGAGTCGTACTCGCTGGCTTCGGTCGGGTACAGGCCGGCAAACACCTGCGGCTGGATTTCCTTGAAGCCCGGCAAGGCCTGGGTGGCCGTGGCCGCCGCGCCGCCGGTGCCGGGTTTGATCAGGGTCACGGTGTCGCCAACGCGGGCCGCCTGCAGTTCCTTGATGCCGGCAATGATGAAACCGACTTCGCCCGCTTCCAGCGCCGGGCGCTGCTCGGTGTGCGGCGTGAACACGCCGAGTTGCTCGGCGTTGTAGGTGGCTCCGCTGGCCATCAGCTTGATGCGCTCGCCCTTGACCAGCCGGCCATCGACCACACGCACCAGCATGACCACGCCCACATAGGCGTCGTACCAGCTGTCGACAATCATGGCGCGCAGCGGACCGTCAGGATTGCCCTGGGGCGCCGGCATCCTGGCAATCACCGCTTCCAGGATTTCGTCGATGCCCATGCCGGTTTTGGCCGAGCACGGAATCGCATCCGTCGCGTCGATGCCGATCACGTCTTCGATTTCCTGCTTGGCGTTGTCGGGATCTGCATTCGGCAAATCCATTTTGTTGAGGACCGGCACCACGGTCACGCCCAGGTCGAGCGCGGTGTAGCAATTGGCGACGGTCTGCGCTTCAACGCCCTGGCTCGCGTCCACCACCAGCAGCGCGCCCTCACACGCCGACAGCGAACGGCTCACTTCATAAGAGAAGTCCACGTGACCCGGCGTGTCGATCAGATTGAGGTTGTAAATCTGGCCGTCGAGTGCTTTGTATTTGAGCGCAGCGGTCTGCGCCTTGATGGTTATCCCACGCTCCTTTTCCAGATCCATCGAATCAAGAACCTGCGCACTCATCTCTCTGTCCTGCAAACCACCGCAGCGCTGGATGATGCGATCGGCGAGCGTGGATTTGCCGTGATCAATGTGCGCAATGATCGAAAAATTTCTGATGTGATTCATCAAGGGGAACGCCTAAGTGCTTGAAAATACTGCGAAGAGATGGGACTCAATTCGCAAAAACCATAAAAAAGGGCGCGTCACTTGTGACGCGCCCTGAACCAACAATCTATGGCAACTGCGATAGTTGGAAACTTCATTGTAGGCAAAAAGCCCACTTCGCATAGCCTCGAAATTGCCAAATTTTTCTCGTTGCAAGGCAGCAACACGACTTTTATCCACAACTTATTCACAATTTTAACGAAGAGCCTCTGGACAACTTGTGGGTGATCTGTGGATCATCGGTGAATCGCCTGTATTCCGTGTCGAAGCTGATTTTATGAGGCCTTGATATGCCTAAACAATCAGATTTCCGGACTCATTCTACCAAAACCGTCATGAAGGAAACACGGAAAGTTAGCAGACGCAAACATATTGACAGCCGATGACGCAGAAAAATATTTATTTATTCTTGATATCCAGGCTCATTTAAAGCAAAACCCCCAACCCTTGACAGGATATGGGGGTTCATTTGGGCGCCCTGCTTCCAGGCAGGCACACCAGGGGCAGGATCAGCGGGGCGTACGAATCAGGGCGTATTGCGTCCACTCTCCACGCCGAAACAGCACATTGACCGGCTTGCTCTTGTCGATTTTCGCAAGCGCCGCCTCGAAGTCCCTGACACCGGCGATTTCGGTGTTGGCAATGGCCAGAATCACATCGCCCTCACGCAGACCGGCGCGCGCCGCGGAGCTTTCACTGGTATCCACCTTGACCCCGCCTTTGAGCTTGAGCTCCTTTTTCAGGGTGTCGGGGATCTCGCTGACGACCAGACCCAGAACCTGCGCAGGGCCGGCTACAGGAGGCTTGGGCTCGGGCGCCTGGGCCTTGCGCACGGGTTTTTCGGCTTCTACCTCACCAATCGTCACGCTCACATCGCGGGCGGCGCCGCGCCGGAACACGGTCACCATGGACTTGGTACCAGGCTTGACGTTGCCCACCATCCGCGGGAGATCTGTGGCCTTGTCGATGATCTTGCCCTCAAAGCGGGTGATGATGTCGCCAGCCTCAATGCCCGCCTTTTCCGCCGGTGAGCCAGCCTCAACGCCGCGCACCAGTGCACCCTGCGCCTTGCCCAGACCAATGGATTCGGCCACGTCCTTACTGACCTGGTCAATCTGAACGCCAATGCGTCCGCGCGTGACACGCCCTGTGCTGCGCAACTGGTCGGCAACGCGGGTGGCTTCGTCAATCGGGATGGCAAATGAAATGCCCTGAAAGCCGCCTGAGCGCGAGTAAATCTGGCTGTTGATACCGACGACTTCTCCACGCATGTTGATGAGCGGGCCGCCAGAGTTGCCGGGGTTGATGGCGACATCGGTCTGGATGAATGGCAGGTAGTCGCCGGTGTCACGCTGCTTGGCGCTGACAATGCCTGCGGTAACGGTGTTCTCCAGGCCGAAAGGCGAGCCAATGGCCATCACCCATTCGCCCACCCGCATGCGGTTGGCGTCGCCAATTTTCACAGCCGGCAGGCCGGTCGCCTCAATCTTGACGACCGCCACGTCGGTGCGTTTGTCGGTGCCGATAATTTTGGCCTTGAATTCGCGCTTGTCAGGCAAGGTCACGAGCACCTCATCGGCGCCCTCAACCACATGGGCGTTGGTCATGACGAGGCCATCGGAAGTCAGGATAAAACCCGAACCCACGCCGCGCGGCTGCTCCTCTTCCTGCCGGTCGGGTCGTGGCTGGCGCGGCATGTTGGGCGGAACAGGAATGCCAAAGCGGCGGAAAAATTCCAGCATCTGCTCGTCCACATTGCCTGCCGCCCCAGGCTTGCTTTTCTCCAGCGTGCGGATATTGACCACGGAGGGCCCGACCATCTCCACCAGATCGGTGAAGTCGGGCAGGTTGCGGCTTTGCGCCATGGCCGGCTGGGCCGACACCAGAGTCAATGCCGGGACCAGTGCCAGCGCACCGGCTGCGGCGAAGCAAAAACGACGGAGTTTGCGGTTCAGGTTAAGCATCTTCGGCTTTCAAATGTTCAATCAGGAAAAATCAGCAGGCTCGCGCCGCAAGAGATGGGGTCGCTACTTCTTGCGTTCAAGACCGTCCGCAAAGAGGCGCAAGGTCTCCAGAGGCACCTCACCCATCGCGGTCAGCCAATAGCCGTCAAGGCGCCGGGACAGCGAATGGGTGGCGCCCATGGACAACCGTGACTCCTTGTGCCGCACGCTGTCGAAAGGCTCGACAAAAAGCGATACGGAAGCCAGGCCGTCGGAAAATATCCACTGCATGGGATCGCTCTTGCCCTGAACAGGGTTCGGGCGCTTGTAGCAACTCATGGGCTTGAATCCGGAAACCGGGGTTTTGAGCACCCAGCCTTCGGCACCGGCCGTGGTCTTGACGAGACCCGGCGTTTCAACCCGGTAGCCATCGGTTTTGGCCATCATCTGGGTGAGCTTTTCGATCTTGATGGGCGCATCGAATTGCAGCTCGGAAAAAGCCGCCTGCTCAAGCACTTTGCCGTCGATATCCAGAGTCTGCAGTTTGACAACCAGGCCATTCTTCTGCTCGGCCCAGACGCGGTAGCCGAAACGCATCGCGTCTTTTGGAACCAGTGCAATGATGTCTGCCTCAACCCCGGCCACCCGCTCGGAGCCCTCCTGCCGGGCTTTGTAGAATTCTGCAATCCGGCTGTCCGCCGCTTTGAGCAACTGGGGGAAGAGCCCCAGCGATTCGCGTTTTTCCGTCCGGACAACCTTCTGCTCCGGCATGAAGGTAACGACCTGGTCGTTGTGACGGAAAATGGAACGTGGCGCGCCCGTGAGCGTTTCCACCCGTTCCATCTGCTGCACACCGTCGCAGACATGCCAGATTTTGGCGCTCGACATCACACCGCCGGATGACACCACGAAAGTGCCCACGTAGGAACGATTTCTGGAAGCTTCGTGCATGCGCATCAACCAGTCGTTGATGTTCTTCACTTCACCAGAGGATGCTGCCGGCGCGGGTGCCACCGTCTGACCGGTGCCATGCTGGGCAACAACCAGAGCACACAAGGCAAGGGTGGCGAGACGGAAGAATTTCATGGCGTGTGGTGCAGGTGGTCGTCAAGCCGGCGCTTCAGCGCCGCTCGCCCTGAGGTGCTTCGAAGGTGGCGTTTCTCAGGAATCCTGACGGCATTTGCAAGGCCGACGTGCCACCAAACTGCTTGTGCGCTGTCAGCAGTTCCTGCATCCTGGCATCGCGAAGCACCGCGCCCTGTTCAGACATCACGACCACAGGCTGAGGGCCGCCCGACTGCGCCAGTTGCGGCGCAGCCGACGGCGCCAGCAAACCGGCCCCGGCTGTCCAGGCCACAGCCGCCACGGCGGCGACGGAAGCAAATCCGGCCACCAGCTTCCAGCGAAAAGCTGCATCGTTGGAGGCTTCCCGCGGGGCACCGGAAGCAGAGGTGTCCTGCGGGCCGGCCACCACACCCGGCGCAACCACGTCAAGACTGGCTTCCAGGCTCAGGCGGCTGCGCAGACGGTCAAGGAATGCCGGGTCAGCGCCCTGCGCCACAAGCCCGGGGGACCGCAAAACATCGCCAACCAGGTGGTAGGCATTCCACTGCGCCAGGGCATTCGAATCGCCCTTGCAAAGCGCCATGGCATGCGCGAGCTCATCATGGCTCAGTTGGCCATCGGTCAGGGCTGAAATGAGTTCAGGATGTTGGGTTGTTGAGTTCATGTCAGGGAGCAGTTGCCTGCCGGTTTCAATCAATTTACTCTGGTCTCTGCAAGGGTTGCGCATTCACATTACCAGCGCTTGCCGGACTGATTTTCCAGCAGGGGCTTGATCCGCTCCGAAATTGCTTCCCGCGCACGGAAAATCCGTGAGCGGACCGTGCCAATCGGACAACTCATCGCCTCGGCGATTTCCTCGTAGCTCAGGCCTTCAATTTCGCGCAGGGTGATGGCCTGGCGCAACTCCTCGGGCAAAGCATCCATGGCGGCGTTGACCATTTGCGCAATTTCCTTGCCGGCAAGCACAGCCTCTGGCGTTTCTGAACTTGTTAGTTCGTTTTCCATCGGGGAAGTTTCATCGTCATCGTCCGATTTGAAGTTATTTTCGGACACCGTCGGATTGCGCTTGAGGTCCATCAGCGCCTTTTTGGCAGTGTTGACGGCAATCCGGTACAGCCAGGTATAAAACTGGGCTTCTCCCCGAAACTGGGGCAGCGCGCGGTAGGCGCGGATAAACGTTTCCTGGGCAATGTCTTCCACCAGATCCACATCCCGGACCATGCGCCCGATCAGGCGCTGAATTCGGCGCTGGTACTTGATGACCAGCAACTCAAAAGCTTTCTGGTCGCCTGCAACCGTACGCTGAACCAGCACGGCATCGCTGTCGCTTGCTGCGGCCGGCTCTGCAAAAGTGTTGTCTGCGCTCATGAATGGGGGCGTGGCGGGCTGGGATCTGCGGGAAAGTCTGCTGCTGCAGACAAAGGTTCAGGCAGCCTCATGGTGTGGAAGCCTTGCGCCGCGAATATACCGCACGGCGTAAATCCATCCAGCGCTCGGGCATGCCTTGACGCTCTGCCCACAACCAGACAGACCCCTGTTCCTCGTCCTCGAGCCTGAGCAGAAAGGCACGCTGAAAATCAAGTGCAACAGACAGGCTGCGGTACATGGCCCCGTCGGGACAAGCCCGGCTTTCCCAAAACCATGTCTGTCCGTCCCATCGCAACTGTCCGCCCGGCGCGTGACGCCATCCGCGCACGGCGACCCCACCTGCCACAAGCACTGTGGCAAATACCACCCATGGCCGCCATGCAGAATCAGGTGAGGCCTGCCACGCCAGCACCACGACCCCCACCCCCGACAACCAGAGGCCGAACAACAACGCGCCCTGAAAACGCGAACGCCCCAGCGGATAAGCAACCGGTGGGGCGTTATGCACGGTCAGGGCCGCACTGGCTACAGGTGGCCACAGTCAGTGCGGTGTGCGGGTCAGGCCCGCTTGAACACCAGCGTCCCGTTGGTACCGCCAAAACCAAAGTTGTTTTTGACGGCGACATCGATCTTGAGGTCCCGCGCCGTGTTGGCGCAGTAGTCGAGGTCGCATTCCGGATCCTGGTTGAAGATGTTGGTTGTCGGCGGGCTTTTCTGATGATGCACGGCCAGCACGGTGAAGACGGACTCAATGCCGCCGGCACCACCGAGCAAATGGCCGGTCATGGATTTGGTGGAGTTGACCACCAGTTTTTTGGCATGGTCGCCAAATGCCAGCTTGATGGCATTGGTTTCGTTGAGGTCCCCCAGAGGTGTCGAGGTGCCGTGGGCGTTGACATAGTTCACCTGGTCCGCATTGACCCCTGCGCTCTTGAGCGCCATGACCATGGACCGGCGCGGTCCGTCCACATCGGGCGAGGTGATATGAAAAGCATCGCCGCTCATGCCGAAGCCGGCCAGCTCTGCATAAATCCTTGCGCCACGTGCTTTCGCGTGTTCGTACTCCTCCAGGACCAGCACGCCCGCGCCTTCGCCGAGGACAAAGCCATCGCGGTCCTTGTCCCAGGGACGGGACGCAGTTTTGGGATCTTCATTGCGGGTCGACATGGCGCGAGCAGCAGTAAAACCGCCGATGCCGAGCGGCGACACCGTAGACTCTGCACCACCGGCAATCATGACGTCGGCGTCGCCGTATTCAATCATGCGTGCCGACAGGCCGATGGCGTGCAGCCCTGTGGTGCAGGCTGTCACCACGGCAATGTTGGGGCCCTTGAACCCGAACTTGATCGACACATGGCCGGAAATCATGTTGATGATCGAAGCGGGAACGAAAAACGGGGAGACACGGCGCGGGCCGCGGTTGACCAGTTCGTCGCGGGTACGCTCGATCAATGGCAAACCGCCAATGCCCGAGCCGATGTTGCAGCCAATCCTTGTGGCCAGTTCATCCCCAAGCGCCTCACCCGTGGGCAAACCGCTGTCGGCCACCGCCTGACAAGCTGCAGCCAGTCCCAGATGAATGAAACGGTCCATATGCCGGGCTTCTTTTTCGGGAATGTAATCCCCGATATTGAAGTCCTTGACCTCTCCGGCAAATTTGCAGGCATAGCTGCTCGCATCAAACTGCGTGATCAGATCGATCCCGGAATGACCAGCCAGCAAATGGGTCCAGCAGTCGGCCACCGTATTACCCACGGGGCTGATGCAACCCAGACCTGTCACGACAACACGGCGACGGCTCATGCGCAAATCCTGAAGAAATTTCCGCGGGGCCAGACGCGCCCCTTCAAGCGGTAGGGAAAAAGACCGGGGTCTTTAGGCTTTTTGATGGGTGTTCGCGTAGTCGATCGCGTTCTGGACGGTGGTGATCTTTTCGGCATCCTCGTCGGGAATCTCGATGCCAAACTCGTCTTCCAGAGCCATGACCAGCTCCACGGTGTCAAGTGAGTCAGCGCCCAGATCGGCTACAAAGGCTTTTTCGTTGGTGACCTGACCCTCTTCAACGCCAAGTTGCTCGGCAATGATTTTCTTAACACGTGCTTCGATATCGCTCATAAGTCCCTCTGAGGGTTGTGAATTAATCCGTGATTTTAGCGTTGTTAGGGACGATTCCCTAACCTGCCAGCCGTACGGATAAAACCCGGCTTGTGTCCTGCGCCTGCCCGCCTGCCGCGCCGCCATTATTCATGATACTGGTGACAGCAAGCAGCTGGCTGCCGCCGGATGATTTACATATACATCCCGCCGTTGACGTGTATTTCCTGTCCAGTGATGTAGGCCGCCTGCGGACTGGCCAGAAAAGCCACCGCGTTCGCAATATCCTGCGGTTTGCCCAGATGGCCCAGCGGTATTTGCCCCAGCAAGGCTTTTTGCTGCTCTTCGGGTAAACCGGCCGTCATGTCGGTTTCAATAAATCCGGGTGCCACGCAGTTAACGGTGATGTTGCGGCTGCCCAGTTCACGCGCCAGCGCACGCGTCATGCCGGCGACCCCGGCTTTGGCCGCCGCGTAGTTGACCTGGCCAGCGTTGCCGGAAGCGCCAATCACGGAGGTGATGTTGACGATGCGTCCATAACGCTGCTTCATCATCGTGCGCATCACTGCCCGACTCATGCGGAAAACGGCCTTGAGGTTGGTGTCCAGCACCGCGTCCCAGTCGTCGTCCTTCATGCGCATGGCGAGCGTGTCGCGCGTGATGCCGGCATTGTTGACAAGTACATGCAAGCCGCCGTACTCCTTGACCATGCTGTCGATCAACGCTTCGGCGGCCGCAGCGTCGTTGACGTTGAGGTTTTTGCCGGCGCAACCGGCATGCGCAGCCAGCATATCGCTGATCCTGGCGGCACCCCCGTCCGTGGTGGCAGTGCCAATGACCTTCAGGCCCCGCTGCGCCAGCTCCAGCGCAATGGCGGCGCCTATACCCCGGGAAGCACCAGTGACCAGCGCGACCTGCCCTTCGAATTGACCATGGCTCATGCAAGTGCTCCCCTGGCTTGCGCCAGACTGTCAGGGTCGAACAGGGCTAGGCCCGTCAGTTCCCCATCAATACGTTTGACCATGCCCGCCAGTACCTTGCCGGGACCACATTCAACAATGGCCGTCACGCCGCGCATCTTGATGGCCTGCACACACTCGACCCACCGCACCGGGCCAAAGGCCTGCTGGTACAAGGCAGCGCGAATGCGGTCAGGGTCAGTCTCGACTGCAACCTCGATGTTGTTGATCACCGGAATCTGCGGCGCGGCAAAACTCACACTGGCCAGCTTTTCCTGGAGCCGGTCAGCAGCCGGCTTCATCAGGCTCGAGTGAAAAGGCGCCGACACGGACAGTGGCAGGGCACGCTTGGCACCACTTGCCTTGAGAATTTCGCAGGCTTTGTCCACGGCAGCCTTGCTGCCGGCAATCACTGTCTGGAGTGGATCATTGAAGTTGACGGCCTCCACCACTTCGGCAGTGCCCAGGCCAAAAGTACGCACGGCTTCGGCGCAACCTTCAACAACGCTGGAAGCCGGCATGCCGAGGATGGCCGCCATGGCGCCCGCGCCTACGGGCACCGCGTCCTGCATGGCCTGCGCGCGAAAGCGCACCAGGGGCACCGCCTGAGCCAGACTCAGCACACCAGCAGCCACCAGCGCCGAGTACTCGCCGAGCGAATGCCCTGCAACAACTGAGGGCGCGACACCCGTCTCGGCCATCCAGGCGCGGTAAGCGGCAACACCTGCCACCAGCATGACCGGCTGCGTGTTGGTGGTCAGGCCCAGGTCCTCCTTGGGGCCCTCACGGATGAGCTTTTCAAGATCCTCGCCAAGCGCGTCCGACGCTTCGCGCAAGGTTTCCTGCACGGCGGGGTGACCCGCCCATGCATCCAGCATGCCCACCGACTGGGAGCCTTGACCAGGAAAAACAAAAGCAAATGGTTTCATGAGTGTTGGGAAAAACAGCCTCCAGCCCTTGAAGGACAGGGGCAAGCAGCTATAAATTTAGGAGTACCGCACCCCAGGTGAAGCCACCGCCCACACCTTCGAGCATCAAGGTGTCGCCCTTTTTGATCTTGCCGCTGCGCACGCCTGCGTCCAGCGCCAGCGGAATGGACGCGGCCGAGGTGTTGCCATGCTGGTCGACGGTGACAATCAGTTTGTCCAGCGGCAACTTCAGCTTCTTGGCGGTGCTGCGCATGATGCGGATATTGGCCTGGTGCGGGATCAACCAGTCAATGTCGGTGTCCTGCAAACCGGCCTTGGCCAGTGTGGCGCGCGCCGAATCTTCCAGCACGCCAACAGCCAGCTTGAAGACGGCCTGACCATCCATCTTGAGCAGGGGATCGCCGAGGATTTTTCCTCCGGCGACCGTACCCGGCACACACAAAATATCGACATATTTCCCGTCAGCGTGAAGGTCGGTGGCCAGAATGCCGGGCGTCTGTGATGCCTCGAGGACCACCGCGCCGGCACCATCACCGAAGAGGACGCAGGTCGTCCTGTCCGAGAAGTCCAGGATGCGCGAGAACACCTCGGCACCTATAACCAATGCTTTGGTGGCCGACCCGGTTTTGATCATCGCGTCGGCAACCGTCAGCGCATAAACAAACCCGCTGCAAACAGCCTGCACGTCAAAAGCCGGGCAACCCGCGATACCCAGCTTGTTTTGCAAAATACAGGCTGCCGACGGGAAGATCATGTCCGGCGTGGATGTCGCGACAATGATCAGATCGATGTCTTTGGCCTCGAGTCCGGCAGCCTGCAAGGCATTTTTCGCAGCCTCCAACCCGAGGTCGCTGCTGCAGACATCAGCTGCAGCAAAGTGCCGCGCGTGGATACCGGTGCGTTCAACAATCCATTCGTCGGACGTTTCGACACCGTTGACGGCGAGCTCGGCGGCCAGTTCGGCATTGCTGAGGCGGCGCGGCGGCAGAAAGCTGCCAGTCCCGGTGATGCGTGAATAAGGGCTCATGGATGAATAAGAGGAGTGGGCTCACCAGACTGGGCAGTTTCTGAAGCAACTGGCGCCTGGCCGGTGGCGGCTTTGGCGAGCAGCGGCGCGGCATGGGCAATGCGTTCTCTCACCCGATCCAGCAAATTGTTACGAGCCGCATCATAAGCCCGATTCAGGGCCCTCTCGAAAGCGAAGATATCTGCAGACCCATGGCTTTTGAACACCAGGCCGCGCAGGCCCAACAGGGCCGCGCCGTTGTAGCGTCTATGATCAACCCGGTTTTTAAACGCAGTTAGAACTGGATAAGCAACAATCGCTGCAATTTTTGTCAAGATATTGCGGGAAAACTCCGCCTTGATGAAACCGCCTATCATGCTGGCCAAGCCCTCACTGGCCTTGAGGGCGACATTGCCGACAAACCCATCACAAACCACGATATCCACCACGCCCTTGAAAATATCGTTGCCTTCGACATTTCCGTGAAAATTCAAATCGCCGGAGTTGGATGCAGATCGAAGCAGTTCGCCGGCTTTTTTAATGACTTCGCTGCCTTTTATGGCTTCCTCGCCAATATTGAGCAGTCCAACGCTGGGGCTGGCCTTGTTGGCGATGGCAGAAACCAGAGCTGAGCCCATGACCGCGAACTGAAAGAGGTGGTCTTCGGTGCAGTCGATATTGGCGCCCAGATCGAGCACGGTGGTGGCCCCACCTGCTGCGTTCGGCAACTGCGTGGCAATGGCCGGTCTATCGATGCCTTCGAGGGTTTTGAGCACGTAGCGCGCAATCGCCATGAGCGCGCCCGTGTTGCCTGCTGAAACGGCGGCCTGGGCAACACCATCCTTGACCTGGGTGATGGCCACGCGCATGGACGAATCTTTTTTACGGCGCAGGGCGACCTCAATCGGATCGTCCATGGTCACCACCTCCGTGGCGGCCAGCACCTCGCAGCGTGGATGAGACTGGAGAGCAGAAAACTGTGGCTGTGCAGCCAGCACGGCAGGTTGACCTACCAGCACCAGAGCGGCTTCAGGATGGCTTTCCAGGAATGCCAGGCTGGCCGGCACAGTGACTGACGGGCCAAAATCCCCGCCCATGGCATCGACGGCTATCCTGATCATGGCAGGACCGGTGCAGTCAAAAAATGGGGATGCAACAAAACAAAGGCCCGCAGTATGAGTGCGGGCCAGTCGTTAAAGCGTGAAATTACGCTTCAGATTTGGTTTTCAGCACTTTGCGGCCACGGTAAAAACCGGTGGGGCTGATGTGATGACGCAGGTGCGTTTCACCCGTGGTGGATTCAACGGCAATGCCCGGAACGGTCAAGGCATTGTGCGCACGGTGCATGCCGCGCTTGGAAGGTGATTTTTTGTTCTGCTGGACGGCCATGATCCGCTCCTGAGGGGGTATAGGGTGGGTAAATTACGCAGCAGCCCCTTCACGGGGGTGCGGCGCCAAGCCTTTGATTATAGCGCGATACGGTGGCAATTTCCAGTGCCGACTCTGCGACTGCAACCGGGCACGGCTATTTGGGCTTCTTGAGCTGGGCCAGGGCCGCAAAGGGGTGGGGCTCCGCGTCTTCCTGACTTGCGAGCTCGGCCTCGCCCGCGCTGAAGACCGGGCTGACCGGGCAGGTCTCGTGCATGGGCACCAGCGGCAAGGCCATCAGCAATTCGTCTTCCAGCACGGCCAGCAGGTCAAATTGCGGCTCCATGACCAGCAAGTCTTCCTCGGACTGATCGTCCTCGGCCATGGCGATGTCCTCAGTCGCCACAAATCGGTACCACTGGTCAATTTCCACCGCGGTAGCGACGGCAGCCATGCAGCGCTGGCAGGTCAGCGGCAAGCTGGCTTTGGCCTCCAGCCTGAGCCAGACGTCATCGTCTGCACCCGAGCGCGGCCGCAACTCGGCGCTGGCCCGCCAGTTGATGGCCGAATCGGGCTCCAGCCCATGCAGTTCCTGGGCCAGGCGCTCCATATTTGGTAGCGGCGTGATTTCAACGAGTGCGGCGCCTTCTGCGGCCAAAGCCTGCATGTTGAGCCGCCGCGCATTCAGATTTTTCGACATGGCAAGCAGTGTAAGAGAATCGCAGCATGACCTCCCACGCTTCCCACCCGGCCCGCTCCGGCGCTCCTGCTCCAGCCATACGCACCCTGGTGCTGGGCTCCACCTCGGCGTATCGCCGTGAATTGCTGCAGCGGCTGCAAATACCTTTTGAAATCGCCGCCCCTGATGTGGATGAAACCCCACGGGCTGGAGAAAACCCGGCGCAACTGGCACGGCGACTGGCGCTGGAAAAAGCCAAGTCAGTGGCCACACACTTTCCGGAGTCTGTCGTTATTGGCTCTGACCAGGTCGCCGACCTGGACGGGTTGCCTTTGGGCAAACCAGGCAACCATGAACGTGCGGTCACCCAGCTGCGCCAGATGCGTGGCAAAACCGTGGTCTTTCAGACCGCAGTGGCCGTGGTTTGCCTGGCGACTGGCTTTGAGCAAACCGATCTGGCGTCGGTCAGTGTCCGGTTTCGGGCACTGACCGACGAGGACATTGAAAACTACCTGCACGCCGAGCAGCCCTACGATTGCGCCGGCAGCGCCAAGAGCGAAGGGCTGGGAATCGCCCTGCTGGAAAGCATCACCAGCGACGATCCGACCGCGCTGGTGGGACTGCCTTTGATGCGTACCTGCCGCATGATCCGGGCAGCTGGCATCCGGCTGCTGGGCCAGGGGGTCCCGTCGTGACGGACCGTCCGGGCAAAGGCCGGCTTTATCTGGTGCCTGCGCCGCTGGATTTCGGCTGTGACCTCCAGGCTCCCATCCAGGACGTGATGCCCCTGGGCACGCTGCGAAGGGCCGCCGCCCTGTCCTGGTGGATTTGCGAAAACGCCAAAAGCACGCGGGCCTACCTCAAGCGCATTCATGAAGTGCAGCCTCTGGAGAACGCCGTGCAAGCCCAGCACATCCAGGAATTGCCACGCGAGGTCCACAAAAAGGGCGACCACAGCGGCAACTTCGACGCGCGGCCCTTGCTCAAACCGGCCATCGACGGCCACGACATGGGATTGGTCAGCGAAGCCGGCATGCCGGCAATTGCCGATCCCGGCTCCTCAGTGGTGCGGGCTGCGCATGACCTGGGCCTGGAAGTGCTGCCGCTGGTCGGGCCCATGTCCTTGATGCTGGCGCTTGCGGCCAGCGGCCTGAATGGCCAGAACTTCGCATTCGTCGGTTACCTGCCGCAGGATGGCAGCGAGCGAAACCAGCGTATCCGCGAGCTTGAATCGATGGCGCTCAAAACCGGGCAGACCCAGATTTTCATTGAGACGCCGTACCGCAATGCGGCCTTGCTGCAGGCCTTGCTGCAAACGCTGCAGGGCAACACCCGGCTGGCCTTGAGTTGCGGCCTGACCATGAGCGAGGGCTGGTCGCGCAGCGCACTGGCCAGCGCATGGAAAAGGGACAAGCCTGCGGCGCCGCTGGGTCTGCCCACGGTGTTTTGTATAGGGCGTTAAGAAAAACATGCGCAAAAAAGCCCGCATGATGCGGGCTTTTTTACAATGAAAGGCGACGCCTGACTAACGAATCACGGGCATGGCCTTGAAGGCCTGTATTGCGCCGCCGCCAATGGCTGCACCAAACTTTTTGGCCAGGCGCTCGGCGACGTTTTCACGGCGGGTGTAGTCAATGATTTCCTCGGCCTTGACGACCTCCCGCGCGACGAATTCCAGCGTGCCCAGCTGGTCGGCCAGCCCCAGCTCAATGGCCTGCTGACCAGTCCAGAACAAGCCACTGAACATCTCGGGTGTTTCCTTCAGACGCTTGCCGCGCCCCGCCTTGACCACCGCAATGAACTGCTGATGAATCTGGTTGAGCATGGCCTGCGCGAAAGCGCGCTGCTTTTCGGTCTGGGGGCTGAAGGGATCCAGAAACCCCTTGTTCTCCCCTGCCGTCATCAGCCGGCGCTCCACGCCGACCTTGTCCATCACACCGGTAAACCCGAAGCCATCCATCAACACACCGATGCTGCCGACAATGCTGGCCTTGTCCACGTAGATGCGGTCTGCGGACGCGGCAATGTAATAAGCCGCCGACGCGCAGGTCTCTTCGACAACGGCATACACCGGTTTTTTGTGTTTGGTCTTGAGGCGGACGATCTCGTCGTTCATCATGCCGGCCTGCACCGGACTGCCACCGGGGGAATTGATCAGCAACACCACCGCTTTGGCGCCTTCGTCCTCGAATGCGGCTTTCAGTGCAGCGTTGACGAACTCGGCACTGGCATCGGCGCCGGCAGCAATTTCACCCTTGATCTCGACCACCGCAGTGTGGGGGGTGCTGACGCTGTTGGAGGGAGCGCCACGATGCATGGCAAACCACACCAGGAATACAAAAAATGCGAGCCAGGACAGACGTACAACCATTTTCCACCTGCGCGCGGCTTTTTGCTCGGCCAAAGCGGCAAATGCCAGCTTTTCAAGCGTCACCCGTTCCCAACCGGGACGGGAGGTGGGGTCGCCCTTGACCGACGCGTCAGGGACAGGAGGCCGGGTTGACTTGAAATCCGGGTTGTCGGACGGGTCGGGACTGTTGGAATCGTTCATGGGCGTAGTTTAGAACTCAATTGTTTTAAGTTTGTAGGAGGAGTGCCAGAAAACAAGGCCATCCCGTTCAGAAAGTCCGATTTTTACAAGTCCGCCGCGGCAGGGGCCGCCGCTGCACTCACCCGTAGCAGGCTGGTAGGCTGCGCCATGGCTGGCGCAGAGCAGCCATTGCCCACTGTCGTCGAACACCCGGTTGGGCTGCCAGTCCAGCTCCATCGCCACATGGCTGCAGCGGTTCAGGTAAGCATGCGCCTGACCTTCATACCGGATGGCGAAGGCGCGGCAGGTCTGGCCAGCGTAATTGACATCAAAAGGCACGGCTTGGCCACCATCGACCAGCTCGCTGGCCCGGCACAGGGGAATGGCAGTGTTGGCCGGGTCTGGCATGACTAGGCGTTCTGCAGCAGCCAGTCGCGCAGCTCCTGCACCGAATGCGCAATGCACCGGGGCTTGAGGGCGCTGAAGGCAGCGCTTTCATGGGCGCCGTAGCTCACCCCCACGCTGGCACAACCCGCGTTAAGCGCCATCTGCAGGTCATGGGTGGTGTCTCCGATCATCAGCGTGCGTTGCGGCGTGACCTGGAACTCCTCCATCAGCTCGTTCAACATGCGCGGGTGCGGCTTGCCGGCAGTTTCATCGGCTGTGCGCGAGCCGTCAAATCGCCCCCTCAGCTCAACCGCGTGCAGGGCCTCGTTGAGCCCGTGGCGGCTCTTGCCGGTGGCCACGGCCAGCAGATGCCCTCGGCCCTTGAGCTCGGCCAGCATGGGCAGCACACCCTCAAACAGGCTGATGTCGTTGATGTGACCCATGTAGTGATGCCGATAACGCGCACCCAGTTCAGGGTATTTGTCCTGCGGCACATCCGGGGCGGCGTGCGCCAGGGCCTGCATCAGTCCGAGCCCGATCACATAGCCCGCCGCCTCGTCGGTCGGCACAGTCCCGCCCACGTCACGGACTGCGGCCTGGATGCAGCGCACGATGATTTTTGTGGAGTCGAACAGCGTGCCGTCCCAGTCGAAAGCGATCAGGTCAAAGTTCACCCTGGCCCCCCCGGTTTGGCGCGCCCGATTGGGCCGTCATGGGGTGGGATGGCGAGGCGAGACGACGCTGCGGACTCCAGTCCGCAAGGAGGAGCAACGCTGCCAGCGCGCGCCAGGGCGGCGCAATCGGGGGCGTAGCGCCGTCGCTCAAATGGCAAACTCGTGCGTGCATAAATAGGTAGGTCTTCATCGGTTTAGCCAACGGAAAATGAGCGGTTAACCGGGGGCTCCAGGGTCAGGCGTGGCATTGGCGGAAAAACTCTCAAGATCGGGGGGGAGCGCGGCCAGCAATTCAATGCGTTTACCGCTGGAAGGGTGGGTGAACTTTAACCGCCAGGCATGAAGAAACATGCGTTTCAGGCTGAGGCCGGCAGCCTCTTTTTGCAGGGTTTTATTGAGTTCGAAGTCGCCGTACTTGTCGTCACCGGCAATCGGATGGCCTTCGCTGGCCAGATGCACACGGATCTGATGGGTGCGGCCGGTCTTGATGGTGACTTCGAGCAGGGAAAAGCTGCGGCCCGACAATGCCAGCGCTGACTTGACCTTGACCAGCGTCACGGAGCGCATGGCGTCCGGATGTTCCTTGTTCACCACCCTCACGCGGCGTTCACCGTCGGGCAGCAAGTATTTCTGAAGTGGTTTGTCCAGAACCTTTTTGTTGGCGGGCCACGCACCGCTGACCAGCGCCAGATAAATCTTGTCGGTTTCGCGCTCCCGAAACTGTTCCTGGAGGTTTTTCAGCGCCATGCGCTTTTTGGCAATCAGCAAGATACCGCTGGTCTCACGGTCCAGGCGGTGCACCAGTTCCAGGAATTTCACCTCAGGCCGCGCCATGCGCAACTGCTCGATCACGCCAAAAGCCACACCGCTACCACCGTGCACGGCGACACCCGCGGGTTTGTCGATGGCCAGCAGGTGCTCGTCTTCAAACAGGATGGGGAATTCGCGCGAAGGTGCGAACCCCCCCACGCTGGAAGCAGCGCCATGGCGGGCGACTTCAACTGCCATGACCCGGGCTTTTTCATCGGCACGCTCCGAGGTGCGCACCGGCGGCAGACGAATGATGTCACCCGCCTCAATGCGGGTATCGGCCTGCGCCCTGCCCTTGTTGACGCGAACTTCGCCGCTGCGAATGATGCGGTACACATGGGTTTTGGGCACTCCCTTGAGCTGGCGGATCAGGAAATTGTCCAGGCGCTGGCCGGCAAAGTCGGCGTCTACCGTTACAAATGTCGCTTGAGGCAAGGCCGGACCGGACCGCGCCGTCTGCCTGGACAGGACGCTCTCCTGGAGGGGTGGCATAGAAGGGGCCGCACGGGAAAGAACGGGCGCTGCCGGGGGTTTACCCGGGCGCCGTGTTTTCCCCAAACCTGCACCTATAATGTGTTTCACTAGCGACAAGCTGTAAGTGGTTGATTTGTCTGGGAGTTTAGTCCACACATCCATCAGCACACTGCCAACAGCCTCGCTGGAAGGTCGATGCCACTGACGGCAAATGTCCGCAAGCGCATGGTGCCAGGCACCCCGCGGCGGAAAAATGCGGTGCAGATGAGTCGACGTTATGCGAACACAACTACGGAATAAATGTGTCCAGCCCCGCGGGCTGGGTACGGATCCAGGTGAATCTGGTCTTTGAACGGGCAGCCCTTTGACAACACTGACAACACTGATGAACACATGCCGGCGGCGCTTTTCAGCCCTGCTTTCAGGCATGAATCAGCCGTTGGCCCTTGTCCTGCGGACTCCATTTGCTATTTTTTATATAGCAAACTTCTCTCAGACCCCGAGCCACCCCATCCACGCGCCTACGCCCAGACTGCTCAGCTGACCGGTTTTTATTTCCGGTCGCTGTAGCGCCGTCAAAGGCTCTCCGGCAATTCCCCACGTTCGCACAACGTCTGCTCCGGCGTCGTTTGCCCATTTTTTGGGCAGTGATGTTTGAGAACAGAAGAACGAAGGAAAACCCATGAAACGCATGCTGGTCAATGCCACTCAGTCGGAAGAACGCCGCCTGGCCATCGTCGACGGACAAAAACTCCTCGACTACGAAATCGAAATTGAAGGGCGCGAACAGCGCAAGGGCAACATCTACAAGGCCGTCGTCACACGCGTCGAGCCATCGCTTGAAGCCTGCTTTGTCGACTACGGCGAAGACCGCCACGGCTTTTTGCCCTTCAAGGAAATCTCCAAGCAATACTTTGCCCAGGGTGTGTCGGTCAGCCAGGCCCGCATCCAGGACGTGATCCGCGAAGGCCAGGAAATTCTGGTCCAGGTCGAAAAGGAAGAACGCGGCAACAAGGGCGCAGCCCTGACCACGTTTGTGTCGCTGGCCGGCCGGTACGTTGTGCTGATGCCCAACAACCCGCGCGGTGGTGGCGTGAGCCGCCGCATCGAGGGCGACGACCGGGCCGAGCTCAAGGAAAACATGGACCAGCTGGAGTACCCGGCCGGCGCCAGCATCATCGCCCGCACCGCCGGCATTGGCCGCAGCGCCGCCGAGCTGCAGTGGGACCTGAACTACCTGATCAAGCTCTGGACCGCCATCGATGGCGCCGGCAAAGAGGGCAAGGGCGCCTTCCTGATTTACCAGGAATCGAGTCTCGTGATCCGCGCCATTCGCGACTACTTCAACAGCGACATCGGCGACATCCTGTTCGACACCGACGACGTCTACGAACAGGCGCGCCAGTTCATGGCCCACGTGATGCCCGAGCACGAGCACCGCGTCAAACGCTACCGCGACGACGCGCCGCTGTTCTCGCGCTTCCAGATCGAGCACCAGATCGAGTCGGCTTACGCCCGCACGGTGCAGTTGCCGTCCGGCGGCGCCATCGTGATTGACCACACCGAAGCCCTGGTTTCCGTCGACGTCAACTCGGCCCGCGCCATCAAGGGCGGCGACATTGAAGAGACCGCCACCCGCACCAACCTCGAAGCTGCCGACGAAGTCGCGCGCCAGATGCGCTTGCGCGATCTGGGTGGCTTGATCGTCATCGACTTCATCGACATGGAAGAGTCGCGCAACCGCCGCGATGTTGAAAACCGCCTGCGCGACGCGCTGCGCCAGGACCGCGCGCGCGTGCAGTTCGGCACCATCAGCAAGTTCGGCCTCATGGAAATGAGCCGCCAGCGCCTGCGCCCTGCCCTGTCGGAAGGCGCATCGATTCCCTGCCCGCGTTGCGGCGGCTCCGGCCATATCCGCGACACCGAAAGCTCGGCATTGCAGATCCTGCGCATCATCCAGGAAGAGTCCATGAAAGACAGCACGGCCTCCGTGTTGTGCCAGGTCCCGGTGGATGTGGCGTCTTTCCTGCTGAACGAAAAGCGTTCGGAAATCGCCAAGATCGAAATGAAGCAGCGCATCAATGTGCTGCTCGTGCCGAACAAGACACTTGAAACGCCGAACTACAAGCTTGAGCGCCTGAAACACGACGACCCGCGGCTGGACAACATCGAGGCCAGCTACAAGATGGCCGAAGAGATGGAAGACCCGACCACGGTGACCCGCCGCAGCCAGGAAAAGCACAACAAGCAGGAGCCTGTGATCAAGGGCGTGTTGCCCGACGCACCGGCACCGGTTGCCATGCCCAAACCTGTACCTGAAATTGCACCGGTTGCTGTCCGGGCACCCGTCCGTGCCGTGCCTGCGGCGCCTGCAGAAAGCGGTTTTTTCGCCTGGCTCAAAGGCCTGTTCGGCGGCGCAGAGCCGACGCCTGCTAGCGTACCGGCCGGCGAACCGAAGAAAGAAGAACGCAGCGGCGAGCCACGCCGCGATGCACGCGGCGACCGGGGTGATCGCAATGAGCGCGGCGGACGTGATGGACGGCGCGGTGGACGCGGCGGACGTGGCGAGGGACGACCTGCAGAAGGACGCGGCGAAGGCCGGCCGGACCAGCGCGGAGAACGCACTGAGCGCGGCGAAGGACGTACCGGAGAGCGTCGCGACCGCAACGCCGATGGCGCCCGCCAGGAACGGCCCGCCGGCGAAGCCCGCAATGATGGACGTAACCAGGAAGCGCGGCCAGAACGCGCAGAACGCCCTGAGGGCCAGGCTGGCAACGAGGGCCGTGGCGAGCGCAGCCGCCGTGGCCGCGGCGAGCGCGGTGGCGACCGTGGGGGTGAGCGCGGCACACCGGTGCGTGATGCAGAACAGCAGGACCTGGCACTGGCCAATCAGGCAGCCATGGCAGCGGCCATGAATGACAGCGCCGCACCCCAACGCCAGGAACGCCCGGCACAGGAAGGCGGTCGCAATGAGCCCCGTGCAGACGGACAGGGACGCCGCGAACGTGGCAATGGCCGTCGCAACGAGCGTCGGGACGAGCGCAGCGACAGCGGTGCCGCACCGGAAGCAGCAGCCCAGGCCGACAGTTTTGACGCCGCCCACCCCGGTGTGGTGGCAGGACTGGGCGAAGCGGGCAACGGCATGCCCTCTTCTTCTGCTGATGCCCAGCCGCGCGCCGAAGGACAGGAAGAAGGACAGGACCGCCAGCCGCGCGACCGCCGCAGCCGCGACCGCTACGGCCGTGACAGGCGTGAGCGTGGAGAGCGTGGCGATCAACCCGCCGCCGCTCAGGAAGGCGCAACCCCGGTCAGCACTGAAAATCCTGAACAAAATCCGCCTTTTGCCCAGGAACGACCAGCACTTCTTGCTACTGAATTTGTAGCGCCAACAGCTCCGGTCGCGCCTTACCTTGCACCAGACGCACCGGTCTCACCGGTTGCGCCAGTTGCGCCGCCAGTTTTCACAGCGCCGGCGGCCGTCGGACCTGCAAGCGCAACACGTGCGCTGCCCAAGGTTCAGACCTACGACCTGCCGCTGCAGGATCTCGCTCAGGTGGCCAGCGCTTCAGGCTTGCAATGGGTCAACTCCGATGCTGCAAAAATTGCCGAGGTCCAGGCTGCCATGGCCGCAGAAGCCAGGCCGGTTCACGTGCCGCGCGTGCGCCCTCCCGCGCCGCAGCCCGACAATGCGCCGCTGATGCTGGTCGAGACCAAACGCGATCTTCGCGACACACAACTGGCGTTTGAACAGACCGCGCCACAAGCAGGTGAACGTACAGAGTAAGCCGGCACCCGGAAAAAAAAGCAGCCCCCGGGCTGCTTTTTTTTGCATTGAATTTGTTCCTGGCTAGCGGCTGACACAAACCCGTGCGCGGTAGACTTGGCCATGCCCTGGAACGCGACACTCTCACTGGACTACAGTTTGCAGGACACCAAAACGGTGGCCCGTTTCCGGCACGACGGCCCCTTGCGCATCCTGCAAAGCCTTTACCCGGAAGGCCCGGGAACATGCCACAACGTGCTGGTTCATCCACCCGGTGGCCTGGTGGGGGGTGACACATTGACGATTGAGATCAGCGCTGGGACCGGCAGCCGCGGCCTGATCACCACACCGGGCGCAACACGCTTTTACCGGTCACTGGGCGAGAGCGCCGTACAGCGTACAAGCATCAGGCTTGCGACTGGCGCACGCATGGAATGGCTGCCCATGGAGGCGCTGTGCTACAGCGGTTGCCTGGCCGAAAATCATTTGACGCTGGACCTGGCAGCCGACAGTGAAATGATGGGGTGGGACGTGACTGCACTGGGCCTGCCTGCTGCAGGCCAGCCCTTTGAGCAGGGCAGCTTTTGCCAGCGCATCGAGATGCCCGGGATCTGGCTGGAACACGCCCGCCTGCGTGCCGCAGATGAACTGCTTCTGAACAGCCCGCTGGGCCTGGCCGGGCAACGCTGCATCGCCACGCTGTTTTTTGCTGCGGGTACCGGACTGGATCGCCAACGGCGCGAGCTCGCTCTGGATGTGGCCCGGCAAGTGCTGTCGGCCCACGCCTTGAAGACCACCGCAGGCGCCACCAGTCCGCATGCGCGCGTGGTGATGGTACGCGTGCTCGCGCCGCTGGTTGAACCGGCGATGGATTTACTCAAGCAGGTGTGGCATGTATGGCGTCGCGAGTTGTGGAACGAGACAGCGCCTCCCCCGCGCATCTGGTCTACCTGAGCCCCGTCAGTTGGCGATCAGCCCTTCCATGCGGCTGAGCAACTCCGACAACGGTGCTTTCTTGGCGATGCCGGGCCTGCCACCGACGTAGCCGTCCATGTCCCGGGTTTCTTCCGGCGACACCAGGGCGGTGAGGTACATGACGGGAATCGAAAAAGTCTGCGGATCAAGCGCCAGCGCTGCAACCACATCGCCGCCGCTCATGCCCGGCATGTCGATGTCGCACAGGATCAAGTCGGGGCATTCTGACCTGGCCAGCGAGAGTGCTTTGCGGGGGTCCGTGGTGCTCACCAGGTCGTAATGTCTGGTCAGCCTGGCGACAAGGTAGGCGACAACGGTCTCATCGTCATCGACCACCAGAACCTTTTTTTTCACATCCACTTCAACGCTCCTGAGTTTTTTTGGATGGTACAGCAGCATGCATGGCCTGAACCCAACGTCAGCTCTTTTGCTCCCCAGCTCCCGCCACCAGACGGACCGACTGCAAGTGCTGGCGCAGCGCTTGCACCTGCACAGCAGCGAGAGCGCGATCGATGCTTGGAGAAGCCGTTTCAAGCTGTTTGCCAAGGTCTGACGCCCACTGGAAACCGTAGAGCGCAAAACTTCCTGCGAGCTGGTGCGCCATGCGGCCAAAAGCATCGCGATCTCCCGATGCGATGGCCTCATCCATCGCATCCAGCAGTTGCCGGCGCGACAGCAGGAAGCTGTCCATCAGGTCGAATATCTCCGGATCGATCACCACCGTTGCGGGACCGGTATCCACCTCCAGCCCGTTTGCGCTGTCGCCAAGGGACCGGGCCACAAAATCAAGCAAGGTCTTCTGGATGAGGTCGCGCGTCACGGGTTTGGTCAGGTAGTGGTCAAAGCCTGCAGCCACGCAGCGGTCCCGGGTCTCGTCGTCCTCATGCGACGACAGGACGACGGCATAGGAGCGCCGGCACCCGGCCGCAACTTCCTGCCGGCGCAGCTTGCCGATGGCTTCCAGCCCACCCATGATGGGCATGTCCAGGTCCATGAACACCACATCCGGCGTCAGTTCCAGCGCCATCTCCAGCGCCACACGGCCGTTGAAGGCCGTACTGACCTGCAGCGGCGGGGAAGGCAGGAAGCGCCGGACGATCAGCAGGTTGTACTCATCGTCGTCCACCAGCAACACCTTCAGGGCGGGAAGGCTCACCAAAGGCATCAAGCGATGGTCGCGTCGCTCACTGGCGTGTCTGGCCGTGGTGGGGATTTTTCCTGCAGGCGCTGACCGCAGGGTCACTGAAATGGTGGTGCCTTCAGCTTGCGAAGTCTTCATGGTGACGTCACCGTCCTGGGTACGCGCCATGAGCCGCGCCGAATAAGTCCCGAGGCCCGTGCCACTGGCTTTGCCGGCAGTGGCGTATTTTGTGAAGAAACTGTCGCGGATGGAAGCAGGCACCACCCCCAGGTTGTGAATATGCAAAACCACCTTGTCCGTACCCGCCAGCGCTTCAAGGGAAACACTGACCGTGGCACCTTCTGGCGACGCCTCCACTGCATTTTTCAGCAGGTTGGCAATCAGCGAATAACACAGCAACTCCTCTGCCCAGGCGAAAGCCTGGCCATCGCGAGACACCAGACGCAGGCTGACGTTCTTGGACTCTGCGTGGCTGCGGATGTCCACCGCCACCTTGTCGATCAGGTCCACCAGATCCACCGCATCAGGGCGGAAGATGTAGCTGCCCTGCTCCATCTTGTACAGGTCGAGCGAAAGGTTGACCATGCTCAAAATGCGATAACCCGCGCGTTCAACGATTCCGAGCAACTCATCTGCTTCTTTCGTCAGACGCCGCTCTTCCCGCAACAGGCGGGGCACGGCGATGATGCTGTTCAGGGGTGTCTTGATATCGTGCCGCGCGATCCGCTCGACTTCCTCGCGCAACCTGACGTTCTCGATCAGTGTCTCGTTTTGACGCTCCAGTTGCGCCGCCTGCGCCGCGATCTGGTCGTGGGATGCATGCAGGGCCTGCTCCTGGGCCCGACGCTCGCTGACATCAATGATGGCCGCGATCCAGCGCAACACGAATCCGGTTTCATCGCGTACCGCTATTCCACTCACCTGCACCCACGCATAGCTGCCGTCTGTGCGCAACAGGCGGTACTCTTCGGGCGAATAGAACTCGCCATGCGGACCCTCCGGACCTTGGCCTCTGATGAAAGGCACCCAACGCCGAATGACCCGCCCCTGGTCTTCGGGATGAATCATCACCTTGAAATAATCTGGCCAATCCGAAGTGTCCGCGTCGGGCGCATAACCCCGGATTTCGCGGAAACGCGGTGAGTAATACGTTTCGTGCGTTCTTCCATCCCAATCAACAATGCCGACTCGCGCGCCACGTACCACAAGATCCAGGCGGCGCTGCTCGGTCCGTGTCAGCTCGATCTGTGCACGCAATGCCTCTTCCTGCTCATGGAATGCAGTGACATCGAGGTACGAAGTGATGAATCGCCTGGTGCGGCCCTGCTCATCAACCTGCGAAATACCTTCGGCGTGGATCCAGATGTAGCTGCCATCGGCGCGGCGCAACCGGTAGGACATGGGTTCACCCGGCTCCTGCTCCGGCTCGGAGCTGCTCTTGCGCCTGATCATCTTGCGGAACTGCTCGTGGGCAGCTTCGCGATCTTCCGGATGCATCATTTCGAAAATGCTGGGCCAGGAGGCCGTGTCACTGTCGCCCGGGTAACCCAGCATTTCCTTGAAACGCGCGGTGTAGCTCACCGTGTCGCTGCGCGCATCCCAGTCGCCGAAACCTGCCTTGGTCGAGCGCACCAGCAATTGCAGGCGATCCCGCTCCACAGCCAGCGCCTGTTCCGCCAGATATTTTTCGTGGATATCAACACTGGCCACAAGAATGCCGATGAGTCGGCCTTCTGAGTCGGCCATGGCGGTACGGGTCTGCGCATAGCGCCTGCCGCGGAAAGTGTTTTCATGCGGCCCGATGGTCGCGCCTGGACCCAGGGCCAGAACTTCCCGGTCGAGCGCCTCCACGAGCTCCACCTCTTCAGGAGGCACAGCCTGTTCCAGAGTTTTGCCAATGACGTCCTCCCGCTTGGCGCCCAGATACAACTCCCAGGTCTTGTTCACTACGAGATAGCGTTTGTCCGGGCCACGCAATGCCAGACCCATGGGGACCGTGTCAAACAGGTCGGCAATGAATTTGGCCTGGTTGGACATTTCGATTTCGTGGCGCTTGCTTTCGGTGATGTCGATGAAGGAGCAGATGAAGCGCAAGGTGCGGCCGTCGTCCCCGATCAGCGCAATACCTTCTGCGTGAACCCACGCAAAATCCCCATCTGCCCGGCGCAGGCGGTAACTCCGGGGCTTGTGATGTCGCGTACCACTGCGCACGCTGCGATCCCGAAGTTCGTCGAGAAAACTCTGGCGAACGCGCGCACTGTCCTCGGGATGCACCAGCGTATTGAACTCAGGCAGATCCGCCGCGCCCGCCGGATAACCCAGCATTTCCTTGTACCTGTCCGAGTAAGTCGTGACGTTGGCGATGGCATCCCAGTCCAGCAATCCGGCTTTGGTGGCCCTGACCAGCAAATTAGTCCGCTCGCGTTGTTCGATGGTCCTGAGCTCTTCGGCAGCCAGGGCGCGCGATACCCGCCTGGCCAATGTCACGCCCGGGGCAAGTGCGAACGCCAGCAGGCCGAACGGCGTCCAATAAGTCGACAGCAGATTGCGAAAATAAAGCATGTCATGGGTGATCACCACAGCCAGCACCGCAAAGCCCCCCAGCAAAATCACCGGGCTGCCGCCGCGACGCCTGAGCGCCGCCCTGGTCAGCACATAAACCAGGTACACCGTCAGAATGACTGCGCCCGCTATCAGCAGCGGAACCGTTTGGGTAAAAATCCGCGCCGGGGTCAGCAACACCAGCAAACCACCGGCCAGGCCCAATCCATCCACCAGTTGCCTGGGCCTGCGGCCGAACTCGGCGGGGTACAGCGCATGCACAAAACGGGGAAACATCACCAGCCCGCCGAAAAAACCCAGAAACATCAGGCGCAGGTAGACGTCCCAGCCCAAAGGCGCGAGCAAGGGCAACAGCACGCGTTCCCCCGACATGCCGATCACCACAGATGTGGACAGGCAATACAGCCCGAAATACAGCGGCGCCTTTTCCGTGCGGCGCCAGAAGAAAAACAGGATGGGCAGAATGCTCATCAGGCCCACCCCACCCAGCGCCAGCATGTCCCGGATCAGTCCGAACTCCCGGCGCTGCAACATCTGCTGCTGGGTGCCCAGTTGCATGCCCCGTACCAATCCGCCGCGCCGGTGGTCGAAGTTGGACACGTGAACCACGATGTTGAGAGGGCAGGACACCCCCGCAAGGGCAACGTACTGCTGTGACACGGCAGGCCGGGACGACGAAGCGGTAGCACCCGGACTCCCCTGGCTGGCGAGCTCCCTTCCGTTCACAAAAAGCCGCATGGCGCTGTGCTGGGTGGGCAGCGCCAAAGCCAGCCCGGTGAGGCGGCTGTCGCACTTCACCTGCAGGCGGTAGGTGCCATAACCGTCCGATCCCGCCGGCACGCCTGCAATCGCCAGCCCATGCCAGGAACCCGGCACCGGGATCAACAGGCCGCCGGCGGCCTTCCCGTCGTCGGCTTGCGCGATCAGCGGATCATCGAAACTACGCCAGCGAAACAGCCAGTCACCCGCAAGCGAGGCCGTTCCGTCGCGTTCGAAATCCCATTGCGTAAGATCCAGTTGACCGGCATGGGCCTGAACCGGTTTTGCAGAGGCCATGGCGGGCACCACCCAACCAGGCGCCAATGCCAGACACAGCGCCATGCGAACGAAAAACGCGCGGGAGAACACAGCCATCCCGCGAGGATAAGGGATTCCGGCTGCACCCCGGAATCATTCCGGGCGCAGCCGGGCTCCTCAGTCTTTCAGGTCAGCGGGAACTTTGCCGCCGTTGGCAGCGAGTTTGTTCATCACCTGCCGGTGCAGCCAGATGTTCATGGAGGCGCTGTCGCTGGTGTCGCCGGTGTAACCGAGCTCTCCCGCCAGCTGCTTGCGCTCGCCCAGGCTGCTGTCCATGTCAAGCAGCTTCATCAAGTCGACAATCGATGTCTTCCAGTTGAGTTTTTGCGAATTTTGGGCAGCCAGGCCATCCAGCACTTGCTCGACATCCACCTGCGACAAGCTTGCGGCGCCGACCGCCGCAGAAGCTGCTGCGCGGGAGGCGGCTGCTGATTCTTCTGCCGCGGCGGCGGCGGCCTCTGGAGACAACGCCTTGTCGCTACCCGGGGTGGCTGCTTCGCTCCGGCGAAAGATCTTGTCGAATATTTTTCCAAGGATGCTCATGCTGTGTCCAATCGATAAAAGTGGGTAAGTTTTCATCCTAGACACAAGCGCCCGCATTCGGCCGTAAAAAGGGCTCGAGCCGTTGTAGGGCAAAAGCAGCAGAGCACGCCGCTTGATCCGGGCAAGCTGCCTACATGCGGTCCAACAGCTGTCCTACCGTCATTTTTCATGTCTCCATCACAATGGGTTGCGGCTTGCGCCGGCCGTCCCTTTGAATCTGGAACACCCATGAAAATCTGCTTGTCCTCCCTGTTGATCAGCCTGGCTGTGGCCATGGGCTTGACTGCCTGCTCCAGCACAACGGACAGCGGCGCGGTAGGCGCGTCGCGGTCACAGCTCTTGCTGGTGTCCTCTGCAGAACTTGACCAGATGGCGGCCCAGGCCTATGCCAAGCTTCGCAGCGAAGCCGCCGCCAAAGGCGCGCTCAATACCGATGCCGCCATGCTGGCACGTGTACGCGCCGTAGCGGCGCGTATCCAGCCCCAGACCGCCGTGTTTCGCGGTGACGCGCCCAGGTGGGCCTGGGAAGTCAACCTCATCGACAGCGATCAGCTCAACGCCTTTTGCATGCCGGGTGGAAAAATCATGTTCTACACCGGCCTGGTGCGCAAGCTCGGCCTGACCGACGATGAAATTGCCGTGGTGATGGGCCACGAAATCGCCCACGCACTGCGTGAACATTCCCGCGAGCGTGTATCCCAGGCCGCGGCAGCACAGACAGCCATTGGCCTGGGCACCCAGTTGCTGGGTCTGGGCGGGGGCGCGGCAGAACTGACCGGAACGGCATACGAAGCGCTGGTGGCCACGCGCTTTAGCCGCGGACAGGAAACCGAGGCTGATCGTATAGGACTTGAATTGATGGCCCGCGCTGGCTACAACCCGCAGGCAGGCGTGAGTTTGTGGCAAAAAATGGATGCTGCCACCAGCGGCGGCACAACGCCTGCCTTTCTGAGCAGCCACCCTACGGACAGCAGCCGGGTGCAGCAAATCCAGGCCTTGTTGCCCACGGTGATGCCGCTGTACCAGGCGGCGCGGCGCTAGATCGCCACCAGCTCGCGTACCTTGTTGGCCTGCATGTCAGGCCCGCGCCCTCGCGCAATGAACTCCCCGCGCTCCATCACCAGGTAGTCGTCAGCGAGTTCCTCCGCAAAATCGTAGTACTGCTCAACCAGAAGAATCGCCATGTCACCGCGGTCGGCGAGCATGCGAATCACGCGACCTATGTCCTTGATGATGCTGGGCTGGATGCCTTCTGTCGGTTCGTCCAGAATCAGCAACTTGGGTTTGGCTGCGAGCGCGCGCGCAATCGCCAATTGTTGTTGCTGCCCGCCAGACAGGTCACCACCGCGCCGGTGCAGCATTTGTTTGAGCACCGGAAACAGCTCGTACAACTCGCTTGGCACGGGCGTGCTGGCGCTTTTATAGGCCAGCCCCATGCGCAGATTTTCTTCCACCGTCAGCCGGGCGAATATTTCCCGGCCTTGCGGCACAAAGCCTATCCCGGCCCTGGCACGGTCGTAGGGCGTCGCCGCCTGGATCTGCCTGCCGTCAAACTCGATCGTGCCGGTCTTGATCGGCACCAGGCCCATGAGGGACTTGAGCAAGGTGGTTTTGCCTACGCCGTTGCGGCCCAGCAGCACGGTCACCTTGCCCAGATGCGCTTCCAGGCTCACGTCGCGCAGGATGTGGGAGCCGCCGTAGTATTGGTTGATGTTTTTGACGTTCAGCATTTGGTTTCCCCGTTACGCCCGTGGTTGGCGTTGCAAGCCGGGGGTTGCCCGGCGGCAACTCACTTTCTTTTGCTTCGCCAAAAGAAAGTAAGCAAAGAAAAGGCGACCCTGCTGTCTGCGTCCCCCTTCGCTTTCGCTGCGGGGGCAACCTGCGGTGCTCGGTCCAGCCGGGGTCGGGCTCGAACTCGCTACGCTCAAACAATCGCCCGCCCTGATCCGGCTGAACCTGCGCTCCTCGGCGCATACAGAAGGGGTGGGAGACCGGGAACGGAGGCGGGCTCCGGCAAGGACGCGCAAAGCGCGTCCTTGCTCCTCGAATTTGTCTTCTCCCAAAACCCGTCGGTCCGGGCCGAGGAGCGCAGCCGACAACGGATCAGGGCGAGCGATTGTCTGAGCCGTAGGCGAGTTCGAGCTCGACCCCGTTTTCGGCGAGCACCGCAGGTTGCCCCGTAGCGCAGCGAAGGGGACCCGGAGCATCGGGTCGCCTTTCTTTTCCTTAGGTTTCTTTGGCGAGACAAAGAAAAGTAAGTCGCCCGCCGGGGCGAGACCCGGCTTGCATGAAGTGCTGCCAACGTACATGCTGGCAATGGCTTCTGCAAGTTCAACGTCCAAGATAAACCTCAATCACCCGCTCATCCGCCTGCACCTGGTCCAGCGTGCCCTGCGCCAGCACCGACCCGTCACACAGCACAGTGACGATCTCCGAAATCGTCTTGATGAAACTCATGTCGTGCTCAACCACCATCAGCGAATGCTTGCCCTTGAGTGTGAGAAACAACTCAGCCGTGCGCGCGGTTTCTTCATCGGTCATGCCAGCCACCGGCTCATCGAGCAACAACAGCTTGGGGTCCTGCATCAGCAGCATGCCAATCTCCAGCCACTGCTTCTGCCCGTGGCTGAGGTTGCCGGCCATGCGGCCCACGCTGTCGGCCAGGTGGATGGTCACCAGGATCTCGGCCAGGCGGTCGCTTTGCGCCGAGTCCAGCCGGAAAAACATGGACGACTTCACACCCTTGTTGGTCTTGAGGGCGAGTTCCAGGTTTTCAAACACGGTCAACTGCTCGAACACCGTGGGCTTTTGAAACTTGCGTCCTATGCCCAGCTGCGCGATCTGCGGCTCGGTGTGACGCAGCAGGTCTATCGTGCTGCCAAAGAAAACCGTTCCCTCATCAGGCCGCGTTTTTCCCGTGATGATGTCCATCATGGTCGTTTTGCCGGCACCGTTGGGCCCGATGATGCAACGCAGCTCGCCCGGCGCGATGTCCAGCGAGAGCTTGTTGATCGCCTTGAAGCCGTCGAAGCTGACGCTCACGTCTTCCAGGTAAAGGATGCGCCCATGAGTGACGTCCACTTCACCGGGCGTGGCGATGCGGCCGATGCCCGCATTGCGCCCGCCGGATTCCGTATTGGCCTTGCTGGCCTCCAATGCCGCACGGCGCTGCTCAACACGGCGGGCACCTTGCTCAAGAAGGTCGGGGGTCATGGTGCCTTGCCCTTGCGGAGTGCTTTCACCAGCCCCACCACACCATTGGGCAGAAACAGCGTGACGGCAATGAACAACAGGCCCAGGAAGTACAGCCAGTACTCGGGATAGGCCACGGTCAACCAGCTTTTCGCCCCGTTGACGATGAAGGCGCCGGCGATGGGGCCCACCAGCGTGGCCCGGCCACCCACCGCCGCCCAGATCGCCATTTCAATCGAGTTGGCAGGGCTCATCTCGCTGGGGTTGATGATGCCGACCTGCGGCACATACAGGGCGCCAGCAATGCCGCACATCACGGCAGAGATGGTCCAGATCGTCAGCTTGTAACCCAGTGGCGAGTAGCCGGAAAACATCACCCGCGTTTCGGCATCGCGTATGGCCTGCAGCACCCGGCCAAACTTGCTGCGTACCAGCCATTTTGCAAACAGCAAAAAACCCAGCAGCGTCAGCCCCGTGATCACGAACAGCAACATGCGCATGTTGGGCGTGGCAATCGGCGTGTCAAGAATGCGCTTGAAGTCGGTGAAGCCGTTGTTTCCGCCAAAGCCCGTCTCGTTGCGGAAGAACAGCAGCATCGCGGCAAAAGTCATGGCCTGGGTGATGATGGAGAAATAAACGCCCTTGATGCGTGAGCGGAAGGCAAAGTAGCCAAACACAAAAGCCACCAAACCGGGAACCAGCACAATCAGAAACAAGGTGGCGACAAAACTGTCGCTGAAGGTCCAGTGCCAGGGCAGTTCTTTCCAGTCCAGAAACACCATGAAGTCGGGCAAGTCGCTTTTGTAGTTGCCATCACGGCCGATCTGGCGCATCAGGTACATGCCCATGGCATAACCACCCAGCGCGAAAAACAGGCCGTGCCCCAGCGACAGGATGCCGGTGTAACCCCAGATCAGGTCCATGGCCAGCGCCACAATCGCGTAGCACATGATTTTTCCGAGCAGCGCCACCGCGTAGGTACTCATGTGGAACATGCTGCTCTCGGGCACCAACAGGTTGAGTGCAGGGGCCAGAATGCAGACCAGCAGCAGCGCGGCGATAAAGGCGCTCAGGCCGGCACGGGTGAACAGGGGGCCTTTGCCTGGAAGAGTCACAGAGTGAGCGGGTATGTTCATGATCAAGCCTCCGCCGAGCGGCCCTTCATCGCAAAAATGCCTTGCGGGCGCTTCTGGATGAAGATGATGATGAGTACCAGCACCGCTATCTTGGCCAGCACCGCGCCGGTCCAGCCTTCGAGGAATTTATTCAGAATACCCAGGCCCATGGCGGCATACACCGTGCCCGCCAGTTGACCCACACCGCCCAGCACGACCACCATGAAGGCATCGACGATGTAGCCCTGGCCCAGGTCCGGGCCCACATTGCCGACCTGACTCAGCGCGCAGCCTGCCAGACCGGCGATGCCTGAGCCCAACGCAAAAGCATAGGTGTCCACCCGCGCTGTATTGACGCCCATGCAGGATGCAATCGGCCGGTTTTGCGTGACGCCACGCACAAACAGGCCCAGGCGCGTCTTGCTGATCAACCAGGCCATGCCCAGCAACACGGCAATCGCAAAGCCTATGATGACCAGCCGGTTGTAGGGCAGCGACAGATTGCCCAGCACCTGCACGCCGCCACTCATCCACACCGGGTTTTCAACACCGACGTTTTGCGCGCCGAACACCGAGCGCACCAGTTGCTGCAGCATGAGGCTGATGCCCCAGGTGGCCAGCAGGGTTTCCAGCGGGCGGCCATAAAGAAAACGGATCACGCCACGCTCCAGCGCCGCACCCATGAGCGCCGAGGCCACAAAGGCCACCGGCACCGCCGCCAGCAGATACCAGTCAAAAAAGCCGGGCAGGTATTTCTGGAACAGACCCTGCACCACATAGGTAGCGTAGGCGCCAATCATCATGAGTTCGCCATGCGCCATGTTGATGACGCCCATCAGGCCATAGGTGATGGCCAGGCCCAGTGCAACCAGCAGCAGAATGCTGCCC
>JAKFXR010000027.1 GCA_021731285.1 Polaromonas sp. | reverse complement strand
CCTGCACGCGCAGGGCGTCTTGTTCGTATCTTTCGGATCTGAGCTGGCGCTTTTCTGCCCGTGGCAACTCCTGCATGATGCCGATGCGCCGCATGGTCATGAAATCCCGCGTCAGGCTCAGTTGGTCGGGACCGTTCGCCGGCAGGTTGTCCACGCCGAACTTCAGGACGGGGTCCGGCAGCTGGCCGGCCGCCACCGCCTGCTCCTTGGCCGCGCTGGTGAGTGCGTCCTGCGCCAGCAGTTGCTGGGAACGGCTCACCGCGATGCGCTGGGCTTCCTGCAATGTGATGGGATCAGCCGCCACGGCGGAAAACGCCGTAGCCGCGATCAGGGCTGAGACGGCCGCCCAACGAATCGAAAAATGAATGGACATATAACCTCCGGAACACGAACAACAACGCCGGTGCAGTCGAATTGCACCGGACAGTAGCGGGGAGTTCGGTAGGCTAGAGGCGGAAGCAGCAGTGCCGGATGGACACGGGCGGGGCCGTGGTGCGCATCAAGTGGGGCGCCTGCAAAGGCGCTCCCTGGTATACCAGGGCAATGACTGGCAGTGTGAAATCAGGGGGAAGGGTGGTGATCGCGAGCGGGGCAGGCAACTGGGTCTTGTCTGCGACTTGCTGGCCAGCTTGACAATGCGCTTGGCAAAGATTTGGCTGCTCCTCGTCCATGTTCATCGTCATGGACTGAGCGCATGGCATGCCAGCCTCGGCCATTTCGGAGATCGCGGCCACTGTAGATCTCGCACCGGGACACGCGTAGCTGGCCACCGCCAACTGCATGAACAGCAGGCTGATCAGTGCGAAAAGCGCTGTGGTTAGGCGAGTGCGGCGGTTCCGGGTCATGGGCTAAGTTTAGTGGAGGTGGGACTCAAAGCAATGAAGAAAGTTCTCAACTGCAGCAATTCGCCAAAACGCCTCTGCTCTGGATGGGTGGGCATGGCATGGTTCCGTATGAGCAAAAAACGCAGCAATCCCCCGGTTTCGGGCTCAGTACCGTGAGGCACTGCTCGCACTCGTAAAACCACTGGCACGCATCTTCCGGCATTAGCTCTGTTTTCTTGTGGCCACAACTCGGGCATGTCAGGGTGGACTCCAAAACGACCCGGTTCATGGAGACACTCCGACCACTTGCGAGGGAAAGCCGGCATCCGCAGTGGCCCGTGTGAGCGCCGCAGTGCTTGTTTTTGCATCGTCGAAGACGACGATAGCCTGTCGTTTTTCGTAATTAACGTTCGCTTGCGAGACGCCAGGGGTTTTGGTCAAAGCCGTCTTGACCGTGATCGGACACGCTGCACAAGTCATACCAGGGACTGACAAGGTCACCGTCTTGGGAGCAGCCCAAGCGGGAGCGGCAAGGAGCGCGACCAGTATGAGCAAAAAGATGGGGTGTTTCATGGGCAATGCCTTTTCAATAGAACAAGGGTAAGACGTAGGGAAACGCGAGCGCGACCAGCACCAAGGTCACAACCGTCCAAAAGGCGACGTTGTAGAGGATGCGAACTCGCGGTAGCGCACAGACTTCACCGGGGGAGCAGGACTCAGCAGGGCGATAGAGGCGCAGCCCGGCCAAGCACAAAGCCAACAGGGCAATTCCAATAAAGAAGGGTCGATAAGGCTCCAGGAGGGCCAGATTGCCAATCCAGGCGCCACTAAATCCCAACAGAATCAGCACCAGTGGGCCGAGGCAGCAGGCGGATGCTAGAAAGGCTGCAACGCCGCCGGTAATTAGAGCGATGGGGCCACCCTGTTTCCGCTGTTGCGTGGCGGCGAGTTGGTCCGTAGTAATGCTTGATTTCATGGCGTAAGATTACTTCCGTACTTAAGTACGGAGTCAAGCACATGGAAAAAATTGTGAGCCAGCTGACAATTGGCGAGTTTGCTGCCGCAGCTGATGTCAATGTTGAAACCATCCGGTTCTACCAGCGTAAAGGTTTGCTGGCGGAACCAGAACGCCCATATGGCAGTATTCGACGTTATGGGGCCGCGGAGGTAAGCCGTGTGAGGTTTGTGAAATCTGCCCAGCGCCTGGGTTTTAGCTTGGACGAAATTTCGGAACTGCTGAGGCTGGAGGATGGCACCCATTGCCAAGAGGCCAGAGGCCTGGCCGAGCACAAACTGGTGGGCGTTCGTGAAAAGTTGGATGATCTACGCCGCATAGAGTCAGTCCTGAGCACTCTAGTGGAGGACTGCCGCTCGGCCAAGGGAAGCATTTCTTGCCCTTTAATTTCTGCACTCCATGACGCTTACTGACCGGCGCCGCTCTTCCCGGTGGCTTTTGGACCAGAAGGACCGCTGCAATGCAGTGGCTTGCCTGCGCTTGTGATCCCAAAACCATGGTGGAGTAGGCGGACGGAGATCACGTAACAATAAAAAGCATTTAAGCGCTTGACCTTCCTACAGGGGTAAGGTTTAGAGTCGTGGACATGGGTCATTGTTCAGGTGTCCGGACGTGACCCATGGACATGATTTTGGCAGTTGCGTTTGGGTCGGTCTGTCTTGCAAACAAGTGGATAGCCAAGCGGTCTTTGAGGCTGTGGTAGGTCGAACATTTAGCCTAGAATAGCCTTGTTGGTGCTCGCGGTGTGGTTCCCACGCCGCAGTTCAACGGGAAGCAGGAGGGGGAAGCGGTCAACGCCGAACCTAACCTGCGCTGCCCCCGCAACGGTAAGTGGACGAATCCCCCGATTCAACTGCCAACACACAGCCACTGGGCGTTTGAACACGCGTCTGGGAAGGCTTGGCAAGTCGCTCCACCAGCCCGGATACCGGCCAACAAGGTGGCTGCACGTGCGCGCGCAGTCTTGACGCCCATGCCCAGGCGGGGAAGCCAGGGAGGGTTCTTATGGGGTTTTATTTCATGCAAACCGGTATTGATCAAACACGCTTGGCGGTGCTTGGGTGTGCCTTGTCGGCTGCTTTTCCTGCGCTGGGGTGGCCGTGTACTCCTGCTGTGCCGTGAAGAAAGACGAGAGTCTGGTTAGTTTGTGAAAACACCCGCCATCCTTGTCGCCGCCCCGGCCTCTGGCCAGGGTAAGACCACCATCACCGCGGCCCTGGCGCGTTTGCACACGCGCCAAGGCCGGCGGGTGCGGGTGTTCAAGTGCGGACCCGATTTTTTTGGATCCCTGCTGGCACACGCTGGCCTCAGGTACAACCGTGCACCAGCTCGATTTGTGGATGACCGGCGAGGCCGATTGCCATGCGCGCCTGCATGCGGCGGCGCTAGAGGCGGACCTGATCCTTGTGGAAAGCGTGATGGGCCTGTTTGACGGTGATCCCAGCGCGGCAGACCTGGCGCAGCGCTTTGGTCTGCCCGTGTTGGCGGTGGTGGATGCGTCTGCCATGGCGGGCACCTTCGGAGCGGTGGCCTTTGGCCTACAGCATTACCGGCCCAACATGCCCTGGGCCGGTGTGCTGGCCAACCGTGTGGCCAGCGAACGCCATACGGTCATGCCGCAGGGCAGCGTGGCCGCCGATCAATGGATGGGGGGCCGTAATGCGCAATGCCGCCATGACCCTGCCTGAGCGGCACCTGGGGTTGATGGTCGCCACCGAAGTGGTGGATGCGATGCAGCGCTTGGGTGCGGCTGCCGACGCATTGACCACCACTCCGATGGGCCAGATGACGCTGGAGGGTTTGCAGCGTTGGGCGGTGGACTTTGTGGCACCTGAAGTCGCTGCATCTATTTCGCACGGACTCCTTACTTTGCATGGCAAAACGATTGCGATTGCATGCGATGCGGCCTTCTGCTTTATTTACGCCGCCAACCTCGACACCCTGCGTGCGCTGCGTGCCGAGTTGGTGTTTTTTTCGCCGCTGGCCGATGCGGCGCTGCCCGCATGCGATGCGCTGTGGATTCCCGGCGGCTACCCCGAACTGCATGCGCAGACCCTAGCGGCGGGCTGCGCTGCCCTCCGAAGCTCCAGGAGCCAAGCCATGATGCAGGCATGCGTTCTTTCGCTGCTCTGGGCGCACTGGCGCTGGATACGTATTCGACCGACGCATTGCTGTCCACACCGTGCAGGGGCAGTGGATTGCGCTGCCCAAGGTCACCCCAAACTCCCAAGAGGGCTCCCATGCAGATTGAAACCCCACCCGTCGATTACGAACGGGTTGTCCCCACGGCCGAGCGCCGCGGCCTCATCCTCATCAACACCGGCCACGGCAAGGGCAAAAGCACAGCCGCCTTTGGCCTAGCCCTGCGCGCCCATGGCCGGGGCAAGAAAATCAAGGTGTACCAGTTCATGAAGGTGCCCAGCGCGCGCTTTGGTGAGCACCGTTTGTTTGAACAACTGGGTGTGCCCATTGAAGGCCTGGGCGATGGCTTTAGCTGGAAGAGCCGCGACCTTGACCACTCCGCCGCACTGGCGCAAGAGGGCTGGGCCAAGGCCAGCGCCACCGTGATGGCTGGCGAGCACTTCATGGTGGTGCTCGATGAAATCATGTATCCCTTGCGCTACGGCTGGGTTGCGCTGGAGAGCATTTTGGAATGCCTGCGCAACCGCCCACCGCATGTGCACGTGGTGCTCACGGGCCGCAATGCCCCGGCCGAACTGATCGAGCTGGCCGACACGGTGACCGAGATGACCCTCATCAAACACCACTTCAAGGCTGGTGTGCCCGCACAGCGTGGTATCGAAGACTGACTATTTTTAGAAACACAATCCATATGCAAACCCGAAAAATCCCCACCACCATCGTTACCGGCTTCCTGGGCAGCGGCAAGACCACGCTCCTGCGCCATCTGCTGGCCAACGCGCAGGGCCGCCGCATCGCGGTCATCGTCAACGAGTTTGGTGAACTCGGCATCGATGGTGAACTGCTGCGCGGTTGCGGCATTGGCTGCGACGAGAACGGCGAAGAAAACGGGCAGCTCTATGAGCTGGCCAACGGCTGCCTGTGCTGCACGGTGCAGGAAGAATTTGCGCCGGTGATGGAGAAACTGGCCACACGCCGCGACCAGATTGACCACCTGATCATCGAAACCTCGGGTCTGGCCCTGCCCAAGCCGCTGGTGCAGGCCTTCCAGTGGCCCGCGCTGCGCAACACTTTTACGGTGGATGCGGTGGTGACGGTGGTGGACGCGCCTGCGGTCGCTGCAGGGGACTTTGCCGACGACCCCGTGGCCGTGGATGCCCAGCGCCGCTCCGACGACAACCTGGACCACGACTCACCTCTGCACGAGTTGTTTGAAGACCAACTGGCCACGGCCGACTTGGTGGTGGTGCACAAGACCGACGGGATGGACGCCGCTGCGCTGGCCAGTGTGGAAGCTACCATCCGCCTAGAGACCGCGCCCGGCGTGAAGCTGGTGCAGGCGCAGCATGGCCGCATCGACATAGGCGTGCTGTTGGGCCTGGAGCGTGCGGTGGAAGACCAGATCGACCAACGCAAGACCCACCACGACGAGGAAGAAGACCACGACCATGATGCTTTTGACTCGGTGCAGGTGGCACTCGACGTGCAAAACCGCGACGCGCTGCTGGCCGCACTGCGCAGCCTCGTAGAACGCCATGAGATTTACCGCGCCAAGGGATTTGTGGCCTTGCCCGGCGTGGCCATGCGCCTGGTGGTGCAGGGCGTGGGCACGCGCTTTGACAGCTACTTTGATCGCCCCTGGCGTGCGGATGAAACACGTCAATCGCGCCTGGTGCTGATTGGGTCTGAGCTGAACGCCGGAGTTTTGCAAGCCGAGCTGTGCGCGGCCCTGGCAACTCCCGTCCTGGCTTAAAACAAGAAAGTACCAAAACTCCGTTCAGGCTGAGCCTGTCGATGCCTTCTACGCATCCTTGATTGGCAAGGGCTGCGTTTCGACAAACTCAACGCGAACGGACTTAAGAAAATCGACCACTCAAGAAAGCCTGCATGCACTTACTCTCCACCCGCCCCGGCGGCCACGTTGAAGACGGAGGCCAGGGCGTGGTGCGCGTGGAGCAGACGCGGGGCGACATTGTGGTGCTCAGCGCGGCCGACACCACGCTGTCTTTGCTGGCCGATGCGGCTCAGCAGTTGCCAGAAGGATTCCCCACGGTGCGCCTGGCCAACCTGATGTGGCTGCGCCAGCCCGCATCGGCTGACATGTACGCAGACGATGTGTTGCAGCATGCACGTGTGGTGGTCATCGACCATCTTGGGGCAGCCAGCGATTGGGCCTATGTGGTGGAGCAGGTATGCAACCTGGCCCGTGCGCGCGGCCAGTGGCTGGCCCTGTTCTCGGGCGATGCCAGTGAAGACCTGCAACTGCTGCTGCGCAGCACCGCCCCGCATGAGGATTGCCGCCAGCTCTGGCGTTGTCTGCGCGAAGGCGGTCAGGGCAACGCACGCACATTTTTTGAACTGATTGGCCACGCCGCGTTTGGCCTGGGTAAGCGCCCCGCACCACCCGTGAGCCTGCCACCCGCCATGGTCTACCAGCCGCAAGGGGCCAATCTATTCGCGCCCTGGAAAAACGGCGCGCCCGTGGCGCTGCTGGTGTTTTACCGCGCCCATGTGCAGGCCGGCAACACGGCGGTGTTTGACGCCATGCTGGCCGCACTCCACGGTGCGGGCCTCAACACCGTGGCTGTGGCCGTGGATTCGCTGAAGAACTCGGCCAGCCTGGCGCTGCTGCAGTCGCTGGCGGCTGAGCATCAGGTGGGCGTGGTGCTTAACGCCACCAGCTTTGCGATGACCGCGCTGGACGGCGACGACGGCGACAGCGTGGAAGGCGCGCAGATGGAGCCGCTGGCAGGAGACGCCCCGGTGCTGCAGCTCATCACTGCGGGTTGCTCGCAAGAACAGTGGCAGGCCGATCCGCATGGCCTGACGCCGCGCGACCTGGCGATGCAGGTGGTGCTGCCCGAGGTGGATGGCCGCATCGGCACGCGGGCCATCAGTTTCAAAGGCCTGGCCTGGCGCTGCGAGCGCACCGAGGTGGACGTGGTGCGCTACCAGCCCGAGCCCGAACGTATGGTTTTTGTGGCCGAGCTGGCGCGCCGCTGGTGTGTGCTGCGCGTCAAACCCAACGCCGAGAAGCGTGTGGCGCTGATCCTGGCCAACTATCCAAATGACGATGCCCGCCTGGCCAATGGCGTGGGCTTGGATACGCCGGCCTCTTCCGTGGCCCTGCTGTGCGCCATGCAGGACGCGGGTTACGCCACGAGTGATTTGCCCGAGGGGGGTGACGCACTGATCGCCGCGCTGGTGGCGGGCGTGACCAACAACCTGGATGCCAACGACGCGCGGCCCACAGGCCAAAGCCTGGCCATGGCCGACTACCTGGAAGATTTCAAGCGCCTGGACGCTGCCAGCCGCGACGCCGTCAACGCCCTGTGGGGCCCGCCTGAGCAGGACCCCATGGTGCGCAGCGCCCGCTTCATGGTGTCGGGCCTGCGCCTGGGCAATGTGTTTGTGGGCATCCAGCCCGCGCGCGGGCGCGACCTGGACCTGGTCGCCACCTACCACGATGCCGACCTGGTGCCCACGCACAACTACCTGGCGTTTTACTTCTGGCTGCGTCGCCAGTTTGCGGTGGATGCGGTGGTGCATGTGGGTAAACATGGCAACCTCGAATGGCTGCCCGGCAAAAGTGTGGCGCTGGGCGCGGCCTGCTGGCCTGATGCCATCCTGGGCCCCTTGCCGCACCTGTACCCCTTCATCGTCAACGACCCCGGCGAGGGGAGCCAGGCCAAGCGCCGCACGCAGGCGGTCATCATCGACCACCTGATGCCGGCCCTGACCCGCGCCGAGACCTACGGCCCGCTGCAAAAGCTGGAGCGGCAGATGGACGAGTACTACGAGGCTCTGTCGCTGGACCCCCGGCGCGCGCAGCGCCTGCGCGTAGATATTCTGGAGCGCGTGCTCAGCGAGGGCCTGCACGCCGAGCTGGGCTTTGCCAAACCCGCCGACGAGGCCGCCCGCAACGCGCTGCTGCAGCGGCTGGACGCCTACCTGTGTGAGATCAAGGAATCACAAATCCGCGATGGGCTGCACATCCTGGGCACATCTCCGCAGGGCCGTCAGCAGATCGACACGCTGGTGGCGCTGGCGCGCTTTCCAGGTGGTAAGGCCGAGGGCCAGGGTAGCCTGTTGATCGCATTGGCCCAAGATTTGAAGCTGGACGGTGTGGACGGCTTCAGCGCGCTGAGCCCCGAATGGGCTGCGTCCTGGAACGGCCCACGCCCTGCGGTGTTGCAGCAGCTCAGTGCTGAAGCATGGCGCCATGCCGGCCACACGCGGGAACGGTTGGAGCTGCTGGCTCGGCAATTGGTGGCCGACCACGTGGTGGCCGACGAACCGTGGGATGCTGCAACCTGGCCGCACACCGCTCCGGTGTTGCAGCGAATGCGCCAGGTGCTGCGCCCGCGCCTGGACGCCTGTGGCCCTCAGGAAATTGCACAGTGCCTGCGCGGGCTGGCAGGGCGCTTTGTACCCGCCGGCCCCAGCGGCGCGCCCTCGCGTGGCCGTCCTGATGTGCTGCCCACTGGCCGCAACTTTTATTCGGTGGACACGCGCGCCGTGCCCACGCAGACCGCCTACACCATGGGCGCGGCCGCGGCTGAGCGCGTGATCGAACGCCATCTGCAGGACCACGGCGAAATGCTGCGCTGCCTGGGCCTGTCGGTCTGGGGCACCAGCACCATGCGCACCGGGGGTGAGGACATTGCCCAGGCCTTTGCGCTCTTGGGCGTGCGGCCCAAGTGGGCGGATGGCAGCAGCCGGGTGGTAGACATTGAAGTGTTGCCCATGGCTATCAAAGACCGGCCCCGGGTGGACGTGACCCTGCGTGTCTCGGGCTTCTTCCGCGATGCCTTTCCCAACGTGATTGACCTGTTCGACACCGCAGTGCGCGCCGTGGCCGCGATCCCCGAGGAAGACGAACCCGATGACGTGAACCCCATCCGCACCCGGGTGCAGCGCGAAGCGGCCGAGGCGCAGGCCAAGGGATTAAGTGCGGAAGAGGCCCAGCGCGAGGCCACCTGGCGCGTGTTTGGCCCGCGCCCCGGCGGCTACGGTGCCGGGCTGCAGGAGGTCATGGCCAGCGGCCGGTGGAAGGACGGGTCTGACCTGGCCCAGGCTTATTTGCGCGCAGGTGCCTTTGCCTACGGCCAGGGCGAGCACGGTGTCGCCGCACGCGGCAGTCTTGAGCAGCGTCTGGCCGGTCTGGATGCAGTGCTGCACAACCAGGACAACCGCGAGCACGATGTGCTGGACTCGGACGACTATTACCAGTTTCAGGGCGGCATGGCGGTGGCGGTAGAACATCTGGCGGGCGCGCCTGCATCGCTGTACCACGGTGATTTCAGCGTGCCCGGCGCACCGCGTATTCGCACGCTGGGTGAGGAAGTGGCGCGTGTGGTGCGTTCGCGCGCCGTCAACCCCAAGTGGCTGGAGGGCGTGCGCCGCCACGGCTACAAGGGCGCGTTCGAGATGGCCGCCACGGTGGACTACCTGTTTGCGTTTGACGCCACCACCGGCGTGGTGGCCGACCACCAGTACGCGCTGGTGGCCGAGGCCTACTTGCACGACGACATCAACCGCGCGTTTTTGCAGCAGCACAACCCTGGGGCTCTGCGCAGCATCGGCGAGCGCCTGCTCGAAGCCATGCGGCGTGGCCTGTGGGAGGCCCCGGGCGAGCACCGCGAGCGTATTGAAGACCATTTGCTGGCGCTGGAGCGCCGGCTGGAAGAACACGGAGAAGGACCCCTGGCATGAGCAAACCTGAACTGAACATTCCCATCGAACCCGTCTCCCGCGCGGTCTTTCCGTTCACCGCGCTGGTCGGCCAGCCGCAGTTGCAGCGCGCGTTGCAGTTGGCAGCCATCGACCCCGGCATTGGCGGCGTGCTGATCAGTGGTCCGCGCGGTACAGCCAAATCCACCGCAGCCCGTGCGCTAGCCGCGCTGCTGCCCGATGCGCCCTTTGTCACCTTGCCACTGGCGGCCAGCCTGGAGCAGCTGGTGGGAACGCTGAATGTGGAAGACGTGTTGCGCGACGGCCGGGTGCGTCTGTCGCCCGGGCTGGTGGCGCGCGCCCACAACGGCGTACTTTATGTGGACGAGGTCAACCTGCTTCCCGACGCGCTGGTGGATGCCTTGCTGGACGTGGCGGCCAGCGGCGTGAACACGGTCGAGCGTGATGGCATTTCACAGCAGCATGCTGCGCACTTTGTGTTGGTGGGTACCATGAACCCGGAGGAGGGCGAGCTGCGTCCGCAACTGCTGGACCGCTTTGGTCTCTCGCTGGTGCTGGCCAACCCGGTGGATGCCCAGCAGCGCACCGCCATCCTGCGCGCGCGCCTGGGCTTTGACGAGAACCCCGCCGCCCTGGGTGAGCAACATGCCGAAGAACAACGAGCACTCAGCGCGGCGCTGGTGGCGGCCCGTGCCGCGTTGCCACACCTGAGCTGGTCTGACGCGGTGCTGCACCATGCCGCTGCCTGCGCGATCGCCGCTGGTGTGGACGGTATGCGCGCAGACCTGGTGATGCTGCGCGCTGCGCGTGCGCTGGCGGCACTGGAAGGACGCAGCGAAGTGACGGTGGATGATGTGGATGCGGTGGCCGAGCTGGCGCTGGCACACCGCCGACCCGAGGGCCGTGTGGCGCAAGCACCGGGCAACACCGGGGCGTCGCATTCCAAGCTCAACGGTTCTTCGAATCCCTCGCCATCGTCCGCGGCCGGGCTAAAGTCCGAACGCCTGCAAGACCAGCCATCCCCGGCATCCCCAACGCAAGGCGACTGGGGCGCGCTGGCGGCCCAGCCCGAAGGCACCACACGCATTCACGCCAGGGCAGGGTGGCCTCCAAAAAAAGCCTAAGCCACCCCAGCGGCCGCCCGCGTAACGGGCCTGGCAGCTGGCGGTGGCCTCCACCCCCACGCATTCCTTCCTCGGGCGCCGCAACACGCGCTCACACTGCGCCGCAGCATAGCGCGGCCATTGCCTGGTTGCCCACGCTGCTGGCCAAAGGGCCGGCACCACTGCAGCGCGAACACCTGCGCCGCCAGCCGGTGGCGCTGCGCACCAGCCGGCTGCATTGCATCGTGCTCGACACCTCGGGCTCCATGCGCCAGCGTGGCCGTTTGGCTCTGGCCAAAGGCCATGCGGTGTTCATGATCGGGGAGGCCGCGCGCTTGGGCGACGATGTGGCGCTGCTGTCTTTTGGCGGGCAGGGCGTGGAGTTGCTGCTGCCACCGGGCCGTGCGCGCGCCGCTGGTAGCCAGCGCCTGCGTCACCTAGGCGGTGGTGGTGGCACGCCGCTGGCTGAGGCACTGGCGCACGCCGACCGCCTGTTGCTGCGAACGTTGCGCAAGAGTGGCCCCACCGATTGCTGGCTGTGGCTGCTGACCGATGGCCGCACGCTGGAGCCGCCGCCGGCCCCGTTGGCAGCGCAGCATGTGGTGATCGTGGACTTTGACGATCCGCACAAAAACCTGGGACGCTGTGCCGCCTGGGCTACCCGCTGGGGTGCGGAGCACCGCCTGGCGCTCCCAGCTGCATGAATCACCCCCTAATCATTGAACGATTCTCACGCGATGTCTGATACCGAAATCATTGTCTGCACCACCTGCCGCCCGCCGGGCGCATCGCGCGAGCTGCCCGCTGATGGGCTGGCCCTGTTCGAAGCGGTGCAGGACGCGTTGCTGGAGTGTGAGCTGGACACCGGCCTTCACAAGGGCCTGCAGGTGCGCGGCCTGGCCTGCATGAGCGGCTGCTCTCGCGCTTGCACCGTGACCTTGCAGGCCCGAGGCAAGTTCACCTATTACTTTGGTGACCTCATTTCCGACGCCGAGACTGCGGGCCAGGTTATTGCCTGCGCCCAACAGCATTGGCAAAGTGCCGACGGCAACCTGGCGCGCAATACGCGGCCCCAGCGCCTGCGTAGCGGTATCCTTGCACGATTGCCTCCCGTCGGCCTGGGCTCGACATGAGTGGCCAAATCCACTAAGTTTGTTTTTTTACCCACCAACCCCAAGGAGATCACAATGACTGAACCGACGACGCTGACCCACAGCCCTTCTAACACCCAGAACCCCGGCCTGGCCGTCCTGCGACCGTTGCTGGGCGCCGCAGCACTGGGCCTGATAGTTCTGTACGGCGTGGCTTTTGCCGAAAGCCCGCTGGCGCACAACGCTGCGCACGATGTGCGCCACATCACCGTCAAACCGTGCCATTGAGCAGCCTTTTCACCGGGAGACCCCCATGATTTTTCAACGATTGATTTGGGCGGCCTTGGCCACGGCGGTGGTGGTGGGCAGCGTGCAAACGGGCGTGCAACGCTGGCAAGCTGCTCCGCTGATTCTGGCGGCCGAGGTGTATGAGGAACAAAAGGCAGAGGCCCCCAAGCCCGCCGAAGCTCCCGCTGCTCACGCGCATGCCGAAGGTTCTGCCCCTCACGATCATCAGCATGGCGCCGCGAAGGAGTGGGAGCCTGCAAACGGTGCCGAACGCATTGGCTGGACCTGGGTGGCCAACATCTTGCACGCCTTCAGCATGGCGCTGTTGCTGTTTGCTGTGATGGGTGTGTGGCTCTACAAACGCGGTGGTGCGGTAGCTTCTTTGCGCCTGGCGGGCTTGGTGGCAGCGGCTGGTTGGCTGAGCTTTCACCTCTGGCCTTCGTTGGGCCTGCACGCAGAAGTACCCGGCATGGAAGCCTCGCCGCTGCAGGCCCGCCAGGTCTGGTGGGTGCTGGCAGTGAGCGGTGCGGCTGGTGCCTGCGCCGTAGCCAGCTTTGCACGCGCGTCCTGGCGTTGGCTGGTAGCCGCAGCCTTGCTGGCGTTGCCCTTTGTGGTGGGTGCGCCCAAGCTGCAGGGCGATCCCCTGGCCGGTTTTGGCCCCGCGGCCCATGCTGCCCTGGAACAACTCGGCACGCAGTTCATCTGGGCCACGACCTGGATGGCCTTGTCGTTCTGGGTGAGCCTGGGCCTGGTCGGCGGGCTGGCTTTCCAGCGCTGGGTGTGTCCGGCCCTGCTGGTGGTACTGGAGTGTGCTGGCGCAGGCGCTGAGAGCCCAGTGAACACGACTCAGTAATTTATGTGATGGCTATTGCCGGATTGCGACTTGGTGTGGAAGGTGTCGTGGTCCTGCGCATCAAATATGTATCCATGATCCACCCATGCGCTGCCCGCGCCGCTTGCCTCTCCGCTTGAATTCGCTCGCTCACTTTGGCCAGCGGCCCCACGATGCAGATTTGTTGCGGCATGCCCAGATAGGCACCCCACCAGATGGTGATGTCCTCGGGCGGTAGGTGCTGGAATGCGCAGTGGCCGTCCAGCATCACTGCCACGGTGCTGGCGTTGGCGGGCCAGCCGTGGTCGCGCAGTTGGCGACCGGTGGTGATGGTGACGGGGGCGTTGATGTCGTTCAGCGCGATGGCGTGCGCTGCGGTCAGTGCTTGCAGCGCAGTGATGCCGGGCACCACAGACACCTTGAGCGGCAGTTGCACCGCTAGGCGCTCGGCAATGCGCAATGTGCTGTCATACAGCGATGGGTCGCCCCACACCAGCAGGGCCATGCGTCCGCCAGTGGGCAAATGGGTACGGATGGTTGCCAGCCACACCTCGGCAATGGCGTCGTGCCAGCGGTTCACGGCGGCGGGGTAGTCGGGGTCATCCGCATCGCGCACCGGCATGTCAAAGCCCACCACCTGCGTGGCGGGGTTTGTCACCAGCGTCTCGCACAGTTGCAGGCGCAGCTCAGCCAGATCGGCTTTGCCTGTGCCTTTGCGTGGCACCAGAATCAGGTTCGCTGCATTCAGGGCCAGTACGCCCTGGCGGGTCACATGGTCGGGGTTCCCGGTGCCTATGCCGACGAGGCAAAGGTCGATCTTCATTCCGTGCCCATCGGAAAGCGGGGCGCTGTGCCCAGCGGGCGGTAGCGCCGGTCGTAGTCGCCCGCGTAGAGGCGGCTGTGGTCAAAGTCTCGATCGCCCAAGTTTTTGCCCAGGGTGTGGCCCACCAGAATCAATGCAGTGCGCTCCATGCCTTCGCCCACGGCTGCTTCGATGGTGGACAGGGTGGCGCGCACCACGCGCTCGTCCGGCCAGCTGGCGCGCCAGACCACGGCTACCGGGCAGTCTGCGCCGTAGTGGGGCGCAAGCTCGGCCACCACGCGCGGCAGCACATGAATGGAGAGGTGAATGGCCAGCACCGCCTGGGTGGCGGCAAAGTTGGCCAGTGACTCGGTGCTGGGCATGGCCGATGCGCGGCCCGAGGTGCGGGTAAGCACCACCGATTGGCTCAGGCCCGGCAAAGTCAGTTCCGCCTCTAGCGTGGCAGCCGCTGCCGCAAACGACGGTACGCCGGGTGTGACGGTGTACGGAATGCCCAGTGTGCGCAGGCCGCGCAGTTGCTCGCCCATCGCTGACCACACCGACAAGTCGCCTGAATGCAGGCGAGCCACGTCGTGCCCGGCGGCATGCGCGGTGCTGATCTCGGCCAATATCTGCTCCAGCGACATTGGCGCGGTGTTGACGATGCGCGCACCGGGCGGGCAGTGGGTCAGCACGCCTTCGGGCACCAGCGAGCCCGCGTAAAGGCACACCGGGCTGGCGGCAATGAAGTCGCGGCCACGCAGGGTTAGCAAATCCGGGGCGCCGGGGCCTGCGCCAATAAAGTGAACAGTCATGGGTGGGTATTTTCTGTGAAAGCAAGGGCTGCGGTGGCCATGCGGTCGGGGCTGGTGTGGCGCTGGGCAAGCAGTTGGGCTTCGACAGGCTCAGCCTGAACGGTCATTGCTGCAGCGGCCAGCGCTGCGGCTTCGGCCACGCTGTGGGCACCGTAGCGGGCGGGTACATGGACGCTGGGCGTGGCGGTTTGGCTAGCTAACTGCGGCAGGTGGATGGGGGTGACGGGCAATTGCAGCTCTGCGGCCAGTTGCAGCAGAGCAGGGTGGGTGGCCTTGTCTGTTGCGGTGGCCAGGGCCGTAAGGGTGATGGGCCTGCCGTGAGATTGTTGTGCAGCATCCAAGGCGGCGTTGAGCGCGGCGCGCAAAGACGCCACATCGCACTGGGCCCGAAAACCCAAGCCTGCCACCATCAGCATGGCGCTTTCACAGCGATACGCTCCACTGCACCACCGCTCGGCTGGGCTGCCAGCCGCGCATGCGGCCCAGGGGCGTGGCCTGCGCCAGCTCGATGCGCAGCAGCTCGCCGCCGTGTTTGGCGTGCAGTTGCAGCAGGGCGGATTCGGTTTCCAGCGTCACGGCATTCACCACCAGGCGGCAACCTGCGGGCGCTGTGGACTGCAATGTGTCGAACAACGCCATGTCAAAACCGCCGCCGACAAAAATGGCATGGGGCGTGGGCAGGCCCGTCAGCAGGTCTTGCGTGGCACCGTGGTGCACCGTGAGGCGGTGAGCTATGCCGAAGGATGCGGCGTTGGCACGGATGTTCAGCACCCGCTCGGCGTGCAGCTCCACCGCGCTGGATGTGCCGCCCGCCAAACACCATTCCACCGACACCGAACCCGAGCCCGCGCCCAAGTCCCACAGATGTTCGCCGGGGCGCGGTGCCAGGGCGCTTAAGGTGAATGCGCGGATGGGTGACTTGGTAATTTGTCCATCGTGGGCAAAGCTGCCGTCTGGCAGACCGGGTGTTTGCGGCAAACCCAAGGGGCCGGCTACCTGAACGGCTACGGCAACAGGGCTTTGGATGTCCGCAAAGTCCAGCATGCTGGCCGCGCTCTGGCGTATGCGTTCGCGTGGGCCGCCCAGGGCTTCCAGCACCCACACCGCAGATGCACCGCAGCCTTGCTGTGTGAGCCATTGCGCAAAGTCTCGTACCGCCAGGCCATCGCGCAACAGGCACAGCAGTTGCGCGCCGCCGTGCAGGACAGGGCGGGTGCGGGCAAAGGGCGCGGCGTGCAGGCCGAAGCAATGCACATGCTCCAAGCGCCATGCCAAGCGGGATGCGGCCAGCGAGAAGGCAGAGGGTGCGGGAAAAGCCTGCCATTCGCCGGGCGTAAGGTGCTCCGCCAGGCTGCCACCTGCTCCGAACCAGAACGGATCGCCCGAGGCCAGTACCGCCACCGGCTGGCCGCGCAGGGCCAGTACCGGGGCTATGTCAAAGGGCCGCAGCCACTCCAGGCCACGGCTGCCTACATCGGCCAGCGCCAGGTGCCTTACACCGCCGAAGACGTGCTGCGCGTGGGCCAAGGCCGAGCGGCTACCATCGCTCAGGCCATGCAGACCATTTTCACCAATACCAATGACTGACAGCCAGGGTTCAGACATTGCGCGCATCCTTCCGCGTGTTCTTGTGCTGGGGGGCACCACTGAGGCCAGCCGCCTGGCTCAGGCATTGGCGCAGGCGGGGGTGGACGGCATATTTTCTTATGCAGGCCGTACCGATGCGCCCATTGCCCAGCCGCTGCCCACCCGTGTGGGTGGCTTTGGCGGCGTGGCTGGCTTGCAGGCCTTTTTTCAGGCCGAGCGTATCACCCATGTGGTGGACGCCACCCATCCCTTTGCCGCGCAGATGAGCCGTAACGCAGTGCAGGCCTGTGCCGCAGCGGGTGTGCCCCTGCTGGCACTGGAGCGACCCGCGTGGCAGGCTCAAAGCGGGGATGCTTGGCAGCATGTGCCCGACATTACCGCTGCAGTGCAGGCTTTGCCCTCCGATCCGACGCGGGTGTTTCTGGCCATTGGCCGCCAGAACTTGGCACCGTTTTTGGCCCACTCGCAGCATTGGTATCTGTTGCGTTTGGTCGATCCGGTGCTGGATCTGCCTGCCGAGCGCGGCCATGTGGTACTGGACCGGGGGCCGTTCACTTTGGAAGGCGACCGCGCCTTGCTGCAAGCACACGGCATCACCCATGTGGTGTCCAAAAACTCCGGCGGCGCGGGCGCACAGGCCAAGCTGACGGTGGCGCGCGAACGGGGGCTGCCGGTTATTCTGATCGACCGGCCCTTCATTCCCCCCCGTCAAACTGTTTGCACCGTGGATGAAGTGCTGCGCTGGATGGCTACGGCGCGCCGTTAACGTGATTGTTGGTGCGTTCATAGCGCCGAGCGCGGGGTGTAGACGAAGCGCCCCACGCGGCGGGTGGCGGAGTTGCCCACGATGACCACGGTGCGCATATCGGCCATCTCAGAGGTGGCTTCCCCCAGGCGGACAGTCAATAACTTTTCGTCCGGCGTGCTCACGGCGCGGGCAAAGGTGATGAGCCGGTCTGGTCCGCAGCTTGCGCGCAATACCTCCAGCACGCGCCCGAAAGTGTGCGGGCGGCTGGCGGAGCGGGGGTTGTAGAGCGCCATCGCAAAGTCGGCTCCGGCGGCGGCGCGCACGCGGGCTTCGATCAGCTCTGCGGGCTTGAGGTTGTCGCTCAGGTTGATGGCGCAGAAGTCGTGGCCCAGCGGCGCACCGGCTTTGGCTGCCGCCGCCAACATGGCCGTGATGCCGGGCAACACGCGGATGTCCAGAACCTGCCAGTCCGGGCGGCCTTCCAGCGCTTCAAACACGGCGGCTGCCATGGCAAACACGCCAGGGTCACCGGACGAGACGATGACGACCTGGCGGCCCTCAGATGCCATTTGCAGCGCGGCGCGGGCGCGGTCCATCTCGACCCGGTTGTCGGACGCATGCAGCGTGAGGCCCGGGCGCGGCGCAATGCGGGCGACGTAGGGGATGTAGCCCACGATGTCGGTGGCGGTGTCAATGGCGGCCGTCACTTCGGGGGTTACCAGCTGCGGGTCGCCCGGCCCCAGTCCTGCAATGCAGAGCCAGCCGCTCATTCCTGCACCTCGGGGCGGCGGCCGCTGCCGTGTACCAGCACGATGGCGAAGTAAGGACAGTTGTTGCCATCGGCCTCGGCCAGTTTGAGCACGCGCTCACCGGGCATGGTGCCGCGCTCTACCAGCCAGGCCTGATCCAGGCGGCCGGCTTTGGCCAGCGCGTTGCGCACGCGGGGCAGGTTGCGGCCGATTTTCATGATGACCAGGGCATCAGCCGTTCCCATATGGCGCACCAGCTCGTCCTCGGGCAGGGTGCCCATGAGCACGGTCATCACGTCGTCGCCCCAAGTGATGGGTGTGCCGGTGGCCGACCAGCAGCCCACCATGCCGGGGATGCCGGGAATCACTTCTACCGTGGCGCGACTCTGCAAGCGGGTGTGCAGGTGCATGAAGGAGCCGTAGAAAAACGGGTCTCCCTCGCACAGCACCAGCACGTCCTGCGTTTGGGCCAGCTCGGCCAGGCGGTTAGCCCAGTCGTCATAAAACGTGGCCAGGCAGTGGATGTACTCGGGGCTGTCAAAGGGCAGTTCAGTGGTGACCGGGTATTCCATGGGGTACTCGGTAACAAGGGGGGCGAGCATGCCTTCCACAATGCGGCGGGCTTGGCCGGGGCGGCCTTTTTTGCGGAAGTAGGCCACGTGGCTGGCGGCACGGATGGCGCGGTCGGAGCGCACGCTCATCAAGTCGGGGTCGCCGGGGCCTAAACCGGCGCAGAGGATGCGGCCCATCAGATTTCCCTCCGGCTGGCGAGTGCGTTCACTGCAGCCGCGGTAATGGCGCTGCCGCCCAGTCGGCCCTGTACCACCATGGCAGGGGCGGGCGGCGCGCCCATAAGGGCGGCTTTGGATTCGGCAGCGCCTACAAAGCCCACCGGGCAGCCGATGATGGCCGCAGGGCGCGGGCAGGCGGGGTCTTGCAGCATGTTCAACAGGTGAAACAGTGCGGTGGGTGCGTTGCCGATAGCGACCACAGCTCCTGCCAAATGGGGGCGCCAGAGTTCCAGCGCAGCGGCGCTGCGGGTGGTGCCCATGCGCTGGGCCAGCTCGCGCACGCTGGGGTCTTGCAGGGTGCAGATGACGGCGTTGTCGGCAGGCATGCGGGTGCGGGTGATGCCTTCGCTCACCATACGCACGTCGCACAGAATGGGGGCGCCGGCTTCCAGCGCAGCGCGGGCGGCGTCAGCCATGCCATCGGTAAAGCGCACATGGGTCTCTAGCCCGACCATGCCGGTGGCGTGGATCATGCGGACGACGGCCAGTTCTTCAATGGCGTTGAAGCGGCTTAGGTCGGCTTCAGCCCGGATGATGGCAAAAGACTGTCGGTAGATGGCATCGCCATCGGTCTCATAGGTGTGGCGCATGCGCTAGCTGTTTTAAATGGGCGGCGATGGCCGCTTGATTCAGATCGCGCGCATCCGGGGGGGAGGCGGCGGTGCCGTGTTGTACCAGATCAAACCCTGTTGGCGTGGCCACCAGCGTGAGGGCCGCGTCCGGGTGCGCGCAGCCTTTGCGGCAGCCCGATACGTGCAGCCTGTGGCTTGGCGGCACCAACGGCGCCAGCGCGTGGGCTAGATCCCGCGTGGGTGCGGCGGCCTGGGTGCAGCCAGGCGCGCCGGTGCAGGCGCTGACACGCAGACGCACATCGTCGACGTGGGTGATGAGTGTGGGCAGTGCGGGCACGCTCTGGGCGCCTTCCACCAGCACACTGCGCCACGGAGTGAGACGCAAAGGGCTTAGGGCTGACAGTGCGCGCAACGTGTCCACAGGCATCTGGCCGAATTCAAAGCCCACCACGCAGCCCTGCGGCACCAGGCCCCAGGGTGGGCAGGCCGCATGAGTGGCGGGTACCGGGGTGCTTGCCATGTGGGCGGGCACGGGAGTTTGGGCGACCAAGGCTGCCATGCGGCCACGCCCGAATGATGCGCCGCCTGCCGTAATAAACCAGTGCGCCAGCTCCATGGCCCGCTCGATAGCGCACTCTGCAGAAGCGGCCATCCCGCGGGTGCTGCCGTTGGCATATACCAAAAAACCCTGCGCATGGCGCTCCAATCGGATGTCGGCCGAGCAGCCGCGCAGCACAGGGGTAGGGCCACAGTCCAGCGCAAAGCCGAATTTGGCCGGGAGTGTAGGGGCGATAGGCTGGCCCAATGCCTCTACGAGTAAGCGCGCAAGAGCAGGTGTACCGTCGCCTGCCTCCCAAAAGGGCGACACGAGGAGGTTGCGGCGCGATTCGGCGTTTATATCGGTGTCAATCAAGCCCAGGGCTTGTAGTCCGGCCAGCAGTGCGGGGTAGTCTGCCTCGGCAATTCCGCGCAACTGCAGGTTGGCACGGCTGGTCAGGTCCAGCAGGGGGTGGGAGTAGCGTGCGGCCAACTCAGCAATGCCGTGACCTTGCGCCTGGGTCAAACGCCCCAGCGGCGGGCGGATGCGCAGCACCAGCCCATCCCCCGAGGGCATGGGACGCAGCGCACCGGGGCACCAGCCTTGGATACGTGCAGCGTGTGGAGCGTGGGGGTGGACGGACATGTGTAGCAAGGGATCGCATTCCTGGTCCAAGGATTTACAAGGAGGAAACCCAGGGTATGCAACCCCCCAAGTATCGCATCCCTCGCCCGATGAAAAAGCACGCACTGTGCGCCCGCAAGCTGCGCGCAGCGTGACGCACGTATGATGGGCCGCCTCGTGATCGCCCCAATTTTCCATGACTGAACGTTTTTCTTCTTCCCTTGGTTTTGTTTGCATCGTAGGGGCCGGTCCGGGTCCACTGGACCTGATGACCCTGCGTGCGCTGGACCGGCTGCGCCGCGCCGATGTGGTGGTGCACGACCGCCTGGTCAGTACAGAAGTCCTGGATCAGATACCGCCCCAAGCCCAGCGCGTCTATGTGGGCAAGGCCTTGGGCGACCAAGCGGTGCCGCAAGAGGGTATCCACGCACTGCTGGTCGCACATGCCCGCAACGGCCGTCGCGTGGTGCGTCTCAAGGGGGGTGACCCCTATGTGTTTGGCCGCGGCGGGGAAGAGGTGCAGGCCTTGCAGTCCGAAGGCATTGCTTTTGAGGTGGTGCCGGGTGTGACGGCGGCCAGCGGTTGTTCGGCTGCTGCGGGCATTCCATTGACGCACCGCAACCTTGCGAGTAGCTGTGTGTTTTTGCCAGGCCATTTGGCGCAAGACGATGCCACCCACGACTGGCTGGCACTAGCCCGGCCCGGACAGACTCGTGTTTTCTACATGGGCGTGCAGCGCCTTGCGCAGATTGCTGAGCGGCTGTTCAGCCATGGGTTGGCAACGGACACGCCAGCCGCTATCGTGCGCGACGGTACACGCCCTACGCAAACGGTGATCGCATGCAGTCTGCGGCGCTTGATAGAAATGGCCCCAGCCTATGGCCCCCAACCCGGTTTGTTGATTATTGGAGAGACGGTGCGTATGAGCCCCCATTACCATGCCGATTGACGCGCCGGCCCTGGCCTTCACGCAAGCCGAGCGCGATGCGGTGTACCGCGCCATTTTCGAGCGGCGCGACATGCGGCACTTTGCCGGGGGCAGCGTGGCACCCGAAGTGATGCGCCGCCTGCTAACCGCCGCGCACCACGCGCCCAGTGTGGGTTTTATGCAGCCCTGGCGCTTTGTGCGGGTGGCATCCAGCGCTTTGCGTACTCAATTGCAGGCGCTGGTGGAGCAGGAGCGGGTGCAAACCGCCCGTGCACTGGGCCAGCGCGAAGACGAATTCATGCGGCTCAAGGTCGAAGGCCTGCAAGATGCCGCCGAAGTCTGGGCAGTGGCGCTGGCCGACGGGCGCGAAAAGCACATTTTTGGGCGGCGCACCCTGCCGCAGATGGACTTGGCCTCGGCCTCCTGTGCGATTCAAAACCTGTGGCTGGCCGCACGGGCCGAAGGGCTGGGCATGGGGTGGGTCTCGCTGTTCGACCCTGTGGCAGTGGCCGCCTTGTTGCAACTGCCCGCCGGGGCCGACCCGATCGCCCTGTTGTGCATAGGCCCGGTGCACGGGTTTTATGAAGAACCCATGCTGCAACAAGAGCGCTGGGCCAAGCGCTGCCCGCTGGATGAACTGCTGTTTGAAGACGCCTGGGGCCAACCCTTAAAATCACTTCTTGATCAGGCCACTGCGGCCAAGGAACATACGATATGACAATGACCACTGAAGCCCCTACGTCCGCTCCCGTCGCCTCCGCCGCAATAACGATCTTCTTCATAAAAAACTCCTTTAAGAGTGGTTGATAAAACTAACGAAAAATAAGTTCAAGAGGCGGGATTGCGTCTTGCCCAGAACGGCCTGCTTGCGGTCAGGCCCTCACGAGGCCTTCGCATGAGCAGATACACGGCTGGAATTACAAACATGGACAACAAGGGGGCAGTGATCATGCCGCCGACCACGGGCGCGGCAATGCGCTGCATGACCTCGGAGCCCGTGCCTGTTCCGGGTCAGACTTCAGCGGAATTCAACAGCCAGGGCGGGAGTCCCCGTTGTGGCGCCCGTTCGCCGGTCCCCTGGGGCCATCGAGCCAACGTCAGGCGCTGTCGATCCTGAACGCGATGTTTTCCTGGCTGGTTGAGGCTGGGTACCTGGCCGGCAATCCCCTGGCGTTGAGCCGGCGCAAGCGCAGGATGACGGCGCCGCGTGTGAGCCGCTTCCTGCCGATGGAGCATTGGGCAGTGGTCAAGGTCACCATTGAGGCGATGTCTGTGACGAGCGATCGGGAGAAGCTGCATGCTTCCCGCTGCAGGTGGCTGTTTTCACTGCTCTACATCGGCGGCCTGCGTGTTTCGGAGATCTGCGGGACAGCCATGGGCGGATTCTTCAGCCGGCGCAGCGCCGATGGGCGCGAACGCTGGTGGCTGCAGGTCACCGGTAAAGGTGGACAAACTAGGCTGGTGCCCGCCACGGGCGAGTTGATGTCTGAAATTATTCGCTATCGAATGGCTTGTGGGCTCAGTCCATTGCCACCCGAAGGAGATGAGACGCCTCTGGTCAGACCCCTCATCGGGCCAACCAAGCCCGTGGCGCGCAGTGCCATCCACGAAATCGTCAAGGACGTTTTCCGGGAAAGCGCGGTCCGCTTACGCTTGCAAGGCGCCGAGTTTGAGGCAGCGGCCGATCACCTGGAGTAGGCATCAACCCACTGGATGCGGCACACGGCCGGCAGCCACTTGAGTGGAAAAGCGGATCTGAAGGTGGTCAGGGACAATCTTGGCCACGCCAACATCAGCACTACCAGTATTTACCTGCACTCGGAGGATGATGCCCGCCACGACGCGACCGCAGCTGTACATCGCGCGAATTGGCGGACCCAATGATGGTCTGCGGAAGTTCGTGGTCCCATAATGACCACAAGGCTGTCTTGGGACGGCTAAATCAGTTCAAATCGGTTGATGCACATGGACCTAGTGATCCTGGATAAACCGCGCTACCTGCCCTTCGCGAATCTGGAGGTCAAGTGCGGATCAAGATTTGATGAAAAAAGATCGGGGCAGGCTTCAGTGCATTTCAACAATAATCCGCTGTGGCGTACTAGCGATTTGGCCTAATTCGAGGCATGAGCGGCTTATCACAGCCCAGCACGTTCATGTAAACCAGATCTCCCACCAGCACCCCCTCATTTGAGTTGAACGGGACTACGCGCTTACGCCGATGGCCTGTGTGCATGTAGGAAACCACAATGAACTTGCCTGACGAAAGCTGCTGTGGCAGTGCAATCTCACGGCAATCCGAGAACTGAGGCTTTTCGATCTCCGCAGCGCTGCCGATCTGTAGAACCGTCGCCTCGCGCCAGCCATCATTCCAGTCATACTTTCCTTCATACACCATAGCGCAGCCTGCAGTGGACAGTGCGGCGATCAAGCTTACACCTATGGAGTTCTTGAATATCACGGGCATTCCTTCTTGCTGGGATTGTTTTTCGATCTTTTTGAAGCGTCTGTCTCACTGCGACGCTTGTTCATGCGGCGCTGCAATCGCTGTGCGTATCGACCCTGGGGTTCTGGGCTGCGTCGAGGGTACCGCTTTCGCCATCTCCGAAACAACAGATACCCTAGGACGATCACCATCACTATGACCATCCACATCCAGAGCAGAGTCATGGCCAGCGGCACATCCGTTACACGGCGAAGTATGGTCTGGTCCTCCTGGTGGGCACCACTGGAAGCGCCTTACGACGCTCTCGATGAGCTGTGTTTACTTGAGCGTGAACCGCGCGGCAACCGGCGGTTTCCCATTGAGAGACACCTCGGCCAATACTTTGGCGCCAGGTGCCACCTTGAACGTGCCTTTGGCTTCAAGCTTGTCGCCAACCAGGGCAAGCGGCGCCTCCGCCTTGTCATTGCCATTGAAAACAGTGACCTTGCCTGTGGCGCTGGTGAGCTTCATAGGCTTGCCATGATCGCTGACGTGAATGACCATCGAGTCGGCTTTCGCGACAAGCTCGAGATCGCCGGCCTTGGTTTCCACGACGACACCGCCGTGCTTGGGAGTGTGATCTTCCTTCGCAAACGCGGGCAGAGAAAATGCGGAGGCCGCGAGAAGAGAAATCAGAAATCGGTTCATGGGTTTTCCTTTCGGTTGGTAATAGAAATAGGGAACTAGCGAACTAGCGAATGGGGATGGCTTGGGCGAGCACGGAAACGGTGATCCACCCTGCAACAGGCTGACCCGTGTGCGCGGCAGTGGAGATAGCGAGAACGAACTCATCAGTCTCGCTATCCTCACACAACAACTCCAGTTTGTACTCGTTGACGACTTCGTCACCCAATTCCATTGAGAAATGCTGCTCCGCAACCTCGTCGGCATGCAGAAAGCCTTTGACGATGTACAGGGCGAGATTGTGCCGGCGGTCACCCCGCGTCCCGCCCCAGGTAGGGCTGTTTTTCAGGGCGGCGACCACGTCGGCAACCCGGCTGCGATGCACATAAGCTTTGATTTCGTTCATGTTGTCTCCTCTATAAAGGCTTGGCGGTTGGTGTCTCTTCGTCCCGCGCTTCCAGCGCTCTAAGCTTGGCCTCGGCACGTGTTTCAGACCATTCGTAGATAAGCGGCAGCAGCAGCAACGTCAGCAGCGTAGAGGTGATCAGACCGCCAACAACCACGGTCGCCAGGGGGCGTTGAGTTTCGGCGCCGACGCCCGATGAAATAAGCATCGGCACCAACCCAAGGATGGCGACGGACGCCGTCATGAGAACAGGGCGCAAGCGCATTGCCGCGCCCTGGCGTACCGCATCGCGAATAGACAGGCCATGCTTTCGCTGATCGTTCAGGAAGGTCACGAGCACGATGCCGTTCAACATGGCCACCCCGAAGACCGCGATGAAACCAATGGCCGACGGCACGGACAGGTACTGCCTGGTCATGAACAAGCCGATGATCCCGCCGATGATGGCAAAAGGCACGTTGGCAATGATCAGCGTGGCATGCCGCAAGGAGTTGAAAGCCGTGTACAGCAGGATGAAGATGAGGCCAATGGTCAGCGGCACGATGACCGCCAGACGGGCCATGGCGCGCTGCTGGTTTTCAAAGGCTCCGCCCCATTCAACCCAATAGCCTGTGGGCATCTTCACTTTTGCCTTGATGGCGGCGTCAGCTTCCTTCACAAAGCTATCCACGTCGCGCCCCTGCACGTCCATCTGCAACACCGCATATCGCTGCAGAGCCTCCCGGCGCACGAACGTGTAGCCCTCGTCCAACTCAATCTTGGCGACCTGGGAGAACGGCACCAGCGCACCTTCGGAAGTGCGAATGGGGATATTGGCGATAGCGGCCGGACTGCTGCGAAACTCTTCGGCCAGCCGGACCGCGATGTCAAAGCGCTTCGTGCCTTCGATGAGCGTTGAAACTGTCTCGCCGCCAATCCCGGCTTGCACCACCTGGAGGATGTCGTCGGCGTTCAAGCCATACCGGGCCGCGGCCGCGCGGTCCACCTTGATCACCATCTGTGGCTTGCCCTTGTTCGCCTCCGCGGACAGGTCGGCCACGCCTGGCACGGTACCCACAACTCCCTTGATCTGCGCGGAAAGGTCCTCCAGCTTGTCCAAGTCCTCGCCATAGATCTTGATCGCCAAGGTGGCCCGCACCCCGGAAATCAATTCCTCCACCCGCATCTGGATGGGCTGGGTTGCGCCGAAGACCGCTGTCTGTACCTCGCCTTCAAGATACTCCTGCATCTCCTTGCCCAGCGCTGCATAGGACTGTTTGGTCGGCCAATCGTCCTGGGGTTTCAGGTCGAGTAGGACCTCCATGTAGTTCACGTCGGCGGTTTCGCCTTTCTCCGCACGGCCAATGGTGGCCAGCACGGAAAGCACCTGCGGGTACTTTGCGCGCAGCTTGGCATCCATCACGTTGGCGACCCGGATCGACTCGTCCAACGATGTTGAGGGGATGCCGACAACGCGGAACATGATCGAGTCTTCCTGGAGCGTTGGCATGAACTCCTTGCCGAGGAACGGGAACAAGGCCAGAGAGACGGCCAGCAGCGCCAACGCCGCGGTCATGACCTTCTTCTTGTGGTCCAGCGCCCAATCAAGCGACGGTAAATAGATGTTTTTTGCCTTGCGGACCAGCCAGGTGTCCTTTTCTTCCTTCGGCTTGAGGATCAACGCCGCGAGCACCGGCACCAGGGTCAGCGACAGCAGCAGCGATCCGGCCATGGCGAAGGTGATGGTCAGCGCCATGGGCTTGAACAACTTGCCTTCCAGTCCCGTCAGCGAGAACAGAGGCAGGAACACGACGATGATGATCATGATCGCGAAGGCGATCGGGTTAGCCACTTCGCGCGCCGCCTCAAGCACCACATGGGTGCGATTGATGGGCCTGCCGCTCTCGCGCGCATGAGACAACAGCCGGAATGCGTTCTCCACCATCACCACCGCCCCGTCCACCATCATTCCGATGCCGATGGCCAGGCCGGCCAGTGACATTAAATTGGCCGACATGCCAAAGCGGCTCATCATGATGAAGGCGAACAGCATGGCCAATGGCAGCGTCACGATCACGACAATCGCTGAGCGGAATTCGCCCAGGAACAAGAACAGGATGACGGCGACAAGGATCGAGCCTTCCACCAGAGCGCTCTTGGCTGTGGACAGCGCCTTGTCGACGATCTCGGTCCTGTCGTAAACCGATTTAAGCTCAATGCCCTTAGGTAGCGCCGCCTGCGCAATCGCCATCTTGGCCTTGACGGCCGAGACCACAGTCGCTGCGTTCTCGTTGATCCGCGCCAGAGCGATGCCCAGCACGGTTTCCTGGCCGTTTCGTGTTACGGCGCCAAAGCGCACCGCCGGTGCCTCCTTCACCGTGGCAACGTCCCGGATGTAGATCGGCGAGCCTCCTCGTTCAGTGACGACGATCCCGCCGATATCGGCGGCATTGCTGACCAGTCCGAGACCGCGAACCAGGTACTGTTCGACCCCGATGTTCAGGTACTGGCCGCCGACCTGCTTGTTGTTCGCTGCCAGGCGCTCCATCACGTCCTTGAACGACAGCCCGTATTTCACCAGCAAACGAGGATCAATCTGAACCTGGAATTGCTTCTCGTGCCCGCCCCAGGTCGTCACGTCGTCCACTCCAGGCGCTGTGCGCAAGATCAGCCGCACCGTCCAGTCGTGCAGGGTCCGCAAATCCATTGCACTCAGTTTTTTGTCGGCATCCTCAATGGTGTACCAGAAGACCTGGCCCAGGCCTGAGCTGTTGGGCCCGAGTTCCGGCTCCCCGTAGCCCTGGGGCAAGCGACCCTTGACCTCTTGCAGCTTCTCACCAACCAGACGGCGGGCAAAGTAGATGTCAACGTCGTCCGAGAAATAGACTCCCACGTATGACAGGCCGAACAATGACACCGACCGCACGACCTCGACCTTGGCAAGACCTGCCATTGCGGCTTCGATCGGCACTGTGAGGAGACGTTCGATATCTTCAGCGGCGACGCCCGGGGATTCGGTATAGATGTTCACCTGGGTCGGCGTGACATCGGGGAAGGCATCCACCGGCACCTGCCGAAACGCCATCACCCCCAGGCCCACCATCACCAAGAACCCAACCACCACCAGCACCTTGTAGCGCAGGGAGGCTTCAACTATTGCATTGAGCATTTTTTGTAATCCTTCTCAATGCCCGTGGCCGAGCTGTGACTTCTGCTGACGAGCCTTTAGCGCGTAGGCGCCCGAAGTCACGACCTGCTCGCCCGGTTTGATGCCGGACTTGAGCACCGTCCGCCCGCCGATCCGTTCGCCGGGCTCGACCAAACGCGCCTCGTAGGCGCCCTGTTCAAAGACGAAGACTGTGGGTTGCCCTTGCATCAGCACGATTGCTTCGTCAGGCAGCGCCATGACGCCGCGCTTTTCGCCAGCCACCTCGATGGTTGCTGTGGCGAACATTTCGGGCTTCAGGCGCCCGTCCGCGTTTGCGACTTCAATGCGCGCAGCCACTGTGCGCGTATCCTTGTTGACACCAGCGCCGATATGCGCCACGCGTCCGCTGAATGCCTCGGCGGGGTAGGCCGGCACCGTCACTTTAGCGCCGGCGCCTACCTGCACTTTCGCCAGAGCGGATTCCGGCAGGGCCGCCTGAATCCAGACCCGGCCCAGGTCGGCAATGGTGAAGATCGGTTCGCTCGGGCTGGCCAAGCCACCTAAAGTTGCTTTTTTCTCGATCACGGTGCCTGCGAAAGGCGACGTCAAGGCGAAGGTGGACACACCGCCACCTTGCGCCCGTGGCGCCCCTCCGAGCAGTCGTAACCGGTCTGAAGAGTTGCGGGCGTTAGCTGCGGCCTTGTCTCTTTCGGCTTGGGCACGCAGGAAGTCCTTGCGTGGGATTATTTCGTCCGCGATAAGCGACTCAGCCCGCTTGAAATCGCTTTCTGCGATCTGCAGCTCAGCCTGGGCCTGTACCCACGCCGCGTGGGCCTCGCCCACAGCAACACTGTCCAGAGTCGCCAGGGTCTGCCCCACGGCTACCCGGTCACCGAGCTTCGCTGGCATAGAGATGACTCTTCCCTCGACGCGTGGCGCCACGCGCACAACGCGCTCCTGGTTGGGCTCGATCGTAGCGGTCACCACGATGGTTTCGCCCAAGGCTTCGGTCTTGATCTCCTGAACCTTGACGCCGGCTTTCTCCGCCTCTTCGGTGGTCAGGGTCAGTTCCTTTTCGCCTTCCTTGTGTTCGCCTTCCCCTTCCTTCTCTTTCTTCTCGCCAGCGTGCTCTGCATGCTTGGCGCCTTCACCGGCATGTTCGTCCTTCTCACCGCTCTTGCCGCAAGCAGCCAGTGCAAACACCATAGACAAGGCCACGGCCATCGCAGTTAAGCGCACAGGGCTCCCAACGGCATCGTTATACATATTCATCGCGCAGTTCCTTCCTGCGACCAGCCGGCCGCGTTTTCAAGTTCGATTCGGGTCGTGTGATAGTCAGCCAGCGCTTCGATCAGATCGCGCTCGGCGTCCAGTGCCTGACGGTTGACGATAAGTTGCTCCAGAAGGCCGATTTGGCCAGCCTGCCTGGATTTCGCGGCAAGCTGCTGGTTATCAGTAGAGGCTGCAAGCATGGTGCGCTGCAGGCGCTGCACGCGCTCCTGCTGGCTTTCAAGCTTGCTCCAAAGCCGCCTGACCTGAGCCTGCGCATCGCGCATGGCGCTTGTACGGTCGATTTCGGCTTGGGTGGCGGCTGTCACTGCTTCACCGATGGCAGCGTCGTTGCGCTTAAAGAGCGGAAGCGGCACAGAAAGCGCCAGCGTGGTGACTCGCTCGCGGGCAATGCCGGGGCCTTCCCGGCCCACTTTAACTCCCACTGTCACGTCCGGGTACCGGCCTGCCTGCGCCAAGGCGAGGCGAGCTTGCGCCGCTTCCTGACGGGCGGCAAAAGCCCGCAGCCTTGAGTGCGCTTGAGTGGAAGACTCCAGTTGATCCAGCCTGTAGGGAAGGCGGTCCCCAGTGGGTGTGCCAATCTCTCCCGCAATCTCAGGCAGCGCCGCAGCCGGCAACTGCAGCACGGTGGCCAGTTCGCCGCGCGCTTCAAGGATTTGCTCGCGTGCCCGCGCAACCGCGTTGCGTGCACGCTCCGCCTCAATCAATGCCACGTTGGCGTCCAGGCGAGTGTCCTCCCCCGCGCTTCGGCGCTTGGCGACCGCCTGCGAGGTGCGGTCGAAGAGCTCAAATGAGCGTTGTTCGATAGCCAGTCGTCGCTGTGCGGCCAACAAGGCAAAGAAGCGGGTTGCGGCGTCCGAACGGGCCTGCCGTCGTGCATCCTCAATTTCCGCACGCAGAGCCTCTAGAGAGGCTGCGGCGGCCTCGCGCCGGCGGGACTGCTGACCCGCAATCTCGATCGGCTGGGAAATGCCTGCAGTCCATTCCGTCGTACTCGCGTCGGGAGGGGGGGGCCGTCGGCGCGATTTTTCGACGCTCAGCTCGGGGTTATTGAAGAACGGGGAAGCGGCTTCACTGCGCGCGCCCTCGGCGGCGGCGAGTTGAGCCTCGCGGGAGCGCACCACTGTGTTGGCTGTCTCGGCCAGGCGCATCGCTTCGGCGAGGGATAAGGGGTTCCCGGCAGGCGAACTCTGTGCGCTTGCGGGCACAGTGACAGCAACCAGCACGAGGGCCAGCGCGAGAATGGGAAATTGCATCGAATCATCCTTCTTGGCTTATGAAAAAGTAAACCGAAGGCGACATCGGGTAACGTCGGTCAAAGACGGGCGGACGCGATGCCGCCACCGAATCAGGCAGCAGCTAGGTGTGCGATTCGATCAGGACGTTCAGGTGCGGCAGGGACGTGGGAACTGAAGCGCGGTCCTCGGCCTGCAAGGTATTCAGACGGCTCCACTCCGGCCATCACAAAACCAGGAGCGGGCAGCGTCCCGGAAGTTCCCAAATGACAGGTGCCGCAATCGGCATGGACAACAATCCCCTGACCATTGCTGTTTTCTTCCGGGGTTGGCGCTCTCGGGTCATCGCCTTGATGACGATGCTCGTGATGACCGAAATGCGTAACTGGGGCCGTCGACGTCTCGTGCCCGCAATATGCGGCGGCGGCACCCCAGACGAACTGGAGCTGCACCATGAGCAGCAAGAAGATGAGAAACCAGCGTCGCATTAAAACTATTTTAGCTGAAACTTTCGTAGGCTAGCGAGGGAGACAATAACAATCTTCTTCATGAAAACTTCTTTGAGAGTGGTTGGTAAAACTAACCAGTGCGGCCTCGGTACGCTGACGAGCAGTCGGGATCAGATCATTGCGGTACGGTGCGTCATAGGGGGAACCCGTCACGTTCACACCCACAGGCACGACCCGATTGCCCACAGCCACACACATTTCCCGGATGCCCATCATCGCCATTCCCATTGATGGTGCCAGCAGCGGTCAAAGACCTAGATGACCCATCTTTGGTTTTTATTTGCGAAGCGTTGCGGGATGGCCGTGCGGGGACAGTGCGATTTGCGGGTGGGTTCCTTGAATATGCGCTGCGTGCCCTAGGTCTCGGGTGGGGTGCTGCTTTCTACCCCGGGCGGCTTTTTCCAGACCCGAGAGAATTCCGCAATCTGCTGAGGCATTGCCCGACTGGCACTGCAGGCGCAGTGACTTCAACTCTTTTTCAAGACTACGGAGCCCGCGAATCCGCGTGGCAACATGGTCAATATGCTCGTCAAGTAGCGCATTGACCTCACGGCAGTCTTCTTCCGGTGCATCCTTAAAGTGAAGCAGAGTTCGAATTTCGCCTAACGTCATATCCAAAGATCGACAGTGGCGGATAAAGGCAAGCCGTTGGATGTGACTCTCGTCATAGACGCGATAGTTCGCCTGACTCCTGCTGGCCTCGGGTAAAAGACCCTCTCGCTCGTAGAAACGAATGGTTTCCGATTGTGTTTGGGCAAGCTTCGCCAATTCTCCGATCTTCATGAGGAAATTCTCCTTCAAGCCAAAGGCAATACGGCTGACAAGGTTAGATTAATCGGTACTTGACCTTAAGGCCGCTACAGGGTTTCCAATTAAGGCATGAAATCCGAAAACTTGCCAAACACCCCGTCCGATTCCTGCTGCAGTGCGGGTCAATCCTGTGCTCCCGCCAATGCGACTCCCATCGCCGCGGCGAAACCGCTGCCGGCGGCTCATTCCCACGACTGTTGCGCTCCAGAAGGCGCCTCTCCACCCGCTTCGGCGGCGCCGGCGCCAAAAACAAGGGGTGCCGGGCAGTTTTTCCGCATCGCCACGATGGATTGCGCGGTGGAAGAGTCGGAAATTCGTCAGGCGCTCGAACCTATTGCGGGGATTCGCTCGTTAGGGTTCCAGCTGGGCGCGCGCACATTGCGTATTGATGCCGCCCCGAAAGCGTATCCACTGGCGCTGGCGGCAATTCGCAAGGCTGGTTTTGATCCCAAACCTTTGCCCGAAGCGGGCTCCCAGCAAGGTGCAGAAGGCGCCGAAGAGGCGCACGACGATGAACATGGCTTTTCGGGGGGCGTGTGGCGCATGGTGCTGGCCTTGGTTTTTGCTATCGGAGCAGAAGTACTTTCATATCTCGCGCCCGAGACAATGGCGTGGAAGATTGGCGGGATGGCCGTGGCTGGCCTGGCAATCGGTCTCGCTGGACTGGATACCTATAAGAAGGGCATGTCTGCACTGTTGCGCGGCAAGCTGAACATCAATGCCTTGATGGCAGTCGCCGTTACGGGTGCGTTCCTGATCGGGCAGTGGCCCGAGGCGGCCATGGTGATGGCGCTGTATGCCATTGCGGAGCTGATTGAAGCCAAGGCGGTTGATCGGGCTCGCAACGCCATCAAAGGCCTGCTCGACATGGCGCCCGCACAGGCCCTGACGCTCACGTCCGACGGCTCCTGGGTAGAAACGCCTGTGGCATCTGTCGCACTGGAGACGACTGTCCGTATCAAACCGGGCGAGCGAGTTCCTCTTGATGGTGTGGTGATCAAAGGCAATAGCGCCGTCAACCAGGCGCCCATTACCGGTGAAAGCATCCCGATCGACAAAGGCACGGGGGACCAGTTGTTCGCGGGCACCATCAACGAGACCGGTGAACTGGATATGCGGGTCACGGCCGGTGCAAACGACACCACGCTTGCGCGCATCATCCATGCGGTCGAGGAGGCCCAGGGAACCCGCGCGCCTACCCAACGATTCGTGGATCGGTTTGCGGCCATCTATACGCCTGCAGTTTTCGCCATTGCCATTGCTGTGGCGGCTTTGTTGCCGGTGCTGACCAGCTTCACTTGGATGGAGGCGCTCTACAAGGCCCTGGTTCTGCTGGTGATTGCCTGCCCTTGCGCTTTGGTGATATCCACTCCCGTTACGGTGGTGAGCGGTTTGTCGGCAGCTGCGCGTAGAGGCATCCTCATCAAGGGTGGGACATACCTGGAAGATGCCAGGCTTTTGAAGGCAGTGGCACTGGATAAAACCGGCACCATCACTGAAGGCAAGCCCAAACTCGTGGTTCGGCGCGTTTGGGGCGATGCCGACGAGGCCTCCACCATGCAGCGTGCTGCCGCCCTGGCTGCCCGATCAGACCATCCTGTGTCAAAAGCCATTGCGCTCGGGCTCGCTGTGGAGGCAATAGAGGTCGATAGCTTCAAAGCTCTCCCGGGGCGTGGCGTTGAAGGGCTGATCAATGGTCAGCGCCTGATCCTGGGTAATCATCGGTTCATTCACGAGTTGGGGTTTTGTGGCCCTGAGCTGGAGGCCGAGCTGGCGATACATGAGCAGCAGGGACGCTCGATAACCCTGCTGGCTGACGACAAACGCGTACTGGCTTTACTTGCTGTCGCAGACACGATCAAGGAAACATCCAAGCAGGCGATCATTGACCTCAAAGCGCTGGGCGTGACTGCAGTGATGCTGACGGGCGATAACGCGGCGACAGCCAAGGCAATTGCCGGGCTTGCAGGTATTGACGATGCCCGCGGCGACCTCCTGCCAGAGGCGAAACTCGAAGCTATCAAGGAGATGCAGCAACGCTACGGTGCCACTGGCATGACGGGTGATGGCATTAACGACGCTCCAGCGCTGGCGCAGGCAGACATCGGGTTTGCCATGGGTGCCGCAGGAACTGACACGGCTATGGAAGCAGCCGACGTAGTAATCATGAATGACAACCTGCTGCGCGTGGCAGAGACGGTTAGTCTATCAAAGCGGACCCACGCCATCTTGTGGCAAAACATCAGCCTTGCTTTGGGAATTAAAAGCATCTTCTTGGTAATGGCCGTGTTTGGAACTGCCACGATGTGGATGGCGGTGTTCGCAGACATGGGCGCAAGCTTGCTGGTCGTCGGTAATGGCCTCCGACTCTTGAGAGGTGCCAAGGGGTCCGAAGCGACGGCCAAGCCCGAGGCAGATCACAAGCATGGTCATGCACGTGATCATGCTCACTGAGGAATGACACGCACTGTTATGCGCCTGTCGCGCAGACAGTGGCGGTCCAAAAATCGATAGGCGGCAGCCAGATTTAATACTTACAAGGAACGCAAGACCATGAGCGCCGGACACAACCACGCCCTGCCTACAGGCGGAAAAGAGCGCTCTTTATGGATCGCGCTGGGCTTGACCACGACGTTTATGGTCGCCGAGGTGATCGGAGGGCTGATGACAGGCAGCCTTGCCCTGATTTCCGATGCAGCGCATATGTTCACCGATACGGCTGCCCTGGCTATAGCTGTGGCGGCCATCCGCATAGCCAGGCGGCCAGCGGATGCACTGAGGACCTACGGCTATCACCGGTTTGAAATCTTGGCTGCGGCATTCAATGCGCTGTTGTTATTCGGTGTAGCCATCTACATCCTCGTCGAAGCTTATGGGCGATTTAGTAACCCACCAGAGATTCAAACCGGCGCCATGATCGTCATTGCCGCCATCGGCTTGGTCATCAACTTGATCAGCATGCGTTTGCTGAGTAGCGGAAAGGATGCCAGCCTGAACATCAAGGGCGCCTATCTCGAAGTCTGGAGCGACATGCTCGGCTCGATTGGTGTCATTGGTGGTGCCGTGTTGATTCGCTACACCGGCTGGGCGTGGGTGGATCCGCTCATTGCTGTAGCAATCGGTCTTTGGGTACTGCCGCGAACCTGGATTCTTCTCAAGGAAACCTTGAACATACTGCTTGAGGGCGTTCCCCAAGGTGTCAAAGTTCCGGAAGTGATGCAGGTCATGGTCTCCGTCCCGGGCGTGCAAAGTGTGCATGACCTGCATATTTGGGCACTGACTAGCGGAAAGTCCAGCCTGACCGCGCACGTGGTCTACGCACCTGGTGTCCCACCAGAGTCGTTACTCCGGCCGCTGCAGGAAGTGCTTGCCGAACGATTCCAGGTTTTTCACACCACATTGCAGATGGAGGCAAGGGCCTGCGAGCACACGGAAGACGGTTGCAATTTCGTCAAAGAGGAAGTCGTCCCCAACGCTGGCCAACATGCGCACTGACGAAAACGGCGTTATGGACAATATCAAGCTACGCGCTTTCCAGCAATTGATTCATGAATTTGAAGTGAGTGCTGGTCAGCCGCCGGAGGAGCGATGGCCTTGGTTGATTGCCGCGCATATTTTGGGTCAGGAAGTCCTTTCCCTGCACCTCAAGACCCACACGTTGATGTTTCGCTTTGCGCTCCAAACATCGGATTTCACTGAGGCGTCGGGACAACTTTTTCGGCTCAGCCTTGTGCCTGTCGGTCACTTGCTCGGAAAACTGCCCTATGGCAATACTGGCCGAGCGAACGTTAGCGCGTTCAAACCGATGGCAATAGACCCGAAAAGTGAAAGCTTGATTGACAGTGCGCGGGCCAAAGTGATTGCCGACAAGATGCAGCGCCCGAATTACCCTACGACACCTTCATAAACAATCTTCCATTGAGCCTTTCGGCGCTCCCAATACTGACGAATGGTTCGTCCAGACTTTTCGCCAGCAATGACTTCTCCAAACGTGGCGACTACCAATCCTGACTCTTCGGCCCATTGCAGCAATGAGATGTCGCTTAGTTTGATGCTTCTCGCCCGGGCCGCTGCGGAACTCGTCTTTTTTAGGGAGCCGTGGGCTACCAGGGTCTTTTCATCCGCGGTGAAATCTTCCGCGTAGAAACTGCTGAACTGCACGAACTCTCCCGCCGATTTCGCTTTGACCCATGACTGCAGTACCTCCTCGAACCGGGCTTTCTCCAGATTCATGCTCTGGGGTGCAACCCACTTCAGATTTCGCGAGATCACAACCGGTGTTGTACGTATCTCCACGGTCCGGATAATCCGGTCCAGATCAGGGTTCGCAACAGCGACACAGCCATCGGTGGCATGCGGCGCCCGGCTGAATTGGTTGGAAGGCGTACCGTGTAGCCAGATGCCGCTGCCACTTCTTCCTCGGCGGACATCAAGCGCATTGGGATAGTTGATAGGCAACGCGCCGGAACCGTAGAGGTCCTTAAGGCTCTTGGGGTCGAGGTTGCTGGTAATGAAGTAAATGCCCAACGGCGTGCGTTGATCGCCTTCAATTTTCTTGTCTACCCCCGCCTTGCCGACAGAGATGTAATAGTCCGCCAGTAGTCGCGGCCCGTTGCCTCCGTTCTCAAACAAATACAGCCGTGACCTTGAAACATCGACGGCAATCGCGTGCTTGTTGCGTGGCGATAGCGACAGGAGCTGGGTTGGGATGGCATCCTTGGGTGGACGCTCCCTGAGCGCAAGAAGGCGCAGCCGGGATTCCTCGCGCAGATCCTGCAGCCTGGACGCGGCATCGGAAGGGAGGTCGCCCGCAAAGTCACCCAGCGCGCGCACGGGGCGATTGTGAGCGGTGAGCAAATCACCATAAATGAGCTGCGCCAACTGGAAGTTCGGGTAATCTTTAACCAGCGCTTCCGCGCTTGTCAAGGCTGCGTGGCTGTTACCAGTCCCTATCAGGCGGTATACCTCCACGAGCTTGGCCTCCGCTTTGCCATCCTGATTCGCAGATTTCGTCGGAGTGGTGGGCGCTTGATTTCGCTGCTTGGCACCGGCGCTCCATGCAGAGTCAGTTACGGCCAATAGGACAGCTGCGGCGCATATTGGGGTTAAGGCCCATCCTCTTGGTAGATGCATCATTGCAGGCATGCCATTACGCCCCTTTGAGGAGAAGCTGGATATCCTGGGCGAGAGGCTGGGCGCCGCTGCCATACCTTCCGTAGAGCCTGATACGGCCTTGCGGGTCAAAAACGAAGGTGCCGGCGGTGTGATCCATCGAATAAGTACCAGGCTTGCTGCCTTCCACCTTTTTGTAGTAAATCTTGAAGTGGCTGGCCACCGCAGCCAATTGCTCTGGACTCGGTCGCATGGCCAGGAAGGTCGGATCGAAATTCCTCATATAGGCTTCCAGGAGCAGCGGCGTGTCGCGCTCTGGATCCACGCTGATGAAGATCGCCTGCAACTTGCCGGCGTCCGGACCCAGAAGCCGTTTGACCTCGGATAGTTCGGCCATCGTCGTGGGACAAACGTCAGGGCATTGGGTAAAGCCGAAGAAGACAGTCACAATCTTCCCGCGGAAATCCTTCAAGGTCCTGGCCTGGCCATGATGGTCGGTGAGGGAAAAGTCCTTGGCGTAGTCCGCACCGGTCAGGTCGATGCTGTTGAATTTTCTTTCAACGGGCGCTTTTTTGTCCGTACATGAGGTCAACATTCCCCCGGCAAGAAGCATGCCTCCGGCATACAGAATGTCACGCCGGCTGAAACGATGCTGTTTGTCGCCCATCGTCTTGCCTCTGTTAGGGATACGCACGTTTGACTTCCTCATCCACCAAGGCCTTGAGTTGCTCACGACCGAACTCCTTCAATGGCCGCCCATTGACAAAGAAACCGGGCGTCCTTGTGACCTGCAGAGTATTGGCGTCATCCATATCCTGCTTTAGCGTGGCTTCAGCTTCCGGAGAGCCGGCGTATTGTTTTGCTTTCACAGCATCCAGGCTGCTTCCCTTCAAAAAGGTCCAGATTCGCTCAGGGTTAGGCTGGTCATGCGCGGCCCATACGTCTTGTGAATTGAGCACAGCCTCCGTCACCGGAAAAAACAGGTTCTGCTGATGCGCCGCAATGAGGATTTTGGCGGCGACATCTGAGCCTTTGTGGAACGGCACAAGGCGCACCACCAGTTGCACTTTCCCCTGGTGGCCATCAACGATGCGCTTGACCACGGGGTAGAAGGCTCTGCAGGTCTCGCAGGCTGGATCAAAGAACTCAACGATGCGGACCTTGGCCTCCCGGGGTCCATAGGTAGGCGCGTGTGCGCGATTGAAAACAGAACTGTTCTCTTGCGCAAGGCGGGAAATTGCCTCGGATTTTTTGTTGAAGTGGCCGTATATACCGAATGAGAAACCGAGCAGGACGACGATCCCGCACAAAATGATAGTGAGTTGTTTGTTGGTCATTTTCGTGAGTCTTTCTTTGCTGCCAGTAGCAGCAGCACGATGATGGAAAAAGCAAGAAGCGACAAAAGCGGGATGGTGATGAAGCCGATCAGCTCCAGCTTTTGCGCCGAGCAGGAAACACCTTTGCCGCAGGGCTGCATGGCCGCCGGAATAAAACCGCCATAGAGAAGGCAGTGGTAGAAAGCGACCAGCCAGCCGGAGAACGCCAGGGGCAAGGCGTACTTCACGCTGCTGGCATCCTGCGTGTAGGCGCCTGCGCCAAGAATCAGAACCAGCGGGAACATGGCGATCCGCTGATACCAGCAGAGCACGCAAGGCTCAAGCTCCATGACTTCACTGAAGAACAGCGCACCGAGTGTGGAGACGAGCGCAACCAGCCAGCTCACCGTCAACAACCTCCATTGCCGCTCAGAGGTAAGGGATGAAGGCGTCATGCCGGGTTCTCCATTGGCCTGTGTCGCCACGACGCGAAAACCAGAAGCACCGCGCCGCAAACAATGCCCATGTCGGCGAAATTGAAAGCCGGCCAGTGCCACCCCAGCGCATGGAAATCGAGAAAGTCCACAACATAGCCGCGCAATGCCCTATCCAGGCCGTTGCTCAGCGCACCTCCGAGAACCAACGCGTATCCCAAAAGCTCAAGCTTGGGGAGCGGCTTTCTCAGCATGAACATCAACCAGGCTGAAACGACCAATGCGATCCCGCCAAAGAAGAAGCGCTGCCAGCCGCCCGCGTCAGCCAAGAAGCTGAAGGCGGCGCCATAGTTCCAGACATGCACCAGATTGAAGTTGCCCGTGATGGGCAAACTCCACGCGTATGGCGTGTATTCATGCACCCAGTACTTGGCGGCCTGGTCCACTAAAAGCAGTATCAGGGCGATCCAATAGCCCGCGAGGCGTGGACCGACCGTACTGCGGGGGGAGCCGCCAGTGAGCGGCGGGTTGATGTAGGGCATTGTTCAAGCTCAAAAATTCAAGAATTCCAGCCCTCAGCAGGATGCAGGGCTGATGTGAGGTGCGCCTGAAACCAGACGCACCGGGCACAGAATTACAGAATTGGAGGCTTGAAGTTTTTCGCGCGTTCTGCGCTGAAGTAGCCGGAAGCTACGGAGGGGAAAGAAGGGCGAACTGAGATGTGACCGGGTGCCGCCATGCGGCCTTCATTCATGACCGCGTGGTGGCATGCCTGGCAGATATTGCACAAACCGCAGAGTTGGCCCGAACCGCAGCCGGCTGGCGCGCCCGGGCTGGATGCTTCAACATGGGAGAAACAGATTGCCGCGTGATCCGCGTTCTCCTGGAAGGAGTTCGGATTCCCGCTCACTTGCGCAGACAGTGTTGGCGCCGATGGGGCAGCCAGCTTCGGCATGTCCGAAAGGGCAGGCTGAAAAACGGTCATGGCGAGAAGAAGCAGGAAGATGAGGCGGTGCATTGCGGACGCTTGCCAGGAGAAGTTATCGGGCGTCTCCAGCAGGCCGGTGCAGTTTAACCCAGGCTGTTTTCCCGGGTTTGCGTCCGGGAGACTACTTTGGCTGGAAGGCGATCAAGCCCATGCCCATAAGGCTGACCGTGACGCCGGCCACGTCCCAGGCAGAAGGGCGGACGCCGTCGATAGCCCACAACCAAGCCAGGGCGACCGCAATGTAAACGCCACCATAGGCGGCGTAAACACGGCCGGCCGCGGCGTCATGAAGAGTCAGCAGCCAGGCAAAAAGTGCCAGGCTCACCCCGGCAGGAATCAACAACCAGATCGGTCCGCGTTTAGCCAACCAGAGGTAGGGCAAATAGCAACCCACGATTTCCGCAAGAGCGGTGACAAGGTACAAGAGAAAGGTTTTCATATCGATTGACGGTTACTCGCTTTAGCCGCAGCAACGTGTTGGTCCAGCGTTCTTCGCTCCGTCTGAACTCAAGTCTTTGAGGATGGTGCATTTGGGTGCAGGGCCACCCAAACACTGGTCAGTGCAGGCCTGCACGAAATTTGACAGCGTGCGCTCAAGCTTTTGCAACTCCGCCAATTTGGTCCGGATTGCATCGAGATGAATCTTTGCGATGTCGCGTGCCTCCGCGCAATCGCGATCATCGTTTGTGGAGAGAGAAATCAGTGCCCGCGTCTCTTCAATCGAGAAACCGAAGTCTCTACAGTGGCGGATCAGCATCAGCACTTCTTCGACTTCCTGGCCGTACACGCGGTGTCCGCTGGGTCGTCGAGCCGCTTGGGGAATCAAGCCCACCTCTTCGTAGTACCTGATAGCCGATACGTTTATACCGGTGCGGCTCGCCATCGTGCCAATCGTCAATTGCCCCGACGTCTGTAGGTTATTCATTGCTGCCCCTTGCATCTCAAGTTACTTGAGGTTCTATATTCAGTTTAAGGGAATTGCCCCGAGTTCATCTAGGTGAGAGAAAAATGAAGAAACCTATGTTGACGGTTCTTGGAGTCGCCGGAGCGTGTGCCGCCTGCTGTGCCATCCCCCTGCTGGTTCCCGTTGTGGGTGGTGCTTCGGTGGCCGGCTTGATCGCGATGGCGACCGGTGATGGGTTGGGTTTGAGTAGCAAGACCGCTGTCATCGCGAGTGCCACCATGGTGGCCGTTCTGGTGGGCGTCGCCATATGGCTGGTGCGGCGCCGCAGGAACAACGCGTTCTGCCAGGTCGAGCCCACGGTGGTGTCCGCTGGTTGTGCGACCGTTTCCGGCGCTGGCGGGTGCGGTTGTCCCGCACCGAATAAGCCAGCACTTTCCAGCGGAGTGCAAAAGTGACCGGGCTCGGGTCCGCCGGTCCCATGCTCGCGCAATCTGGTCCTCGCTGCACTTGAGATATTTTGGCCAAACGCAGTGGCAACATCCACAGCGGCCTCTCATGGCTGTGCAGTCGATTACGAGGCTTGTAGGTGGGACTTGTGCCCAGCCCACAAGAAGGTTCTTGGTCCATACTTGAACTTTTTGCACCTACTTTATGGCTACGGAACCAGCGACCCAAGTTGCAGCGGCTTCAAGCCATGGCGTCATCCTCCTTCACCATCTCAACCTTCGAGGTCTCCTGAAGCTCTAGCAGCGCTGCCAGGTGACCAGTTCCGCTCAATGCGAATGGCGATGATGGGCGTCGGGGAAATGCGCGTGGCTGTGAGCAATCGGGGAATGCCGGTGCGAATGCGTGTGCCGGGTACCCGCCCCAACGGGGGCCTCGTGCGCATGATCGTGATGTTCGTCACCTGCAGCGTGCTCATGCTCATGGCTGTGCTCAAGCGGTTCGTGGGTATGCGAGTGCTGGTGGCTCTCCGTCAGATGCAGCCAGACGCCTCCCGCCATCAATGCGCCGGCGATGATCAGCGACAGCGTAACCGGTTCGCCCAGCGCCACAATCGCCAGGGCAGCGCCTACGAACGGTGCAATCGAGAAATATGCGCCTGTGCGTGCCGTTCCCAAATGGCGCAGACCCAGAACGAACAGCGCCAGACTGGCTCCATAGCTTGCAAAGCCCAGCACGGCGGCCGCCAGCACCACGGGAACATCCGGCCAGGCAGCGCCCAGCAGCAAGGCAAGCATCAGATTGGTCGCGCCTGCAGCCAGGCCCTTGACCATGGCAATAAACGATGCATCCGACAGCGAAACCTTGCGCGTGAGGTTGTTGTCTATGCCCCAGGCCAGACAGGCGCCGACCACAGCCGGGGCCTGCCATAGCGTGCCAAGGCTGGCATCCGCCGGCCATGACAAAACCACGCCACCCGCCACTATGGCCAGCATTCCAAGCGCAATGCGCTTATCAAAATTTTCCTTGAATACAAACCACGCGATGAGTGCGGTCAGCACGCCTTCCGCATTCAGCAAGAGCGAAGCGCCCGAAGCAGGCATGCCAGAGAGGCCCACCATCAACAAGACGGGGCCGACCATGCCACCGGCAACCACGGCTCCTGCCAGCCACTTCCACTCACCGAGGGGCAGTCGTACGGACGGGGATCCGCGCGACCATCGCAGCAAGAAAAGGCCAATGCCGGAACCAAGGTATAGCAGGGCCGCCAATAGCCACGGACTGGTTTGCTCCAACAGCAGCTTGGCCAGCGGGGTACCGGCGCCAAACAATGTGGCGGCCAGCAGGGTCGCCAGAACACCGGGTTGCGTCAGCGATTTCAAGAGGGTGTCCTCAGGTCGTTCCGGCGGCTAATGCAGCACGCAATGGCAGTACACAAAATGCTGCACCAACCCGGATGGGGTGTGGTGGTCTTCCTTCACATGCTCCAGCAGCTCGAACGCGCCGCCAAACTCCGCATGCAAGGCATCGGGTGCATAACGCACTACGGGCAGACCGCTGCATTGAAGCGGCCCATCCGGCCCGAAGGCGGCCACGATGACGCGCCCACCAGGACGTACGGCGTGACGTACTTGCGCGACATAGGCAGCGCGATCTGACGGATGGGTGAGAAAGTGAAAGACAGCCCGGTCGTGCCAAACGTCAATGCTGGCCTTCTCAAGCTCGACCGTCGTGATGTCGCCTTCAATCCAGTGCACGCGCCTTGCCTGCTCACCGAGCCGCCGACGCGCCACATCAAGCGCTGCGCCGGAGATGTCCAGAACACTCACGTCTGTCATGCCACCTGCCAGCAGGTCATCCACCAGACTGGAGGCGCCACCACCGACATCCACAACGTGCGCTGATTTGCCCGTTGCGACGCGCTGGATCATCTCCAGAGACAGGGTGGCATGAGGCTGGTACCAGCTCACGGCCTCGGCCGACTTGGTGGTGTAGACCTGTTCCCAATGAGATTTAGGCTCCATGAAACGCTCCTGGTTGGTGCAACATCCGTTCATCATAGAGATCGGCCAAAAACGCTGGCTCGGGTCTGCGGCGGTGCTGGTGCAAATCGTTCAGATGGTGATACAGGCTCAGTGCTCTAGGGCCCCAGTGCAGCGAATGGTAGGCCAGGTCGCAGGCTACTTTGTGACGACGGTTGTCGCGGCAGCCGTTGCTCGCTGCCCCGCGTTGTGCGGCGCTCTCATTGCAGCGTGAAGCAGCGTAATTGGGGGGTGGCATAGTGTACGCAGGCCGGTTAAGTGGGCAGTGGTTCGAAGCCACTTTTGTCCCTCCAGCCGTTGGTCAGTTTGGTGTACCCCAACGTGTACCCCTCGAACTTGGACGGTTGCAAGAAGACGGATTGGTGCGGCCTGTAGCGAATCTTTCGATTCCGCCCCAGGGGCATGCGCAGAGATAAAAAAATAGGCCCTTCCATCGCTGGAAGGGCCTGTGGTGGTGCCCGGGGCCGGAATCGAACCGGCACGCCTTGCGGCGGGGGATTTTCTTACCACTTCGGCTTTCGCCGCCCCTCTCATGAGAGTTCGTGGTCTGGAGCACGCCTTCACCATAGTCTTTCGACTTTAGGTGCCCGCCGTCTGCTCTCTACACCTTCCCTCAACCTTTCGGTACGAGGGCTTGGCTCGGTATTAGCTCGGACTTGCGTCCAGGGCCTTCGCCGAGTTTGACGGGCTTCACCTCAAGAATTTCTTCAAGAGGGCTCAAATTTGGTCTGAGTCCCCTGCGTCTACCAATTTCACCACCCGGGCTTTTTGAATTCTCTGGACTAGTCCAGAATGCTCTGTTTAACCGTGGTTGATCCTCCATCTCGCCGCAGGCTCAATATGTCAGATCAACGTCTCAATTCTACTTGCTGCCTCTTGGCTTTTCGCCGCGGCTCCTATTTGGCTCCTAGGTCTCAATAAGCCCTTTGGGGCTCTATTCGACCAGTCGCCGTAAACCGTTATCCCGCCTGTTGTTGCGTGGTGTTCACGGATTTCAAAAAAAGGTACACAAACCTCTTTTTGAGTCCCCTGCGTCTACCAATTTCACCACCCGGGCAGGAAGAAGCAAAGAGGCAAATTATGGCACAGTGCAGGGTATGACCTACCCCACTATCGAAGACGCCATTGGCAAAACGCCGCTCGTGGCACTGCAACGCATCCAGGCCGCAGACAACACCCAACGCAACAACGTGGTCCTCGGAAAACTCGAAGGCAACAACCCCGCAGGCTCGGTGAAAGACCGGCCCGCGCTGTCCATGATCAAGCGCGCTGAAGAGCGCGGCGACATCCGGCCTGGCGACACGCTGATCGAGGCCACCTCGGGCAACACCGGCATTGCGCTGGCGATGGCGGCAGCCATCAAGGGCTACCGAATGGTGCTGATCATGCCGGAGGACCTGTCCATCGAACGCGCGCAGACCATGAAGGCCTTTGGTGCCGAGTTGATCCTCACACCCAAAAGCGGCGGCATGGAGCATGCGCGTGACCTGGCCGATCAGATGGCCAAAGATGGCAAGGGCAGGGTGCTGGACCAGTTTGCCAATGACGACAACCCGCGCATTCATTACGAGACCACAGGCCCCGAGATCTGGGCCGACACGGGCGGCAAGGTCACGCATTTCGTCAGCGCCATGGGCACCACGGGCACCATCACCGGTGTCTCGCGTTTTCTGAAAGAGAAAAACCCGGCGATCCGCATCGTCGGCGCGCAGCCCAGTGAAGGTTCACGCATCCCGGGCATACGCAAATGGCCGGAGGCCTATATGCCGAAAATTTACGATGCCAGCCATGTGGATGAGCTGGTGCTGGTGAGTCAGCTTGATGCAGAAGACATGTGCCGCCGCATGGCGCGTGAAGAGGGCATTTTTGCCGGCATCTCGGCGGCCGGCGCCTGCTGGGTGGCGCAGGAGATCGCCAAAACGGTGAAGGACGCGGTGATTGTGTTTATCGTCTGCGACCGGGGCGACCGCTACCTGTCCACCGGTGTCTTTCCGGCCTGACCCATGCCTGTCATTGCGGGTAGAGCCTGTCCCGGACTCGATCCGGGAACCCGCAATCCATGCGGCTTTGACCTGCTTAGTTGGTTCATGTGGCATGGATCCCGGATCAAGTCCGGGATGACACCCCCGAAAATCCATGAGATGAGGATGTAAGCCCATGAGCCACGAATTCAGGTTTTGCCCCAACTGCGCCACGCCGCTGGCGCTGGTCACCCAAATGGAAGACGGCGGCGAAAAGGCCCGCCTGCGCTGTCCGGCCTGTGATTACACCCACTGGAACAACCCCACGCCGGTGCTGGCGGCGGTGATCGAGCACCAGGGCAAGATCCTGCTGGCACGCAATGCGGCATGGACAGCCAAAATGTATTCGCTGATCACGGGCTTCATGGAGGCCGGTGAGACGCCTGAGGACGGCATCACGCGCGAGGTCAAGGAAGAAACCAACCTCGATGTGACCGACCTTCAACTCATAGGCGTTTACGATTTCCAGCGCATGAACCAGGTCATCATCGCGTACAGCGCCGTCGGGCATGGTGAGGTCAGCTTGTCGCCCGAACTGGTGGACTACAAGCTGTATGACTACCAGGACGTGAAGTGCTGGCCATCCAGCACCGGCTATGCGATGGCCAAATATTTGAGAGCCAAGGGCTTTGAGCCGGAATTCATGGAGTGGCCCCGGCAGGCTTGAGGGGCTCCCGCTGCTTGCAAGCCATTTTGGCTTTCTGCCCTTATGTGGCGGGAGATAATTGCTACAAAATTAGTAGCATACGTATGCCTGATCAAGCCTGATACAAATACCTTTGGAATCCCACAAACACCTGCCTGATCTGCTCCGGCGCACCCAGGTCCTTCACTGCATCGGCAATGGCGTTGTTGTAGCGCAGTCTCAGCAGTGGTGACAGTTTTTCTGTGTCCAGCTCATCCACGCCTTGCTGCACATATTGCGTCAATACAAAATTGACAAATGCCTGCTGTTTGGTATTGAACTTTTTATGCACTGCGGCGGCCGCCCGGTTGGCGCGTACCGTTCGGGTTTCTGTAGCGGTGGCAAAGGCCACATAGGCCAGCACATCAAACAAGTCGCTCTTCTCGGCCTCAATGATCTTCTGCATCTCGGCCAGGGGCGCGCGGCTGAAACCTTTTTCCGCCAGGCCCTCCAGCAGCGCCTTGCGGGTGCCTGGGTCACTCCAGAGGGCGCGCAGCTCGTCTTCATCCCTGAAAAAATCCGGCAACATACCGAACAGGCTTTCCATGAACTGCGCGGCCGACAGCGGCTTGCCGTCCGGTCCCCAGAAGCTGGTAACCACCATGCTTTGAATACTGCGCTCCTTGCCGTCGGCCAGTTTGACCTTGATCTTTGCCGGTCGGGGTGGCGGCGAGGTACCTGGCGGTTCAGGCTCTCCCACACCAGCGGGCTCGCGGGGAAGTCTTGGCTTGGGTTCTGCCGGCTCAACCGGCTCGCCGTCCCAGTCGGGGTCAGAGAACAGCTGGTGCGCCCGCACAAAGTCGTAAATCGTGAAGTAGTCCTTGCCCTCATACAACCGGGTGCCACGCCCAATGATTTGCTTGAACTCGATCATCGAATTCACCGGCCGCATCAGCACGATGTTGCGCACATTGCGCGCGTCCACGCCGGTCGAGAGTTTTTGTGAGCTTGTCAGGATGGTCGGAATCGTTTTGTCATTGTCCTGAAACTCGCGCAGATGCTGGTCGCCCAAGGCGCCGTCATTTGCCGTGACGCGCTCGCAGTAGTGCGGGTCGGTACTGGTTTTGTTCTGGTTGATCAGGTCGCGCACTGCCAGCGCATGGTCTTGCGTGGCACAAAAGACGATGGTCTTTTCGCGCTGGTCGATCATGCTCATCAGCTTTTTGACGCGGTACTCCTCACGTTGCCTGATTTCGATGATGCGGTTGAAGTCGGTTTCCAGGTAACGCTTGCCGGTTTCGATCTGGCCTTCCACCAGCGTGTCGTCGGCGGTGTATACATATTCGTCCAGCGTGGTGGCAATCTGCACAACCTTGAAGGGCGTCAGAAAGCCGTCGTTCACGCCTTCTTTCAATGAGTACACATACACCGGCTCACCGAAGTAGGCATAGGTGTCCACGTTGTCTTTGCGCTTGGGTGTCGCGGTCAGTCCCAGTTGTACAGCGGGTGAAAAATATTCCAGGATGGCCCGCCAGTTGCCCTCGTCGTTGGCGCCGCCGCGGTGACACTCGTCAATGATGATCAGGTCAAAGAAGTCGGGCGGGTAGTCACCAAAGTAGGGCGACGGCCGGCCATCTTTGGGCTGGCCGCTCATGAAAGTCTGGAAGATGGTGAAGAAAATGCTGCCGTTCTTCGGCACCTTGCCTTTCTTGCGAATGTCCGCCGGGTCAATACGCACCAGTGCGTCTTCATCAAACGCCGTGAAAGAGGTGAAGTCGTTGTAGGCCTGATTTGCCAGGTTGTTTCTGTCAGCCAGAAACAAAATGCGTGGCCGGCGTGTGGGCTCGCCGCCTAAATTCCAGCGACTTTGAAACAGCTTCCACGCAATCTGAAACGCAATCGATGTTTTACCGGTGCCGGTGGCAAGCGTCAGCAAGATCCTTTTGTCGCCACGCCCCTGGTTCAAGCTGACTTTCTCAAGCACGCGGGTGACGGCAATCTCTTGGTAGAAGCGGATGTCCCAGGTTCCGCTTTTGGTGGAAAACGGTACGGCCGCAAAACGATCCCGCCAGGCATTCTGTTCTGCGAAGGTCAAAGCCCACAGCGCATCGGGGCCGGGCCAGGCCGCCACATCACCCTCTTTGCCCGTCGCCATGTCGATACCGTAGATGGCCTGCCCGTTGGTCGCGTAGCTGTGCCGCACCGCCAGCTTGCCGGCATAACTCTTGGCCTGCGCCACGCCTTCGGTGTGCGGCCTGTCCCAGGCCTTGGCTTCGATCACTGCGAGTTTGGTGTTGCGGTAAATCAGCACGTAGTCGGCAATCTCGGGCTTGGCGCGCACGCCGCCGCCCTGCAGCCGGCCCTCGGTGATGCGAAACTCGCGCCGCACCGCGCTGCCTTCGACCACGCCCCAGCCGGCGGCAGCCAGCACGGGGTCGATGTGCTCGGCGCGGGTTTCGGCTTCGTTCATGCAGGCATCACATAGGGTGCGAAGTCATTGCTGTCCCGCGTGAGCAACTGCATCAGCTTGGGATGGATAAACAGCTTTTCCTTGGCCTCGGCGTTTTCCACCAGCACGCCAATGTCCACCAGCTGCTTCAAATACTGCGAGGCGGTTTGCCTCTTGGCAATGCCGGCTTCCGTCAGGTTGGCAATGCGGCAATAGGGCAGTTCAAAAATCAGGCTCACCAGCTCGTGGGTGTAGATCTTTGGCAAGCGGTTTTTGACGTAAGCCGTGGTGTGCTCGGTCAGCGCACGCATGGCGGCGATCTTGGCGGTGGTCCAGGTGGCGGTTTCTTCAATGCCCTTGAGGATGTAAATAATCCACGGCTCCCAGGCCTGCTCGCGCGTCACCTGCAGCAGCAGGCGGTAGTAGTCGGCCTTGTTCTGGATGATGTAGCGGCTCAGATACAGGATGGGCAGCGTGAGCAGGTTTTCTTCAATCAAGTACAGGCTGTTGATGATGCGCCCGGTGCGGCCATTGCCATCAGTAAACGGGTGAATCGCCTCAAACTGGTAATGACCCACCGCCATGCGGATCAGCGGGTCATGCTCCACCTCGTTGTGCAGGTAGCGCTCCCAGTTGCCCAGCAGGTCACGCAGCACGCCTTCACCTTCGGGCGGCGTGTACACAATCTCGCCCGTGGCACCGTTGGAAAGCCGCGTGCCGGGCGTGCGCCGTACCGACATCTCCACCGCCTTGATGTGCGTGCAAATGTCTTCCGCAGTGCGCGTGCTCAGCGGGTACTGGCCCAGCGCGCCAAAACCTTCTAGCAAGGCGCGGCTGTAACGCAGCGCCTCCTTGGTGGCCGGGTCGGCGTGTTCTTCATTGCGCTGGTGTTGGAACAGCTTGTCGGCCGTGGTGACGATGTTCTCGATCTCCGAGCTGGCCCGCGACTCCAGCAAGGGCAGGGTGTTGATCAGTACCGCCTGGTTGGGAATCAGCTGCGCGGCTTGCTTCAGTTCCGCCAGCGCAGCCCGCGCCGCAATGCATTGCTTGAGCACAGCCCGCGTCTCCAGTTCTGCGCCGGGTGGCAGCGGCGGCAGGGTGTTGTAGGGCTGGTCAGCCCGCCAGAGTGCGGCGCTCATGTTCAATTTTTATGATTTTGTCGACATAACTTTGGATTTTGGGCAGTTTATGTCGATGGCATCGACACGTCAAGCACTTATGTCGACATTCATCAATTAAATCGACATATTTTGACTATGTGTCGATGGTGTAGCCAGTCCGGCCCCCACGTGTATAAAAAATCGTGATTTCTTGTCAGGTCGAAGCGGACGTGATCAGACCAGAGATATCTATTCATATGCATCCAGCCGTCGCCCAATTAAAAAATTTAACTACAGGGCGCCGCTGAAGGCCTGGTGCAGCAGTGACTTTTTCAGTTCGTCCAGGGCGGCGAGCTTTTGCTTGTAGATGGATTCCAGGTGTTGGGTTTGCTCCCGCAGAGCATCAAAGCTATCTGCAAGCGACTCTTGAACTCGCAGGCTGGGAATTCCAAGTCGTATTGTGGACAGCCGCGACAGCGCAAGTTTTGGCTGCGCTGCAGTGCGAGTATTGAAACCAGCTTGCTCAACAAAATCAGAAGTCGTAGTGAAGTAGTAAACAAATCGATTGCAAATGTTTGGCTTGAACACCAACCGGCATGCGTTCTCTGTGAGGTTAGCGCCTTCCAACTCCTTAGGAACAATGCCGGTTTTGCCAATGGTGCCAGCGATGCTGATGTACATATCTGACGAATAGATGACATAGTTTTTGATTTGTCTATGCACTTCCGCGTCGATGTATCGCAAATCATCCACGGCGATGGAACCGTTGTCACCGAAATCAGTCACTCGCAGATATGGAAAGCCGGTAGGTTCATTTAAAAGCTTGTACCCCTTCGGAACCCTTTTGCCACCTTTAACTTGAGCGATATCGCCCAGTGATTTTTCATCCCATCCGTCGCCTCGCCGCTGGAATACCGACTTGAGATGGATATCGAATAGTGAGCGGGCGTTTTCGAGGTTTTTCTCGGCGTTGGCTTTAACGGTGGTGATGCCGCCAAACGCTTCGTCGAGGATGGCGACGATGCGCTGCTGTTCCTTAACGTCCGACGGAACACTCACCATCTCTCCATGCACATCATTTCTGTTTAGCGTGGGAACTCCAGTTCCACCGGAATATTTCTTCAGATCAAATTTGTGCAGCAGATGAAATACGAAACGCGGGTCATTGCCATGAAAGTCCCTGATATAAAGCGTCGTGTTCAGCGGCCAGAAGTCTTCTTCGATGAAGAAAACATTGCCAATACTTCCGCTGCGGCCAGTCACCACGCCTGGTCCAACAACAGGGCCTTCACTATGCGTATCACTTATCCCGCTAGAACTTACTAGAGGAAATTTTCCCGGAACCCGATCTTGTGTTGGCAGATCGAAGCCACGTTGAAGAGTACAAATTTCCCCGAGCGGTTTAATAACCCATCCCCTCTTCACGACACCATTCCCCGGATCATTGCAAGCACTTCTGCACTTTCACCATCAAGAGCTGCAATCTCATCCATGATGTCCTCCGGACTGCGATGCGCCACCTCATCACCACCGTTCGGGCTCTTCACGGACAGATCAAAGTTGTGAGTGCTGATCGTCGCGACATCCACAGACCACGACTGCGCGGAATCCGAAAACCGTTTCTGCAATTCCACAAACTGCGCCATGTCCTTGTCATTGAGCGGATTGGTCTTGCCCATGTTGCGCCCCGGGTCCAGCTGGTAGTACCAGACCTTGCGCGTAGGCGCCCCCTTCACAAAAAACAGCACCACGGTTTTCACGCCGGCGCCCTGGAAGGTGCCGCCGGGGCAATCGAGCACGCTGTGCAGGTTGCAACTTTCCAGCAAAAGTTTGCGCAGGCTGACGCTGGCGTTGTCGGTGTTGCTTAAAAAGGTGTTCTTGATGACGATGGCGCCGCGGCCGCCGGCTTTCAGGATCTTGATGAAGTGCTGCAGAAACAGAAAGGCGGTTTCACCGGTCTTGATGGGGAAGTTCTGCTGCACTTCCTTGCGCTCCTTGCCGCCAAAGGGTGGGTTGGCCAGCACGATGTCGTAACGGTCCTTGTCCTGGATATCCTGAATGTTGTCGGCCAGCGTGTTGGCGTGAATGATGTTGGGCGCCTCGATGCCGTGCAGGATCATGTTCATGATCGCAATCACGTAGGCCAGGCTCTTTTTCTCTTTGCCGTAGAAAGTTTTGGTTTGCAGCGTCTTGTGGTCGCGGGTGCTCAGGTTGGGCTTGGCGCTCAGGTAGTCAAACGCTTCGCAGAGGAAGCCGGCTGACCCCACCGCACCGTCATAAATGCGTTCACCGATCTGCGGCGCGGTCACCTGGATCATGGCGCGAATCAGCGGGCGCGGTGTGTAGTACTCGCCGCCGTTGCGCCCGGCGTTGCCCATGTTTTTGATCTTGGCCTCGTACAGGTGCGAGAGTTCGTGCTTTTCCTGTTGCGTGCCAAAGCGCAGTTCATCGACGCGGTCAATCACCTCGCGCAGGTTGTAGCCGCTCTGGATGCGGTTTTTGATCTCGCCAAAAATCTCGCCAATCTTGTACTCGATGGTGTCCGGCCCGGTGGCGCGCTGCTTGAAGCCGTGCAGGTAAGGGAAGAGTTTGCCATTCACAAACTCGATCAGGTCCGGGCCGACCAGGGCGGCGTTGTGGTCCAGTTTGCCATCGGGCGTTTTGGGTGCGGCCCAGTTTTCCCAGCGGTACTCGCTATCGAGGATGGCTTTGTACTTCTTGCCGTCGAGCTGGGCCTCCACGGCCTTGTCGGCTTCGAGTGCGGCCAGGTACTTGAGAAACAGCAACCAGGAGGATTGCTCGGTGTAGTCCAGCTCGCTGGTGCAGCCCGCATCCTTGTGCAGGATGTCGTCGATATTCTTGAAGGTCTGTTCAAACATGCCCGGCGTCTTTTGAATCGGGATGCAAGCCATCCCGGTGCGGGGAGATTACAGGAAAAAGCGGGTTTGCCGGCCTGCGTTTGCCCTGTGGGGATGAAATGGGCTTGAACTGTTGTTCCTGTATGCCATTTTGACCTCCAGCCCTTGTTTCACGGGCGCAAGCAGCTATCAAAACAGTAGCGTGTCAGGCTGTTGCTTGATGGTTGCAAGCCGCTACAGCCACCTTGTTAAACTACAGGCCTGCCTTTGTAGCTCAGTGGATAGAGCGATCCCCTCCTAAGGGATAGGTCGCAGGTCCGATTCCTGCCAAGGGCACCATTTTTTTTGCTGCCGTGCCAATCACGCGCTGAACGGCGCTGCCGCTTCAGGCCGCGTCACTTCGACAGCAGCCGCATCGCCTCTTCCAGCCCCTTGATGGTCAGCGGAAACATGCGCTGGTTCACCAGCTGCTGGATCACGCTGATGCTCTGGCGGTATTGCCAGACGCCTTGCGGCTCGGGGTTGATCCAGACGAATTTGGGGAAGGCATTGGTCAGGCGCTGCATCCACTCGGCGCCGGCTTCCTCGTTGTTGTACTCAACACTGCCGCCCGGCTGCAAAATTTCATAGGGGCTCATGGTCGCGTCGCCGACAAAGATAAGTTTGTAGTCCTTGTTGTACTTGCGGATGATGTCCCAGGTCGGAAACTTCTCGCTGAAGCGCCTGCGGTTGTTCTTCCACATGAAGTCATAGACGCAGTTGTGGAAGTAGTAAAACTCGATGTGCTTGAACTCGGTCTTGGTGGCGGAGAACAATTCTTCGACGCGCGCGATGTGTTCGTCCATGGTGCCGCCCACGTCCATCAGCAGCAGCACCTTCACGTTGTTGTGGCGCTCCGGCACCATCTTGATGTCCAGCCAGCCGGCATTGGCCGCGGTGGACTTGATGGTGTCGTCCAGGTCCAGCTCTTCCACGTTGCCCTGGCGCGCAAACTTGCGCAGGCGGCGCAGCGCCACCTTGATGTTGCGCGTGCCCAGCTCCTGGGTGTCGTCGTAGTCCTTGTAGGCACGCTGGTCCCAGACCTTCACCGCGCTTTTGTTGCGGCTTTTCTCCTGGCCTATGCGTATGCCCTGGGGGTTGAAACCGTTGGCGCCAAACGGCGAGGTGCCGCCTGTGCCTATCCACTTGCTGCCGCCTTCGTGGCGCTCTTTCTGCTCTTCAAAACGCTTTTTCAGCGTTTCCATGAGCTCATCCCAGCCCATCTTCTCGATCTTCGCCTTGTCCTCGGGGCTGAGTTCGAGCTCCAGGTTCTTGCGCAGCCATTCCAGCGGAATGTCTTTGGTGAAGTCGGCAATCATCTCCACACCCTTGAAGTAAGCCGCGAAGGCGCGGTCAAACTTGTCGTAGTGCTTTTCGTCCTTCACCAGCACGGTACGGCTGAGGTAATAGAAGTCGTCGATCCTGTACGCGCCTTCGCCCATCTCTTCAGGCAGCTTGCCGCTGTTGGGCCCGACCACGCCGGCCTGCAGGGCTTCGAGCAGCATCAGGTATTCCTTGACGGAGACCGGCAGCTTGGCCGAGCGCAGGGTGTAGAAGAAGTCGATCAGCATGGCGGACTCCTAGCGTGGTTTGTCCAGCATGTACAGCAGTTGGGCCTTGACTTCCGGCCATTCGCCGGAGCGCAGGCTGTACATCACCGTGTCGCGGATGGTGCCGTCGCGCCGCAAGGCGTGGCCGCGAATCACGCCGTCTTTGCGCGCACCCAGACGCTCGATGGCGCGCTGGGAGGCATGGTTGAAATTGTCGGTGCGCCAGCCCACCACATGACAGTCCAGCGTCTCGAATGCGTGCGTCAGCATCAGGAGCTTGCAGGTGGTGTTGACATGGGTGCGCTGACAGCGTGCGGCGTACCAGGTGTAGCCAATTTCGACGCGTCTGACCGCCGGCAAAATGTCGTGGTAGCTGCTGCTGCCCAATACCGTGCCGGCCTGGTCGCGGACCGCAAAGGCAAAGCGGTGACCGGCTTCGCGGGCCTTGAGCGCGTCTTCAATATAAGTTCTGGTTTGCTCCGGCTCGGGAACCGTCGTGATGCGCAGCTTCCACAGCTCGCCATCGGCGGCGGCCGCGCGCAGGCCAGCCTCATGCTCCAGCGTCAGCGGCACCAGCTCGACCCCACGGCCGGACAGGGTGACAGCTTGCACAAAACTCATGGCTCGTCGCTTTCCTTTTGTTCCCGCGCGCGGCGCCAGCGCCGCGCCAGCTGCAAACCCAGGCCGCCGCCTATGCCGACCATGACGATGCCAATGATTGCGCTGTTGCCGTAGCCTTCCGCGAAGATGTCAAAACCGAAGAAGCGGCCCAGCCAGAAAGCCAGCAGGGCGCCACCAATAAATCCAACGGCGTCGGACAGGCCCTCGATCAGCAGTTTGCGGGTGTCTTGCGTCATGGGGAACAGGCCTCTTAACGGTTGTGTCGTTGCATGAACACCAGTTTTTCAAACAGTGTCACGTCCTGCTCATTCTTCAGCAGTGCGCCCACCAGCGGCGGCACGGCAACCTTGTCTTCCTTGCTCTGCAGGGCCTCGAGTGGAATGTCTTCGGCGACCAGCAGCTTGAGCCAGTCAAGCAGCTCGGACGTCGAGGGCTTTTTCTTCAGGCCCGGCAGGTTGCGCACGTCGTAAAAGGTTTTCATGGCCGCGGCCAGCAGCTCTTTTTTCAGGCCCGGGAAATGCACGTCGACGATCTGCTTCATCGTATCGGCGTCGGGGAACTTGATGTAGTGGAAAAAACAGCGGCGCAGAAAGGCGTCCGGCAGCTCTTTCTCATTGTTCGAAGTGATGAAAACCAAAGGCCGGTGCTTGGCCTTGATCAGCTCACGTGTCTCGTACACATAAAACTCCATGCGATCAATCTCGCGCAGCAGGTCATTGGGAAACTCGATGTCGGCCTTGTCGATCTCGTCGATCAGCAGCGCCACCGGCTCGTCGGCGGTGAAGGCCTGCCAGAGCACACCCTTGACGATGTAGTTGTGGATGTCCTTGACCTTGGCGTCGCCCAGCTGCGAGTCGCGCAGGCGCGAGACCGCGTCGTATTCGTACAGGCCCTGCTGTGCTTTGGTGGTGGACTTGATGTGCCACTGCAGCAGCGGCAGCTTGAGCGCCTGCGCCACTTCCTCGGCCAGCATGGTTTTGCCGGTGCCGGGTTCGCCCTTGACGAGCAGGGGCTTTTTCAGGGTGGCCGACGCGTTGACGGCCAGCATCAGGTCCTGGGTGGCGACGTAGTTTTTGGAGCCTTGGAATTTCATGGTTTGCAGCGGGTAGGGCCAGGAGTGCGGGCGAATCTGCGGTGATCAGGAGCGGGCCTGACTTGGCCACCGCAGGCCCAGATATAATCGGAGACTGTTTTATATAGCAATTCCCTTCTGATTGTGCGCGCAAAATGACCAAGCTGTTCACCACGATATTCGCCATTGCTGTCTCATTCGTGACGGTGTCTGCCTATTCCCAGGACATCAAGGGTGATGTCAAAGCCGGCGAAACAAAAAACGCCATGTGCATCGGTTGCCATGGCATCAAGGGCTACCAGGCCAGTTTTCCCGAGGTCTACAAGGTCCCCATGATCTCCGGCCAGAGCGCCAAATACCTCACGGCAGCGCTCAACGCCTATAAAAAAGGCGAGCGCAAGCACCCCACCATGCGCGGCATTTCCGAGACCCTGAGCGACCAGGACATTGCGGACCTGTCGGCGTATTACAGCGCCCATGGCGTTGCAGAGAGTGCCGCGCCGGTTGCGAGAACGGCGAAGACGCCTACACCCGCAGTGGCGGCCTTGCTGGCCAAGGCCAATTGCGCCTCCTGCCACGGCGCCGACTTCAGCAAGCCCATCGACCCGAGCTATCCCAAGCTCGGTGGCCAGCACGCCGATTACCTCTTCGTGGCGCTTAAAGCCTACAAGACCGAGAACAACCCCAAGGTGGGCCGTGGCAACGCCATCATGGCGGGCATGGCCAAGCAGTACAGCAACGCCGAGTTGAAGCAACTGGCCAATTACATGGCCTCGGTGGAAGGTGACCTCAAAGTCGTGCCGCAGAAGAAATTCCGCTAGACCGCTTCGAAACCCTGCAAAAGCCGCTGACACAGCGGCTTTTTTTGTGGCCTATAGGCCTGAGCGCAGCCGTGAGCAACCAGGCACTTCTCTTGTCAAGCAGGGGCCGCGGGTCCGGTTTTGCCGGTCCGCAGGCGCAGCGGCTCCCTAGTGGGGCAGGGCGCTACAAGCAGTGAGCAACCGTGGGGGCTAGTCTCTTGTGGCGTGGCGCTGCACGCAGGCGATGTAAGCGTCGCCGTCTGGCGGCCTGCCCGCACGCTGGCTTTCCCAGACCATCTGTCCGAGGCAGTCCATGGCCTCGTGGTGCGCATCGTGCAGGGAGTTGCGCCGCGCAGTCAGCAGTTCAACCGCCTGGCGGATGCCGCGCGGCTGGTCGATGGAGCACTGCTCGCTGATCGACAAATGCATGGACAGGTGCAAAAACGGGTTGGTCTTGCCCGCATCCACGTCGTACATCTTCTTCAACGCGGCGTCTGCATCAGCAAAGTCGGCGTGGTACTCGGGATGCTCTTCCAGCCACTGGCTTGCTATTATTTCTATAGCTTCAAGCGGCTGTCCGGTGCGGGCTTTGGCATAAACTGAACAGAAGAATCGGCGAACATCGGCCTGCGACGGGGTGAACATGCGGCAAGCGTAGCATGGCTGCAGAGCTCCCTGAAGCAGCCCGTCGGCAATGTCCTACGGACTTTCCGGGACACTTCGCATAGATTAGAGGCACAGTGCGTGGTTCCGGCATGCGCACCCTTTTTATCCATCATCCGGCGAGGAGACTTCCATGAATGCAATCAAAATCACCGGCATTGTGCTGATCGTGCTGGGCCTGGCTGGCTTTTTCACCGGCGGCTTCAGTTTCACGCAGGACAAGACGGCCGCAAAAATCGGCCCCATCCAGTTGACAGTGAAAGAAGAGAAAACCGTCAACTTCCCCCAATGGCTCAGCATTGGCGCCGTTGTTCTGGGTGCGGTTGTGCTTGTGATGGGCAGCCGCAAGTCGTAGCCCCCACGGTCGCTCACTGCGTGTAGCTTCCTGCCCCCGACGGGGGCTGTTCCCTGGGGTCCGTCGGGAACTTCCTAGCTCCCCGCTGAAGAGCCCTGAACGCTGAGCAGCCGCGAAATCGATTGCGCGGCGTTCAGCAATGGCGCGAGCATGGTGTCCTGCATGACCTTGGCGCTGGTACGGTTCACCTGGCCGCTGATATTGAGCGCAGCCACCGTGCGGCCCAGCCGGTCGTGAATGGGTGCGGCCATGGACACCAGGCCTTCCTCCAATTCCTGATTGACCAGGCACCAGCCCTGTTTGCGGGTCTGCGCGATTTTCGATCGCAAGGCCTCCAGGTCGGTGATGGTGTGGCGGGTCAGCTGCTTCGGTTGCGAGGCCTTCAGGCAGGCCATGACCTCCTTGTCGGGAGCTGCCGCCAGCAGCACGCGACCCATGGAGGTGCAATAGGCCGGAAGCCGTGAACCCACGCCCAAAGCAATGCTCATGATCTTGTGGGTGGACACGCGCATGACGTACACGATGTCCGTGCCGTCCAGCACCGCCGCAGAGCATGACTCCTTCACTTCCCGGGCCAGTCCCTCCATGACAGGCTCGGCGGTGTTCCATATCGGCATGGACGACAGGTAGGCAAACCCGAGATCGAGGATGCGGGGCGTCAGCGAAAAATACTTGCCGTCGCTGCTGACATACCCCAGTGTCTGCAGCGTCAGCAGGATGCGGCGCGCACCGGCGCGGCTCAGGCCGCTGCGCGCAGCGACCTCGCTCAGCGTCTGTCGGGGTGAGAGCGCGCTGAAGGAGCGGATCACCTCCAGCCCGCGGGCGAACGATTGCACATAGCTGTCTCCCGGCGTGGGACCGGGCAGACCGTCAGATGCGTGCGAAGACGCTGTCATTGCCATGGGGAATAAAATCTCCTAGAATTCATTATACGAACATTTGTTCGTTATACGAACAAATATCAATCATCCCATCCAGTTTTGTTTGCGCTGCGGAGCAGTTTCATGATCAACAAGATAGCCCGGTCGGTGGCTGACGCGCTGGCCGGTGTGCAGGACGGCTCGACGGTGCTGATAGGCGGCTTCGGCACCGCGGGCATTCCCAATGAACTGATTGACGGCCTGATCGCGCAAGGCGCCAGGGATTTGACCGTGGTCAACAACAATGCCGGCAATGGCGATACAGGCCTGGCGGCGCTGCTGAAAACGGGGCGGGTGCGCAAAATCATCTGCAGCTTTCCGCGCCAGGCGGACAGCCATGTTTTTGATGGCTTGTACCGCTCCGGCAAACTCGAACTCGAACTGGTGCCCCAAGGCAACCTGGCCGAGCGCATACGAGCCGCAGGCGCGGGGATTGGCGCGTTTTTCTCGCCGACAGCCTTTGGGACAGAGCTGGCCAAAGGCCGGGAGACGCGGGAGATCCATGGCAGGCACTACGTGCTCGAAATGCCGATTCACGGCGACGTGGCACTGATCAAGGCTGAGCAGGGGGACCGCTGGGGCAACCTGACCTACCGAAAGGCCGCGCGCAACTTCGGTCCCGTCATGGCCACGGCAGCCAGACTCACGGTGGCTACCGTGCACGAGGTTGTCGAGCTGGGCGACATGGACCCCGAACACATCGTCACCCCGGGCATTTATGTGCACAGGGTGGTGAGGATAGACCGGCAGGCCACCTCGGCCGGCGGCTTCAAACTGGCGGCCTGAGCATGGCAACTTATCAGCGACTCAGCAAAGACCAGCTCGCGGCCCGGGTGGCACGCGACATCCATGACGGCGCCTATGTCAACCTGGGCATAGGCATGCCGACCCTGGTGGCCAACCATTTGCCATCTGGCATCGAGGTTGTCCTGCAAAGTGAAAACGGCATTCTGGGCATGGGCCCGGCTCCGCTGGAGGCGGACGAAGACTTTGACCTGATCAACGCGGGCAAGCAGCCTGTGACCCTGCTCAGGGGCGGCTCTTATTTTCACCATGCCGACAGCTTTGCCATGATGCGTGGCGGCCATCTGGACATCTGTGTCCTGGGCGCTTTTCAGGTCTCCGCCACGGGCGACCTGGCCAACTGGAGCACCGGCGAGCCAGGCGCCATCCCCGCGGTCGGTGGGGCCATGGACCTGGCCGTTGGCGCCAGACAAACCTGGGTGATGATGGACCTGCTCACCAAACAGGGGCAGAGCAAGGTGGTCAAAACCTGCACTTACCCCATGACCGGCATTGGCTGCGTCAAACGGATTTACACCGAACTGGCCACGCTGGATTGCACGCCGCAAGGCTTGAAGCTGGTCGATATGGTTGGCGGGCTCACGCACACCGGCCTTGAAACATTGATCGGCTTGCCCATCGCGAGCTGATACCACCGCGGCGAGCGCCGCATGCACAACCCTTTTAATTTACGGAGCAACCCTCATGACCCATCAAGCCTTTATCTGTGATGCCATCCGCACGCCCTTCGGCCGTTATGGCGGCGCCTTGAGCAGTGTGCGCACCGACGACCTGGGTGCCGTGCCGCTGAAGGCGCTGATGGCGCGCAACCCGAAGGTGGACTGGCTGGCCGTGACCGATGTGATTTACGGCTGCGTCAACCAGGCAGGCGAAGACAACCGCAATGTGGCCCACATGGCCACCTTGCTGGCCGGTTTGCCGCTGGAACTGCCCGGTGCCACCATCAATCGCCTGTGCGGCTCTGGCATGGATGCGGTGGGTTCGGCTGCCCGCGCGATCAAGGCAGGCGAGGCCCGCATGATGATCGCCGGTGGCGTCGAGAGCATGAGCCGGGCGCCCTTCGTGATGGCCAAGGCCGAAAGCGCTTTCAGCCGCGCCGCGCAAATCTATGACACCACCATAGGCTGGCGTTTCGTCAACAAGCTGATGAAGGAAAAGTACGGCGTTGATGCCATGCCGGAGACGGCGGAAAACGTCGCCACTGACTACAAGATCAGCCGCGAAGACCAGGACAGGATGGCGCTGGCCTCGCAGCTCAAGGCGGTCGCGGCGCAGAAGTCAGGCTTCTTTGACGCCGAGATCACGCCGGTGACGATTGCGCAGAAAAAGGGTGATCCGGTGGTGGTCAGCAAGGACGAGCACCCGCGCGAAACCTCCATGGACGCTTTGGCCAAACTCAAGGGCGCGGTGCGGCCCGATGGCAGCGTGACTGCCGGCAATGCCTCGGGCGTGAACGACGGCGCCTGCGCCTTGTTGATCGCCAATGAAGAGGCTGCCCGGGAAAACGGTTTGACGCCGCGCGCCCGCATCGTCGGTATGGCGACGGCCGGTGTGCCGCCGCGCATCATGGGCATAGGCCCCGCACCCGCAACCGAAAAAGTGCTGGCACTGACAGGCCTGAGCCTGGCGCAAATGGACGTGATTGAACTCAATGAAGCCTTCGCTGCCCAGGGCCTGGCAGTGCTGCGCCTGCTGGGTTTGCAGGACGACGACGCGCGCGTCAACCCGAACGGCGGTGCGATTGCGCTGGGCCACCCGCTGGGCGCATCCGGCGCGCGGCTTGTCACCACGGCGGTCAACCAGTTGCACCGCACCGGCGGTCGTTACGCCCTGTGCACCATGTGCATTGGCGTGGGGCAGGGGATTGCGCTGGTGCTTGAGCGGGTCTAGTCTGGCCGGAGCGCCGTCGGGCGCGGGCGAGCACTACACTGAGGTCTTGCCAACGACCGCGACGCAGTGATGGAATTAATTGTTCTGCTGGTGCTGATGACCAGCCTGGGCTTGTACATGCTCAATGCCCGGGATCAGCGCAGGCGCATTGCCCTGCTGGCAAGCCACTTGGGCAAGTACCAGATAGAAAAACTCATGGAGGGCCTGACCGAGGGGTATATGCGTGCCCTGTCTGAGCAGGACCCCGAGCGCCGCACCCAGATATGGAATTTGCAGTCGCCTTCTGAACAGGCGCTGTGCGAGCAGCTTGGCCGATTCGTTGCGGGGCTGGCGACCCTGGATGCTGACCAACTTCGGGTGAGCAAGCTGCCCTGGTCACTGCCTTATGCCTGGAAGCTTTTCCCTGGATCAACTTTTGACCTGCGCCAGGCCCTGGCCATTCACGCAGCAGGCGTGAGCCGCAGTGCAAAAAGCGGGATGGACCGGTCCCCCCGCAAAAGGGCGTTCACACTGTCGGCCGAACTGTTTTTGCTGCAACACACCTGTCACTGGTATTGCAGGTCCAGAACCGTGGCGTCGGCGCGCATGCTGGTGCGGCACCGGACGTCGCATGCGCAGTTGCTCGATGCCGTGGCGCCCGAAACGCGGCAGGCCTACCTCGAGCTTGCGGGGCCCTAGGTTTGGTTCTCCCGTTCATCTCTGACCCGTTTTTTTATCTGGTAGCGGTACCCGCGGTATTGCTGCTGGGCGTCAGCAAAAGCGGCTTCGGCGCGGGCTTGGGCTCGCTGGCCGTGCCGCTGATGGCAATGGCGGTGACGGTGCCGCAGGCCGCGGCCATCCTCATGCCGGTGCTGTTTGCCATCGACCTGCTGGGCATGGCGGCCTTCCGCAAGAATTTCGACATGCGGCTGGTGAAGTTCCTGGTTCCTTTTGGTCTGGTGGGTACCGTCGTTGGCATGCTGCTCTTCAAGGTGCTGTCAGCGTCCACGGTGGCCGCCGTGGTGGGCGCATTCACGCTGCTGTTTCTGGCCCAGCGCCTGCTGTTTCCGCCCCAACCCGACAGTCCGCCGCCGCCGCGCTGGCTGGGCGCGCTGCTGACGGTGACCTCGGGTTTCACCAGTTTTATTGCGCATGCCGGTGGACCCCCTGTCAGCGCTTATGTGATTCCGCTGCGTCTGTCGCCGCTTACTTTCACTGCCACCCTGTCCTTCTTTTTCTTTGTCATCAATCTGTCCAAATGGATCCCCTACGCCTGGCTGGGCCTGCTGGATATGCGCAACATGGGCACGTCACTGGTTCTGCTGCCGCTGGCGCCCATGGGGGTGTGGGTAGGCGTGCGGCTGGCCAGGCGCATCAATCCCGTACTGTTTTACCGCTTGCTCTATCTGGGCATGTTTCTCACGGGCAGCAAGCTGCTGTGGGACGGCCTGCGCTAGTGTTCATGGCCGTTTTGCGGGCAGGGTAAAACCTCACATCGTCTCCCCGGCGCTTTTCTGTGAAAATCCGGCAGATGCACATCAAAGCTGAAGCGCCACTGCCCAACCCTGCTTGCGCCGCTTTGCCCGTGACAGGCGGCGGGTCATGACAACCGTCGTTTTTGCCGACGTGGTCGGCAGTACCAGCATGTTTGAGCGTCTGGGTGACGAAACTGCTTCGCGTTTCGTCACACAACTGGTTAGTGCTTTGAGCCAGGACTTCCAGCAGCACCAGGGCCGTGTCGTCAAGTTGTTGGGTGACGGCCTGTTTGTGGTGTTTCCGCACGAGGGCGATGCCCTGGCTGCCTGTATCAGCATCCAGAAACGTCTGCTCGAAAACCCCATCCAGCCCGGCGGCAGCGGTGCGCCGGTGCAGATGCAGATGGGCATTGAGTCGGGAGAGGTCGTCGAGATTGACGGCGACTGTTTTGGCGATACGGTCAATTCTGCAGCGCGTCTGGCCGATCTGGCCGGAGCGGCGCAGATTCTCACCACCCAGAATGTCTGGACGGCCCTGGCTCCCCTGCAACGCGCTGCTTTGCGCAGTCTGGGGCCCATTCACCTGCGGGGCAAGGCCGAGACCAGCCACATCTATCGTGTGGAATGGCAGTCCGGCCGCGACGAAGACGCCACCATGATGGGGCGGTCGATGGTGGCCAATACCGCGCCGGTGGTTCTGGAGCTTGTGGCGGGGGAGCAGGTTCTCAAACTCCATGCCGGCAGCCCCAAGGCCTCCATAGGCCGGGGTGCAGGCGCGTCCCTGGCCCTGAACGACCCGCGCGTTTCCAGGATGCATGCCACCCTCGAGTGGCGCGGCGGGCAGTTTGTTCTTTCGGATGCGTCGAGCTATGGCACCTGGGTGTATTTTGGCAACCAGAGTGAAGCGGTGGTGTTGCGCCGCACGGAGTGTTATCTGGTGGGCAGCGGACAGATCTCCGCCGGCTGCGAACGCAAGGAAGGCAGTCCTGTCCTCAATTTTTCGATCGGCAGCTGAGGCCCTAGAATCGACTGTTTCCAAACGTATCTTGCCGCGGGGTCCGAGTAATCCATGAGTCTGCAAAAGCTGGGTCGGTATGACATCATCCGCGTTCTCGGAAAAGGCGCGATGGGGCTCGTGTATGAGGCGCTGGATCCGAATCTGGACCGCCGTGTTGCGATCAAGACCATCAAGGTCGAAAACCTGTCCGAGGAAGCCGCCGTTGAATACGAGGCACGCTTCAAGACCGAAGCCCGCTCGGCGGCCCGCCTTCAGCACCCCAACATTGTCAGCGTCTACGACTCGGATCGCCATGGCGACATGGCTTACCTGGTCATGGAGTTCATCCAGGGCGAGGACCTCAAACACCACCTCGATGGCGGAAAGCGCTACACGCTGGAGCAGTCTTTCGGCATGGTCCGCGAGCTTTTGTCTGCGCTGGAATATGCACACCGGCAGAGCATCGTTCACCGGGACGTCAAGCCGGCCAATTTGCTGATCGAAGCCAATGGCCGGGTCAAACTCACGGATTTCGGGGTGGCGCGCATCCAGGACTCCGGCGAAGCCACGCGGACACAGGGAACCATGGTCGGGACCCTTAAATACATGTCCCCGGAGCAGGTGCAGGGACTGCCCGTGGACGCACGCTCGGATCTCTTCGCGGCTGGCATCGTCCTGTACCAGTTGCTGACTGGCAAGCGGCCATTTGATGGCGACACCGACTTTTCCATCATCCAGCAAATCGTCAGCCACACGCCTGCAGCCCCCAGCTCGTTCAATGAGCTGCTGCCTCCGGCCATTGATGCAGTGATGGCGCGTGCCCTCGCCAAAAAGCGCGACCAGCGGTTTGCGACCGCGCAGGAATTTGCGCAGGCCCTGCAGGATGCCAGCAGCCAGGTGGCTGACCCGACCATTGTTCCCCCGCCCAGCCAGCCTGGCCGCGCTGGCGGCACTGCCACGGACACGGGCATGCGCGGATCGCTTGCCGGCGGATCCACTTCCACCAGGCTGCGTTCTTCGGGCACCGACACCGGTTCGACGGTGACGCAGGAACTGGAGCTGGTCTACTGGAAGGACATCAAGGACACCGAAGATCTCGAAGACCTGGAAGGTTTTCTGGATAAATTTCCCTCGGGTATTTACGCCGACCTGGCCCGTCGGCGCCTCAAAAAACTGACGGGTAACAGCGTGGCCGACGGATCGGGCACTGGCACGGTCACCAGCACGGTGACTGCTACGGTTGCCCAGGAGCCGGTGACCGAATGGGCCCGCTTGCAGGCCGGCAATGCGGCAGAGCCGGAGGCGGTGGCTGTTCCCAGCGGATCCCCTGACCCGGAAGCCACTGTGATGGCAGTAGCGACCCCCGCGCCTGTGCCTGTCTCTCCACCGCAAGCGCAAATCGCACCGCCTCAAGCGCAAGAAATTTCAAAAGAGCCTGCAAGCCAGGTTGGCAAGTCAAAAACGCCCGTGTATATTTTTGCCGGTGTGGCTCTGCTGGCTGTTGCAGGAATCGGTTTCAAGTTCATGTCCGGTGGGCCTGCCGCGACCAGTGAGGTGGCCGCACCTGCGGTGCCATCTTCATCCTCCGAGGCTACGACAGCGCCCGGAAATGTTGCGCCAGCCACCGCGGCGCGTGCTGTAGCATCCGCCCCTCTCAGCGCAGCGTCGAAGCCGGTTGCCAAGCGCATCGCCGCAGTGGTCGAAAAGGTTTTGCCCGCCAAAACCGCACCGGCCAAGCCTGCAGCGGCGGAGGCCCCCGCAGCAGCTGTTCAAGAACAGGCCAAGGCACCCGTGGCCAGCTCCAACCCGAACCAGGCATGCGAGAACCGCGTGATGCTGGGCTTCCAGATATGCATGAACGAGCAGTGCGCCAAACCGGCTTTTGCCAATCACCCGGTTTGCCAGGAGCGGCGGGCTACGGAGAAAATGCGCAAGGAATCCCAGGAACTGCGTAACTGAGTTCAGGGCTCTTGACTCGCAGCACCTGCCGCAAGCAACGGCAAGGCTTGATTGCTATTAAATATATAGCAATGTTGCCTTGTCAACAAAGGGCGGGACCCCTGTTTCATCAAAATTCTCGAGCGGTGCACCGGCTGCCGTTACCATACGTAAAAATTTCAGGAGATTCGTATGCCTGTGGTTGTGATTGCCAATCCCAAGGGCGGCGTCGGTAAAACGACGTTGGCCACCAATGTTGCGGGTTACTTTGCCAGCCGGGGCCATGAGGTCATGCTCGGCGATGCGGATCGCCAGCAATCGTCGCGCCTCTGGCTGGGGCTGCGTCCCCCAGGCGCTCGCCGCATCACCACCTGGGACGTCAACGCCGACATGATTGTCAAACCTCCCAAGGGAACGACCCACGTTGTTCTGGATACCCCCGGTGGTCTGCATGGGTGGCGCTTCAATGATGTGATCAAGCTGGCCGACAAGGTGATCATTCCTCTGCAGCCGAGCGTGTTTGATATTTTTGCCACCCGCACCTTTCTGGAC